>NZ_JBFTMQ010000004.1:0-406576 GCF_056397045.1 Arthrobacter sp. 05N429
GCGACCTTGCCCTTGATGTCCCACAACGCCATGTCCACCGCGGCGATCGCGGCCATCGTCACCGGACCCCGGCGCCAGTACGAGGACCGGTACAGGAACTGCCACGTGTCCTCGATCCGGTGCGGATCCTTCCCGATCAGCAACTGCGCGACGTGTTCCTTCAGGTACGCAGCGACCGCGAGCTCGCGCCCGTTCAGCGTCGCATCCCCGATCCCGGTCACACCATCCTCCGTGGTGATCCGCAAGGTCACGAAATTCCGGGAAGGGCTGGTCACAAAGACTTCAGCAGCAATGATTTTCACAGTTGGTCCAAGGCTTTCGGTGTCGGTCTGAAATGAATCGTGGCGGAGGCGGCCGGGCCGGTCCTAGCGCTGGGTGGTTCCGCTGGGCGTCGCCCCGAGCAGTGCGAGCTCGTCCCTTCGGGGCAGGCCCTCCCAGTCACCGGCCGTGCTGACGGCGAAGGCCCCCGCGAGGGCGCCTCGCTGCAGGCGGCAGGCCACGTCCTCGCCGTCCAGCAGGGCGGAGAGGTATCCGGCGGTGAAGGCGTCGCCGGCGCCCACGGTGTCGATGCTGGTGACGGACACGGCAGGCGTTTCCCACCGGCCGGCCGCGGTGTGGACCCCGGCGCCGGCAGCGCCGCGTTTGACCACGACCTCGCGTACGCCGCGGTCGATGAGTTCGGCGGCCATGGCCGCTTCGGCGTCGCCGGAGACTGCGGATTCGCCGGCGACTGCGGCTTCGCCAGAGGCGACCAGCCCAAGTTCGTCGTCGGAGGCGATCAGGACGCTCGCGTACCGGGCCAGCGGGGTGAGGACGGCGCGCGCCTCGTCCCGGGACCAGAGCTTGCTGCGGTAGTTCACATCAAGGGAAACGTCCAGCCCTTCGCCGGCCGCGCGGGCGGCAGCGTACTCCACGGCGCGCCGCGCCTCCTGGCTGAGGGCGGCCGTGATTCCCGTGAGGTGCAGGACCCTGGCGCCGCTCCGGAAGGCAGCATCGACGTCGTCCCGGCCGAATGTGGATCCGGCGGAACCGGCGCGGTAGTAGAAGGCCCGGGTGACGTCGGCGGTGCGCTGTTCAAGGAACATCACGCCGGTGCTGCGGGTGGCGTCCTTCCGGTGCTGCACCGCGATGCCCTCGCTCCGCAGCTGCCGCAGGATGAACTCGCCGTGCGGGTCGGCGCCGACCACTCCGGCCCAGCCCACCCGGTGGCCGAGCCGGGCAACACCCACGGCCACGTTCGACTCCGCCCCGGCCACATGCATGCCCAGGGCGCCGCCGGCGGACAGCGGCCCGGCGGAGCGCAGCGAGACCATCGACTCTCCGAAGGTCAGGAGCTCAGGAATCCCCGGGACGGGAAGCACAGAATCGGGATTCACAGCGGGCGCTCCGCGGCGGTCCGGCGGTCGAATTCGGCGGCAAGCGCCACGAAGGCGCGGGCCCGCTCACGCACCGGGGCCAGGTCCCCGCCGGAGCCGGCGTCCCCGAACAGCGGTCCGCCCAGGCCGACGGCGACGGCGCCCGCCTGCCAGTAGCCAGCCGCCTCCTCGAGCCCCACGCCGCCGACGGCGATGAAGGGGATCCCGGGGAACGGGTCGCGCAGGGCCTTGAGGTAGCCCGGTCCGCCGATGGAGGCGGGGAAGAGCTTCACCGCGGTGGCGCCGCGGGTCATCGCCTCGTAGGCCTCGGTGGGTGTCAGGGCCCCGGCCAGCACGGGGATTCCCCGGGCCGCGGAGGCATCGATCGACTCGGCCAGGGCCGGGGTGACCATGAACTGGCCGCCGGCCTCGGCCACATGATCCACATCCTGCGCGGTCAGCACCGTGCCCGCGCCAACGAAGCAGCCGGCCGGGGCGGCGGCGCGGACCTCGCGGATCGCCGCGAGCGCGTCCGGCGTGGTGAGGGCGATCTCGACGAAACGGAAGCCCTCCTCCATCGCGGTGAGGGCCGCCTTCGCGGCCGCACCGCCGTCGGTGCCGCGCACAATGGCCACCAGCCGGGTCTGCCGGATTCCCGCCAGGAGTAGTTCCGGGGTCAGCACTGAAGTCATGTCATTCACCATTCTGCGAAGGCGCCGTCGGGGTGGCGCCAGACGGGCCCGCGCCAGGCGTGGCCGCGCTTGTCCGCGGCGCGGACCACGGCCTCGTCGATTTCGATGCCCAGACCCGGGCCGGTCAGGCGTTCGATGTGCCCGTCCACGAACTTCAGCGGGGACTTGTCCACCACATAGTCCAGGACTTCGGCGCCCTGGTTGTAGTGGATCCCGATGCTTTGCTCCTGGATCAGGAAGTTGGGTGTTGCGAAGCCCACCTGCAGGCAGGCGGCCAGCGCCAGCGGACCCAGCGGGCAGTGCGGGGCCAGCTGGACCTCGTAGATTTCGGCGAGCGAGGCGATCTTGCGGACCTCGGTGATGCCGCCGGCGTGGGAGAGGTCCGGCTGGGCCACCGCGATGCCGGCCTGCAGCGCGGGCAGGAATTCCTGCCGGCTGTAGAGCCGCTCACCGGTGGAGACCGGCGTCGTGGTGGACGAGGTGAATTCGCGCAGCAGGTGCGTGTTCTCCGGGACCACCGGCTCTTCGAGGAAGAAGGGCCGGTACGGTTCCAGCAGCGGCGCCACGCGCCGGGCGTTGGCGAGGCTGAAGCGGCCGTGGAAGTCGACCGCTACGTCGCGGTGGTCGCCGAGCACCTCGCGGGCGGCAGCGACGCGGCGGACGACGCCGTCGAGCTCCGCGACAGAGGCGACGGGGCTCATCCGGCCGCTGGCGTTCATCTTGACGGCGGTGAGACCGACCTCCAGCTGGGCGCTGATCTGGTCGGCGACCTCGTTGGGCTCGTCGCCGCCCACCCAGCCGTACATCCGGATCCGGTCGCGGACGTGTCCGCCCAGGAGCTGGTGCACGGGGGTATTGAAGTGCTTGCCGGCGATGTCCCACAGGGCCTGGTCCAGCCCGGACACGGCGCTGGCCAGGATGGGTCCGCCGCGGTAGAAGGAGCCCTTGGTCATGACCTGCCAGTGGTCCTCGATCCGCAGCGCATCGTTGCCGATGAGCAGCTCGGAGAGCTGGTCGACGGCGGTGCGGACCGTTTCGCTGCGGCCCTCGCAGCTGGCCTCGCCCCAGCCGACGATCCCGCTGTCGGTCTCGATCCGGACGAAGAGCCAGCGCGGGGCGATGAGGAACGTTTCAATCCTGCTGATGAGTGTCATCGGTGGCCTAGCCCTTGGTTGCGCCGGCGGTCATGCCGGAGACGATGTACTTCTGCGTGAAGAGCGCAATGATCATGATCGGAACGGTGACCACCGTGGCGGCCGCCATGAGCCCGCCCCAGTCGATGCTGGCGTAGGAGACGAAGTCGAAGATCGCGACCGGGAGGGTCTTGGTCTTGGATCCCGAGAGCACCAGGGCGAACATGAAGTTGTTCCAGGAGAAGATGAAGGACAGGATGCCCGCGGTGGCCATGCCGGCCACCGAGAGCGGCAGGGTGATGCGGCGGAAGGCGCCGATCGGGGTGAGCCCGTCCACCTGTGCGGATTCCTCCAGTTCCAGTGGCAGCGAGTCGAAGTAGCTCATCATGATGTAGACGATCAGCGGCAGCGAGACGAACATGTGGCTGAGGATCAGGACTTCGAAGCCGCCCACCATCTTCAGGTTGGAGAAGACGTAGTACCAGGGCACCAGCAGGGAGACGCCGGGGATGACGCGGGCCATCAGGACCACAAGGGCGGAGCGGTGCATGGTGAAGCGGCTCATCGCGTAGGCCGCCGGGACACCGAGGACCAGGGACAGGGCCGTGGAGACGAAGGCCACCCAGAAGCTGTTGAAGATGAAGACGAAGTAGTTGTTGCGCTGCAGCACGTTGGCGTAGTTCTCGCCGGTGGGGGTGAAGAAGAACGACTTGCCGGTGTCGTAGATGTCCACGTTGGTCTTGAAGGACGCCAGCAGCATCCAGAACAGCGGGGCCACCAGGAACAGCACGACGGCGATCAGGGCCGCGACGCGGAAGGTCTTGTAGGCGCGGGTGCCCAGGGGCTTGCGGCGGCGGGGGGCCGGCGCGGGCCGGACGGTGTTGGCGGTCCGGGTTTCTGTGTTTTCTTCTGTGTTGGACAGGACGGTCATTTGCTTACCGCTTTCTTGCGCATGGTCAGCAGCCACATGGAGCCGATGATGATCATGAAGAACAGGATCAGCACCGCGGAGGACAGCCCGTACTGGTTGTAGTCGAAGCTCAGGCCGTAGGCGTAGACGTTGAGGGTCTCCACCTCGTGGAAGGATCCGCCGCCCTTGCCTTTGGTGGCGTAAAGGATGTCGAAGGTCTTCAGGGCGTCGATGCCGCGGAGCAGGATGGCCACGATCACCGTCGGCATCATGAGGGGCAGCGTGATGAAGAAGAAGCGCTGGAAGGCGTTGGCGCCGTCCATCCGGGCCGCCTCGTCGGGCTCCTCGGACAGCGAGGTCAGGCCGGCGAGCAGGATCAGCACCACCATGGGGGTCCACTGCCACACGTCCATGAAGATGGTGGTGCCCAGCGCGGTGTCCTGTCCGGAGAGCCACGGCTGCGGCGGGATGCCGACCATGCCCAGCAACTGGTTGACGAAGCCGATGTTGGGGTCGAAGATCAGCCGCCACATCATACCGACGGCCACGGGGGTGGCGACCAGCGGCAGGAGGATAGCGACGCGGACCCACTTTTCGCCGCGGAACGGGCGCCACAGCAGCAGCGCGATGCACATGCCCAGGACCACTTCGCAGACCAGGGCGACGCCGGTGAAGCTCAGCGTGCGGCCGACGGCGGGCCAGAAGCGTTCGACGTCGGACAGGACGGTGAGGTAGTTCTCCAGGCCGACAAACTCGGACGCGGCGCGGACCGAACCCTGCGAGTCGGTGAGGCTGAGGTACAGGGTCCAGGCCAGCGGGAAGATGATCAGGACGCCGACGAAGATCATCGCGGGGGCGGCGAAGAGCCACTTGCGGTGCCGGTTGGCCCAGGCGGAGAAGTTCTCGCGGGCGCCGGGGGCCCGGCCGCCGTTGCGGCTGGACGGCGGCTGGGACTGCGCGCTGCGGGGAGGAGTCAATACAGACATGGTTCACCTAAGGAGTCGGGGGTGAAGTGAAGAGCTGGCCGCGGCGGGGCGGCGGCTGGGCTGCCGCCCCGCCGGGCTGGGTGGAGCATCGGGCGTGAAGTGCGCGGTGCTACTTCTTTTCGCTGTCCAGGAACTTCTGGAAGGCGTCGTGGGCCGTGTCAGCGGCGGCGGATGCGTCCTCGCCGGTGATGGTCGCTACGATCGGGCCGCCCACGATTTCGCGGGCCTTTCCGACAGTGACAACCTCGGGACGGTCGTGGCCGACGCCGTTCTTGGCGCTGGCGGAGATGGCCTCTGCCAGGTCTGCCGGGTAGGTGGAGGTACCGGCCGGGTCGGCCCAGACGGAGGCACGCGGTCCGGGGACGCCGGCCTTCTGCGCTGCCAGGGTGCGTTCCTTGCTGGTGGCCCACTGGATGAACTTCCAGGCATTGTCCTGGTTGCCCGAGGCTTCGTTGACGGCGAGGCCCCACGACGGGATGTTGTACGGCTTGGAACCTGCCGGTCCGGCGGGCAGCGCGGCGAAGCCGACGGAGTCGGCGACCTTGGACTTGGCCGGGTCGGTGGCGTTCTTGTAGAGCGAGTCGGCCTCGGTGTAGAAGGCCGCCTTGCCCTGGGTGAAGATGGCCATCGCCTCGGGCCAGCTCATGTCGGTGCTGACGTTGGCCGGGCCGTAGTTCTTGATCAGGCCGCCGTAGAAGGCGTAGGCCTTCTTGGCTTCGTCGGTGTTGACGGCGGACTTGCCGCTGGCATCGGTGAAGTCGCCGCCGAAGCTGTACAGGAAGCTGGAGAACTGGGTGACGGCGGCGGACTTGCCGGTGCGGGCCACGAAGCCTGCGGTGTCCGGTGAGGAAGCCTTGATGGCCTTGGCCGCTGCTTCGAGCTCTTCCATGGTCTTGGGAACCTCGAGGCCGGCCGCCTTCAGCAGGTCCTTGCGGTAGTAGAGCACTTCGCGTTCGGTGATGATCGGGACGCCCACGACCTTGCCGTCAGCGGTGGTGGCCTTGACCGGGCCCTCCTGGTAGTCCTTCCAGTCCCAGCCGGAGTCCGAGGAGACCTTGGACGTGAGGTCGGCGAGGTAGCCGTTCTTGGCGAACGCCTTGCCCTCCTGCAGCGGGCGGTACATCATGACGTCGATCTCGTCGCTGCCGGCGTTGAGCTTGACGTTGTACTGGTCCGAGAGTTGGTCCTCGCCGAGCTGGGTCAGCTCGACCTTGAGGCCGCTGGACTTTTCGAATTCCGGAATGGCTGCCTTGATGCCCTCGGTCCAGACGTGGTTCGCGAGGGTGACCCGGACGGTGCCGGCGGCTTTTGCATCGCTGCTGCCGCTGGCGCCGCCGCAGGCGGTGAGGCCCAGAGACAGGGCCGCGGCGACAGCCGCGTACTGCACGATCGAACGTCGCTTCATTACGACTCCCTTGGTTTTCAGGGCTGGGCGTCACGGTCCAGCCGGCTGCAAATGCATCTTTACATCTGCTCTGGAAGCGATCTTAGATAAATAAAGCAGACTTAAACAACCCCTTGCGCCCCACCCGTATGATTTATTTATGAAAACCCCAAAGGCGGAGTCCTCACCTGACCTGCATTCCGTGCTGGTCCAAAACCTGGGGCTCGCTATTGCCGAGGGGACCCTGGCGCCGCGCTCGATCCTCCGGCTGGACGAACTCGAGGCGCAGCACAGCGTCTCCCGCTCGGTAGTCCGGGAAGCCGCGCGGGTGCTTTCCTCCAAGGGCATGCTGGAATCACGACGGCGGCTGGGCACGGTGGTACAGCCGGAAGACGCCTGGAACGCCTACGATCCGCAGGTGATCCGCTGGCGGCTGGCCTCCTCCAGGCGGTTGGAGCAGCTGCAGGCACTGAACGAACTCCGCGGCGCCATTGAACCCCAGGCCGCGCGGCTCGCCGCCGGGCGCGCCTCCCTGGACGCCGCCAGCGACCTCGTCTCCCAGGCGGCGCGGCTCTGGGCGGCGGGACAGCGCGGGGACAACGACGAATTCCTCCGGCTGGACATCGAGTTCCACGCCGCAGTGCTTAAGGCTTCCGGGAACCCCATGTTTTCCCAGCTGCACAACCTCGTCACCGAGGTCCTGACCGGGCGCACCGAGCACGGCCTGATGCCGCACCTGCCGCACCATGAAGCGCTGCAGCTGCATGTGGATGTGGCCAGCGCCATCCAGCGCGGCGAGGCGAACGCGGCACACGCCGCCATGAGCCGGATCGTGGAGCAGTCCACCGAGGAGATGGGCGACATCTGGTCCAGCCACCAGCACGGCCCCGCCGCCTAGCCCCCTCACCCACCACGCCAGCCAAATCGCGGGGTCAGCTACGGCCCATGTCGGCCCCGGGATGGGCTCGAGGTGACCCCGCGTTGCTTCTGCGTTCAGTCTTCGGTGGGAGTGGTGCGGAGCGGGTGGTAGTTCCGCCAGCTGTGCTCCGGAGCGTACCCCAGCAGGCGCTTGGCCTTGTCGATCGAGAGCAGGGTTTCGTGCTCGCCGAGCTCCTTGGCCACGGGCACGTCCGGGAACACCTCCGCTGCGAGGCTGGCGCTGGATCGGCTCATCACGGTGTCCGCGTTGGCGATGATGAACGCCTCGAACCCCGGGGTGCCGTGCTCGAGGGCGCGGGCCACGGCCTGTGCGCCGTCCCGGCCGTCGATGTAGCCCCAGAGGTTCCATTTGCGCAGCCGCGCGTCGGCGTCGAAGCCGGGGAACTCCTCGTAGTCCTCGGGGTCCATCACGTTGGAGAAGCGCAGTCCGGTGATGCTCAGCTCCCGATCCCAGCGGGTGAGCTGGATCGCCATCTGCTCCTCGAGGTGCTTGACCAGGGAATAGGTGCTTTCCGGCCGGGCCGGGTATTCCTCGTCCACCGGGACATAGGGAGGGTCGACGTCGAACGGCAGTCCCAGCACCGTCTCACTGGACGCGTAGACAATTCTCTTGATCCCGGCCCGGCGGGCCGCCTGGAACACGTTGTAGGTGGACAGCATGTTGTTCTCGAACGTCGCGGCGTCCGGGGCGTGGCCTGGGGCCGGGATCGCGGCCAGGTGCACCACCGCGTCGAACCCAGCGTGCCGGTCCTCAAGGCCCAGGAACACATCCACCACCTGGCCGTAGTTGCGCAGGTCCACCTCGGTGAATCCGCGTCCGCGCGTGCCGGTGCGGTCCAGGTTGGTGACCTCGTGGCCGTCCTCGCTCAGCCGCCGGACGACGCTCCGGCCGAGCTTTCCGCTTCCTCCGGTAACAGCAACTCTCATCGGCACTCCCTAATCGGCGGGGTTGGGTGGTGGGTCTGTTCCAGCCTAGGGCGGGCGGCGGACCGTGCCCAGCCCCGGGTGACTTTTGGCCCTAGGCGCTGCCGGGCGGACCGGGCAGGCTGGGGGCCATGAACGCTGATCAGCGGATTGTCGTGGGTGTGGACGGTTCGGACTTCTCGACGACGGCGCTTCGGCTCGCCGGCCGCATGGCCGGTGCCCTTGGCGCGCCGCTGGAGGTGGTCACCTGCCTGGGCACCTCGGATCTTTTCCTGGCCTCCCATCTGCCCGAAGAAAGCTCCCCCACCACCACCCAGCTGGAAGAGACGGCCAAACGCCTCGTCGACGAGTCCCTGGACCGTGCCTTCGGCGGCGCCGTTCCTGAGAGCCTGACCCGGACGGTGAAGTTCGGTTCCCCCGCCAAGGTCCTCGTCGAGGAGAGCCGGGACGCCCAGCTTCTGGTGGTCGGCCGGCGCGGCCGCGGCGGTTTCCTCGAACAGGTCATGGGTTCGGTCAGCGGCGCCTGCGTGGCCCACGCCCGCTGCCCGGTACTCGTGGTCGGCGACACCTCGGGCAAACAACAGCCGGGCGGATGAGCCGGTCCCCCGCATCCCTCCGGCTCCGCGGGCCGGTGGCGGCCCTGGCCGCGGCAGCCGCCGCTGCCTGTTACGTCCTGGCCGTCCGGCCGCGGCTGCTGCGCTGGGGTGCGAGCACCCAGGAAGCTGCCGGGCCGCTTCCGGGCGACGAGCTCGTTCGCACGCCTCGGATGCAGAGCACCCGTGCCGTCACCATCAACGCACCGGCCGCGGACGTCTGGCCCTGGCTCGTCCAGTTGGGTGCCGGACGAGGCGGAATGTACAGCTACGACGCGCTCGAGAACGCCGCGGGCCTCGGCATGCGCAGCGCGGACCGGATCCTGCCCGAACACCAGCGGCTCGACGTCGGCGACGTCATCCCGCTGGGCCCCGACGTCGGCATTCCCGTCCGGCGGCTGGAGACCGGCTCCGTGCTGGGTCTCGGCGGCACCATGGATCCGCGCACCGGGAAGATCACGTCCTCCGTCGTTGCACCCGCAGGCCCGCGGCTGGAACTCGGTTGGACATTTGTCCTGCAACCCGTCGACGAGCGCACCACGCGGCTGCTGTCCCGGACGCGCTACGACTATTCGCCCCTGGCTGTGGGACTGATCCTCCGGCCGGTTCTGGAGCCCATGCAATTCACTATGGAACGGCGCATGTTGCTGGGCATCAAGTCCCGGGCCGAGGGCCGGGACCGGTAACCGACCGGCAGACAGCCTCCGTGCCCTTGTGCCCTACGCCGGCGGCCCCCGCGGGACTAGCCTTAATGTTCAGGGGCGGCGTGCGCCGCCCGCCGGGTTCCGGGAGGCAAACGGTGGAATCGGCTAAGACCAGCATCATCGCCGGCATCGCATTGATGGCGGCCGGCGTCCTGCTGCTGCTGGATCTGCTCGGAATCCTCGACAGCGCGGCCCTCGTGTGGCCGCTCATTTTCGCTGCGGCCGGAGCAGCTTTCCTGACCCTGTTCTTCCGCAGCCGCGACAACTGGTGGGCTGCTATTCCCGGCTCGGTATTTCTGGGCCTGGCAGCGGTCGTCCTGGTCACCCAGCTCTGGCCGGGCCCTGCGGCGTACTGGGCGGGCGCCTTCCTGTTCCTGTTCATGGGCGCGGGTTTCGGCGCGGTGTACGTGCGCCAGCCCGCCAACTGGTGGGCACTGATTCCCTGCGGGGTGATGCTGACGCTTTCCCTGGTGGTGGCCCTCCCGCCGGCCTGGGAAGGCATGCCGGTGGCCGCCGTCCTGTTCCTGGGACTGGCCGCCACCTTCGCGGCTTTGTCCCTGGTTCCCGTCCACCCCGAACACCGCCCCGGCCAGCCCGGAGCCTTACCCGGTCATACTGGCCAGCCCGGAGCAACGGAACCAGCAAGGATGAAGTGGCCGCTGATTCCGGCCGCGGTCCTGGCGGTGATGGGGCTGATCTTCGCTTTGCAGGCAACGGTACTGCTCACTGCCAGCGAATTCTTCGTCCCGGTGCTCCTGCTGCTCGCCGGCGCAGCCCTGCTGGTCTACGCCTACCGCCACCGCGCCGGCGGCCACCACAAGATGCACGGGGTCTGACGGGCTACGCCAGGGGACCGGTTTTGGCCGGCAGCAGGTAGTCGACGAACCAGTCCCGGGCGAGGATGGCGGCCGCGGCCAGCGTGCCGGGTTCCTCAAACAGATGCGTGGCGCCCTGGACGACGGCCAGTTGGTTGGGGCAGCGCATCCTGGACTTCGCCTTGCGGTTGAGCTCCAGGACCTCGCGGTCGGAGCTGCCCACGATGAGCAGCGTCGGCGCCCGGACGGCGGAGAGCCGGGGACCGGCCAGATCGGGTCGGCCGCCACGGGAGACGACGGCGTCGACCCTGGCGGTCGGCTCCGAAGCGGCCCAGAGCGCAGCCCCGGCACCCGTGCTGGCTCCGAAATAGCCAATAGTGCTGGAGGCCGTATCCCGCCGTGAGACGAGCCAGTCCGTGGCCGAGGACAGCCGGCGGGCCAGCAGTTCGATATCAAAAACGTTGGCCCGGTTCCGTTCCTCCGCCGGCGTCAGCAGGTCCAGCAGCAGTGTGCCGAGCCCGCCCTGTTGGAGCACCCCGGCCACATACCTGTTCCGGGGGCTGTGGCGGCTGCTGCCGCTGCCATGCGCGAACAACACGATGCCCCGGGCGGGGACCGGCAAATGCAGCTGGCCTTGGAGCCGTACCCCCCGCGACGGGATCTCGATTTCCTCGTCGATCTCCGCGGGGGCGTCCGCGCCGGCCGCGTCCGGCTTCCGGGACGCCGGCTGCGAGTTCCCCAGGCGCTTGGCCGCGGCGTCGAGCAGCTTCACCACCTCGTCGTCCTCAGTGGGCGAGAAATCCCGGTAGTGGTAGCCGACCGCGGAAAACTGGTGCGGTGTAGCGAGGCAGACCACCTCGTCGGGCTCGGTCAGGCTGCCGAGGGTGTCGGCCGGCGCCACCGGTACCGCCAGGATCACCCTCGCGGCGCCAAGTTGCCGGGCGACCCGGCAGGCGACCCTGGCCGTGGACCCGGTGGCGATTCCGTCGTCGACGATCACGGCGATACGCCCGGTAAGGTCTTGGGGGGCCCGGCCTTTCCGGAACCGGAGCACCCGGTTCTCGAGCACGGCGCGTTCGTGGTCCTCAACAGCCTGCAACTCCGCGTCGCTGACCCGGGCATGGGCGAGTACGCGTTCCTCCAGCACCCGGGCGCCACCTTCCCCGATGGCGCCCATGGCGAGCTCGGGCTGGTAGGGAAGTCCCAGTTTCCGGACGACGATCACGTCCAGGGGTGCGTCGAGGGCGGCGGCGACTTCGAAGGCGACGGGGACGCCGCCGCGAGGCAGGCCCAGGACCACGATGTCCTGGCCCCGCAGTTCCGCCAGCCGCCGCCCCAGTTGCCGCCCGGCGTCGACCCTGTCTTCGAAAATGCTCATCGGTTTGGCTTTCCAATCGGGATGTCGGCCGTGGCCTCCATCCAGGCGTGCGCTCCGCAGGCTGGGAAATTGACCAGTTCGCCGCTCCCTCCCACTATCTGTCAGGAACCCCGGGGATGTGAGGGCCTTTATGCCCGGTTTGACCGGCGCCCCCGGCGCCGTCCGCGGTTGTGGCGCAAAGGGCCGGTCTTGGCGGTGCTAAACCGCGCCGCACGGCGCGCGATGTGGTGGGCGCGGCCGCGTCGGCGCACCCCCGCAGGCTGGGCCGGGACCTGCTGCTGCGCGGCCCGGGCATAGAACCAGAGTTTGGCTATTTCAACCAGCACCAGATACACCGCGGCCATCCCCAACAGGGCGAGGAAGAACGGGACGGGCAGCGGATCGAAGCCAAGCACTCCGGCCAGCGGCGAGAGCGGAAGATAGATACCGAGGGTCACGACGCCCAGGGACGCGCCGATCAGGCCCAGCGACGGCCTGCTGCGAAAGAAAGGCACGCGTCGGGTCCGAATGACGAAGATGATGAGCGTCTGCGTGACGATGGACTCGATGAACCAGCCGGCCCGGAATTCCCCTGGAACGGCGTCGAAGACGAACAGCATCAGGGCGAACGTGGCGAAATCGAACAATGAGCTGATCGGACCGAACACGAACATAAAGCGCCGGATGAAACCGATGTCCCAGTGCGAGGGTGCCAGGAGCTGTTCCTTGTCCACCCGGTCCCCCGGGATAGCGAGCTGGCCGGCGTCGTACAAAAGGTTGTTCAGCAGGATCTGTCCCGGCAGCATCGGCAAGAAGCTCAGTACCACGGAGGCCGTGGCGGCGCTGAACATGTTGCCGAAGTTGCTGGAAGTGCCCATCAGAACGTATTTGATGGTGTTCGCGAAGATCCGCCGTCCTTCCATCACGCCTTCGGCCAGGACGCCCAGGTCCTTGTCCAGCAGCACGACGTCGGCGGCGTCCTTGGCGACGTCGGTGGCGCTGTCGACGGAAACACCGATGTCCGCGGCGTGCAGCGCCAGCGCGTCGTTGACGCCGTCGCCCATGAACCCTACGGACCTTCCGCTCTGCCGCAGGAGCCTGATGATCCGCGCCTTCTGTTCGGGCGAGACGCGTGCGAAGATGCTGGCCTCGCGGGCCGCGGCGGCCAGTTCCGGATCGGACATGGCCTCGACCGCGAGGCCTGTGAGTGTCCCGCCGGAGAGTACGCCGAGCTCTTCGCAGACCTTTTCTGCCACCTTGGGATTGTCTCCCGTGGCGATCTTGACTGTAATGCCGAGCTCCTCAAGCCGGTCCAGGGAGGCGCGGGCGTTGGACTTGGGCCGGTCCAGGAAGATGAGGAAGCCGGCGAGGACCAGGCCGCGTTCGTCGGCCGGGCCGATGACTGTCGCGCCATCGGCCGCCCGGGTGGCGACGGCAACAACCCGGGATCCGGCGTCGAACTGTTGGTCCAGCATCGCCTGCACGCCGGCAGTGGTGGGTCCGCAGAGCGCCAAAACGTCTTCGGGGGACCCCTTGGTGATGATGCGGGGCTCGGCTCCCGCGTCGGTGACGAGCACGCTGGTCCTCCGCCGCAGATGGTCGAAGTCGATAACGTCGAGGCGCCGATAACGGGCCGGCGTGAAGGCTGCTGCACCGGCGGAGGCCCACAGCGCGGCGTCCAACGGATTTAGGCCCACCGGGGACCCCTGGGATTCGGCGTAGTCCGATTCCGTGGCGAGGAGCCCCAGGGTCAGCAGTTCATCGGCGGAGACACCGGGGCCGGCGGGCAGCGCGGCAGTGAAGCTGATTTTGCCCTCCGTCAGCGTCCCGGTCTTGTCAGTCACCAGGACGTCCATGTCGCCGAGGTCCTCAATGCAGACCAGCCGTTTGACCAGGACTTTGCGCTTGGCCAGCTGCCGGGTTCCGGTAGCCAGGCTCGTGCTGACGATGGCGGGTAGCAGCTGCGGCGTGATTCCGACGGCGATCGCGAGTGAGAACAGCAGCGACTCGATGACGGGCCGCTGCAGCAACAGATTGGCGAGGAAGATCAGGGACGTGAGGCCGACGGCGACTTGGAGCAGCAGGTAGGAGAATCGCTGCAGGCCCAGCTGGAACTCTGTCTGGGGCTGGCGCTCGCCGAGGCCCAATGCGATCCGGCCGAATTCGGCCCGCCCGCCGGTGGAGACCACCACACCGGTGCAGCTGCCGCCCTGGATCACCGTCCCCATGAACAGGCAGGACGTCAGGTCCCCCAGCGCCGCCGTCCCAAGCACCGGGGCAGGGTCCTTGCCGACCGGCATGGACTCCCCGGTCAGGATGCTCTCATCGCAGAGCAGGTCCTTGGAACTTAGCAGCCGCACGTCGGCGGGGATGATCGCACCGATGGCCAGGTGTACGACGTCGCCGGGCACCAGGGCGGTGACGTCCACGTCCACAGGCGTCCCGTCACGGACCACCACGGCGCGGTGGGTGACACGGGAGTGCAGCGCCTCCGCGGCACGTTCCGCCCTGAATTCGTTGCTGAACCCGAGTCCGACGCTGACCAGCAGGATGACACCGATCACGATCGAGTTCGTGGCGTCACCGAGGAAGAGCGAGAGACCGGCTGTAGCGAGAAGCAGGATCAGGATGGGGCTGCGCAGCTGCCGGCCCAGGACCGACCATCCGCTGGCCTGGTGGGTTCGTACCGCGTTCGGCCCCAGTTCAAGGAGCCGCTGGGCGGCCTTGCTGCTGCTCAGTCCTTCCACGCTCGATCCCAGCCGCTCGAGGACCTCGTTCGCGGGCCGGTGGGCGGCGTCGGCGATCGCGAGGAGGAGGGAGCGCGGTTCCCTGGTATCGAGCTCTGGCACGGAGTTTCCAATCGAACTACGAGTTATGTCTTAGGGTACGTCCGCGGGCTTGCCGCGTACGGCGGTTGCTCGACCTTGACCGTCCCGTTCAGTGGCACCAAATCCGGCTGTATATAATTTCCCGGTACGGTTTTGCAGCGAGCCGTTGGATTGTTCTTCGATCCGGCCCTCTGCCGTCCCCCACCGCGCTTTGCGGCTGGTGGCGCGCTGCCCGTCCGGATCGTGTTGACCTGAGTGAAACGGCACGACGAGATAGTGGTTAGCGAATCAACCGCAACTTCAACCAACCAGCACCTGCATGAACTGGTGCTCAACAGCTCCGACGTCGAGGAGTTCCTGCGCGAACTGGCACGCGTTTCCGCGCGCAGCCTTTCGGAACCCGGCGACGAGGTTCTCTGCGGAATCACGCTCTTCCGGCACCGGAAGGCTGCAACTGTTGCCAGCAGCAGCGCGGCAGCCCAGGCCATGGATGAAATCCAGTACGCCTTCGGCGACGGCCCGTGTGTGACGGCGTCCCGGGAACAGGAAACCGTCCACATCCCGGAGGTGGAGGGCTGCGCCCGGTGGCCGCAATACGCCGCCACGGTCCGGGGCCACGGCGTGCGTTCCATCCTGGCCGTGCCTTTCCTGCTTGACGGTGACACCCGCGCGGCCCTCAATCTTTACTCGCACCGGCCGGGCCGGTTCGACGGCCGGGCGCTGGAACTGGCCCGGGACTTCGTGAGCCAGACCTCCCTGGCGCTGCGGCTGGCGGTGCGTTTTGCGCATTACAGCGACACAGCGGCGAACCTCAAGGCCACGCTGGAGAGCAGGACTAGCATCGATGTTGCTGTGGGCATCATCATGGCGCAGAACCGTTGCAGCCAGGCCGAGGCGTTCGAGCTGCTCAAGTCGGCCTCAAGTGCGCGCAACATCAAGCTGAACCTGGTGGCCGCTGGGCTCGTGGAGTCGCTTGGCCAAGGTCCCATCCACACGCACTTCGAGGTCTAGGCCGGGGACCCGGGAGGCCTGGCGGGGGCTCCCGCGGGTTCTTCGGCGGCCGCCTCCAGGATGGTGCGGATTGTGTCCTCGTGGGCCAGGATCCGGAAGTGGCCGGCAGTATCCAGCTGGATATTCCGTGCGCCCGGCAGGACACTGCCTTCAGGGATGTGCGGGTCGAAGTTGCCGTACACCGAGGTGATGCGTTCGTTGACGCGCTCCTCGCGGGAGAGCTGCATGGTCACGGCACTCCGTGGCGAGAAGGCGCGCAGGCTCGGCAGCAGCATGAACGAGGCGTAGCGCGAGCCGGAGAACGGCGAGCAGACCGCCACCATGCCGGCGATCCGGCGTTCCGGGTCCAGCTGCATCATCACGAACTTGCCGATCAACCCGCCTTTGCTGTGGGCAACGATCATTGCGTTGGTCAGGTCACGTTCGCGGATGTAGCCGGCAATCAGATCCGCGGCCTTGGGCACCGCGAGCCGGTTCCGGTGCAGCAGCGCCAGCACATGCACCGGATGGCCGGCCTCATGCAGCCGCCGGACCAGCGGCAGCATGAAGCGCCAATCCTCGTAGACTCCGGGAATCACGACGACGGGCCGGCCGGCGCCGCTGAGGAAATCCTCCGGCCTGGTCCGCGAAGCGGCGCCGAGGATCTGCCGCCCCGCCGCGTAAAGGTAGTCCTGGACCCACCAGCGGGCAGCCTGCAATACCCCGCTCATGCCGGATTCTCCCGGAAAGTTTCGTGGGCCGTTGCGTGGGTCCTCGCGAAGCCCAGGATCGCTTCGGACACTTCGGCGGCACGGTTGTGCTGCAGCACATGGCCGGTGCCCTGGATTTCGGCCAGCCTCGCCCGGGCAGCCCGCGCAGCCAACCGGCGGCACCAGTCCGCGGACGCGACCGGGTCGTTGGCGCCCCGCAGCACAAGGACCGGCGCCGCAACTGAAGCGATTCGCTCCTCGGTGTGGTAGTCCATCATGACGCGCAGGGTCTTCAGGTACCAGCTTGGGCCGCAGCGGAGGTAGTCCGTGAAGACGAGGGCGTTCGAGGAGGGGCTTTCGAAGAAGAGGCTGTCACGGCCCAGTGCCAGGGCCTGCTGCAGGACGGAGCGGCGTTTCGAATCGACCACCGGCCCCATCAGGACCAACTGGGAGACCCGGTCCGGCTGCTGCAGTGCTGCCTCGACCGCGAACTGGCTTCCCATCGAGTGCCCGACGAGCACGAATTCGAGGACTCCGAGCTGTTCCAGGGCGCCAAGGATGTAGGTGGCGTGGTCAGCGACCGAGAGCGCATGTGCGGGCCTTGGAGTCGCACCGAAACCGGGCAGGTCGATCGAGTAGGTGTCGCCGGTTTCCGCAAGCCGCCCGTGCAGCCGGCGGAAGTATCGGTGTGAGACGCCGATTCCGTGGATGAGTACGACGGCGGGCCGTGCGGGCAAGGGGCCGGCCGGGCCCCTGGAGACAAAAACGTGGCCGAGCTGGCCTGCGGCCTCAATCTCGAAGCGGTCGGGCCTGCTCATGGTGGACTCTTTTCTGTTCAGCGCCTTCTGCGCGCCGCCGGTCAGCGTCCAGTAAGCATACTGACAGATTCCGCCGATCAGTCGTCGCGCTTGTCCCGCTCGCTGAACTCCTCGTCCAGGTCAAAGTGCCTGAACTCGGTCTCCGGGTGCGGTTCGCCCTCCGCCACGTACTCGTAGTCGAGCTGGCGCTGGACCTGACTATCGAGGACCTGCAGTTCCGTGTCTTCCACCTTGCTGAGGTCCTCGGGGAACTCGTCCTCGGGCGTGAGGTGGAGCTTCTCGTTCATGGCATGCCTCTCCGGGCCGGACATTGGACTCGAAGAAAATGCGGTGTCCCGGCCGCCTTCAGGATAACGGCGCCCCGGAAGGAGGGGAATACGGCTGGCGAGGCGGGAGCCGGTCGCCGGAAGCCCGCCAGACGTGTGTCCAGCGCCGTCAAGGCCCGTTGAGGCCCATACCTCCGCCGGCGCCAGGGACGCGATGCCGCGACGCCCGGCGGAGGACCAGGACGGACAGGCTGCGCGGGACGGCCTTAGGCCTGGCCCGGCTCCGGTCCGACGTTGACCAGCCAGTCGGTGCCGAACTTGTCCGTGCACATGCCGAAGATGTCTCCCCATGGCGCCTTCTCCATCGGCACCGTAACGCTCCCGCCGTCGGCGAGCTTGTCGAAGTAGCCGCGCAGCTCGGCCTCGTCGGAACCGCTGAGGGACACGGAGATGCTGCTGCCGGCCGTGTAGTCCATTCCGTTGGGAGTGTCCGCTCCCATCAGCACCATGCCTTTGTCGGTGGTCAGCATGGCGTGCATGATCTTGTCCTGCTCGGCGGGGTCTTCGCTGGCGTGGTATTCGCCGAAGGTGCTGATGTTCAGTTCACCGCCGAACACGGAGTGGTAATAGGTCATGGCTTCTTTAGCGTTGTCGCGGAAGCTCAAGTACGGGTTAAGCGTGGTCATATCCGGGACTCCTTGCAGCTGGGGCGCCGGCCAAGGTGCCATGTTGCGGCCGCGGCCGGCGCACTTTTACATGGCACATCCTGCCCCAAATCAAACGATTAGGATAGGCGCCGCCGCCGTTTCCCGGCCCCGTGCACGGTCCCGTTGCGTGGCACTGCCCCTCAGGCCGTCTGTCCGGCGTGCTCGCCCTCTGCGATCTCTTCCAGCAGCTTGTCGTTGAACGCGGGGAGATCGTGCGGGTTCCGGCTGGTCACCAGACCCTGGTCCACCACCACCTCCTGGTCACTCCAGTTGGCTCCGGCGTTCTTCAGGTCGGTCTGGAGGGTGTGGTAGGACGTGACATTCCGGCCGGTGATGACGCCGGCGTCGATCAGCAGCCAAGGGCCATGGCAGATCGAGGCCACCGGCTTGTGCTGCTCGAAGAAGGCACGGGTGAAGGCCTGGGCGTCCTTGTCGGCGCGGAGGTGGTCCGCATTGACGACGCCGCCGGGGATCACCAGCGCATGGAAGTCGGCGGCGTTGGCTTCGGCGACGGTGAGGTCGACGTCGAACTTCTGCCCCTTTTCGGTGCCGTCGAAGCCCTGAAGCTTGCCGCTCCTGGGCGCCACCAGGGTGGGCTCGCCGCCGGCTTCCTTCACGGCGTTCCAGGGGCTGGTCAGTTCCACCTGCTCCACGCCGTCCGTGAGCAGGAAGGCGACTTTCTTACCGGCAATATTGTGCTGTGACATGGTTCCTCCTCGGGTGCCCGGGGGAGGTCAACACCGCCGTTAAACGGCCGGGGCCCTCCACTCGGAGAGTTTGATGCCTTACGGAGTCAACTCTAGGAAGCCATGAAATAATAAGCAAGCTGATTATTTCATTGGCCCCTTCCCGGTTAATCGTCCTCTGGCCAGCGCATCACGGCCTCGCTAGTCTGGCGGGAGGACTGCTACCCGAAAAAGAAGGCCGTCATGGACGAACAACACATCCTGGAACGAATCTCAGCGCTGGTGGAAGAGGAGCAGACGCTCCGCGAAAAGGCGCCGTCCTCCTCGCCGGACTATGAACACAGTCCGGAGCACGCCCGGTTGAAGCGGATCGAAGAGGATCTGGACCAGTGCTGGGACCTCCTGCGGCAACGCCGGGCCAAGCTGCAGTACGGCGAAAACCCTGATGATGCGGAGCCCCGCCCCGTCGAGCAGGTGGAAAACTACGAGTCCTGAGCTCCCGGCCGGTGCGCCATGTTGATTGCACTGTTGGGCGACGTCATGCTGGGCCGGCTGGTCAATGAGCGGCTGCGACGGGCCGGCGCCGATTACCCGTGGGGCGATGCGGACGCGGTGCTGCGCACGGCAGACCTCACGATCGCCAATCTTGAATGCGTCCTGGCCGCGGGCGGTGAGCCGGAAGCCGGGAAGGTGTTCCATTTCCGTTCCGACCCGAAGAATGTGGCCAGCCTCCGCGCCGCGGGGATCGGGATGGTGTCATTGGCCAACAACCACGTGCTGGACTACGGGGCGGGGGCCTTCCGGGAAATGCTGCCGGCACTCGACGCGGCCGGCATCCTGCATGCCGGTGCCGGGCTGGACCGTGACGCCGCCCGCAGGCCGGCAGTGCGCCGCGTGTCAGGGGCCGCCGTCGGGCTCATTGCCTTCACGGACAACCAGCCGGACTGGGAAGCGGGCAGCGGGCCCGGAGTCTTCTACGTGCCAGCGGTGGGCAGCGACCGCAGGGTGACGGAGCTGCTGGAACTGGTCCGGCGGACGAAGGCCCGCGTGGAACTCCTGATCGTTTCCGCGCACTGGGGGCCGAACTGGGGCTCCGGCGCACCACCGGAACACCGCGAGCTCGCACGGGCACTGATCGACGCGGGGGCCGACGTCGTCTACGGACACTCGCCGCACATCTTTCGCGGCGTCGAGCTGTTCCGGAACCGGCCCATCATCTACAGCGCCGGGGACTTCGTGGACGACTACGCGGTGGACCCGGTGGAGCGCAACGACCAGTCGTTCATCTTCCTGCTCTCAGCGGACGGGGGTGCACCCCGGACGCTGAGGCTGTATCCGACGCTGATCACGGATTTCCAGGCCCGGCTGGCGGGCAGGAGTTCCCGGCAGATCGCGGAACGGATGCAGCGGCTAAGCCGGCATCTCGGGACCGCGAGCAGCTGGGACGCCGCGGGCGGGTTCCTGGAGATTCCGTTCGCTGCCGAGGGCTGAAATGCCACTTCGAACCGGCTGGACGGTCCCGATTTCCAGGTTCACGGCCGGCATGATCTCGGTGGCCAGCAGCTCGATGGACCGCGCGGTCTCGGCAAACGGCAGGCCGCCAAGGCCGATCTGGGCCATGTAACGGCTGGTGCCGAGCGTGTCATGAATTTCCAGCAGTTTCTCGATGACCTGCTGCGGGCTGCCCACCAGGAGGCCGCCGCCGGGTTCGGCCCAGTCATCGAAGGTGGAGCGCGGAAAATGCTCCACCGGGCGCGGCATGTTCTGCTCAAAATAGGCCCGGTAGTAAGGGTAGAAAGTGTCCCTCGCCTGCTGCGAGGTGGGCGCCACGTAGAAGTGGCCGCCGGCCCCCACCTGCAGGGAGCCGGCGTCGTGGCCGGCGTCGGCGGCCGACTGGCGGTAGAGCTCCACCAGCCGGCGGAACCGGGCGGGTCCGGACAGCAGGGCAACGAACAGGGGAAGACCCAGCCGTCCCGCCCGGACGAAACTGGCGGGAGTTCCGCCGACGCCGACCCACACCGGAAGCCTGCCCTGGACCGGGCGCGGAGCGATGTCCATCCCGGGAATGCTCTGGGTCAGCGTCCCCTGCCAGGTCACGGCGGCGTTGTCCCGCAATTCCAGGAGCAGCTGCAGCTTCTCCTCGAAGAGGGCGTCGTAGTCTTCCAATTCGTGGCCGAACAGCGGGTAGGACTCGATGAAGGCGCCCCGGCCGGCGATGATCTCCGCGCGCCCGTCGGAGATCAGGTCCAGGGTGGCGAACTGCTCGAAGAGCCTCACCGGGTCTTGGGTGGAGAGCACCGTGACGGCTGTGCTGAGCCGCAGCGTCGTGGTTTCCCTGGCGATGGCTGCCAGGACGATCTCGGGGGCTGACAGGGCAAAGTCGCGCCGGTGATGCTCGCCGAGGCCCAGAAACCCCAAGCCCGCCTGGTCCGACAGTTTGGCGAGCTCAATGATCTCCTTCAGGCGCTGCTGCGGGGACAGCCCTTTGCCGGTGTGGAGGTTGCGGGAGAGCTCGCCGAAGGTGAAGATACCGAAGTCCATATTTTATTGAACATTCAACTTTGGCATTTTGTTCCGGCGGCGAGAGCCGGCAGCCACGACGACGACGGCGGTGCGCCCCGCCGTCGTCGGCGTACCAGTCCGGAACGTGAGACAAGGATCTAACGGGGTTGTAACCCGCAGTTAACGTGGTGGTGTGAAACTGGATCACGGACCCAGATCGAGACTGACAACTCCCTGCACGGCAACCCACCAAGGAGCAGCAGACATGACCAGTCCAGAGCACGATCCTCACAGCGGTCCAAAGATCCACGAGCAAAGCCAGCTCCGGCCCGACCTGAGCAGCCTGCATGTCCGCGAGGACGTCGCGGTTACCGGCCTGTGCGGCAACGTTCATCTCCCGACGGGCCGGACCTGCGACCTGCGCGAGCGGCACGAGGGATCCTGCCACTTCGTGGGTCCCGAGGACGCGGAAAACCTGGCGGCGCGCTAGGCAGCAGTACCACGCCGCAGCCGGATCTGGCTGCCGGGCAAGGACCGCGCGTACGCTCGCGGTGTGGACATCGTGGAATTCCTGTCCGAACGCATCAGCGAGGACGAGGCCGTGGCGCGGACCCTCCTTGGCGACCGGACCGTCTCGAAATCCGGAGCCTGGTACGAACAGCGGCTGCTGCTCGAATGCGAGGCCAAGCGGCGACAGATCCGCATCGTGGAATCCGCCCGTCAGGCGGCCCTCGCAGCGATGGTCAGCGACACGGACCCGGACGCGGGCTGGATCCCGGAGTCGCTTGAGTGGATGGAACAGTCGCTGAATGCCCTTGCCCTCCCCTACTACGACCACCCGGACTTCGATCAGGACTGGTTACGCACGTAGGTGTACTGACGCCACACAGCTGGGGCTGCCGGCCGCCCAAGAATTTCCAAAGGTCCGTGTGCAATATCCAATCGCTGCCCTAAGCTAAGAGCGGGGGGGCGCTCATTAGCGAAGACGCTTAGTGGAGGCCATTATGTTCAGCTACGTCCGCCGTCCGGGATCAGCACGACTACCAGCGCCCACAGCAGCGGAGCCACACCAGGATCCCGGAAGCGCCGCTCCCCCGCCCAAAGCCACGCAACGGTTCCGGCGGATCGTCGGCGGTCTCGCAGCACTGGCCCTGGCCGTGGCCGGGGGGCTCGTTGCGGCCCTCCCCTCGACCGGTGCCGAGCTGGAACAAAAATACATTGTGGTGCTGAAGGACGGCCTGGCTGATGCCGGCACCGCCGCCGCGGCCCAGCAGGGCAGCTATGGCCTTACTGTTTCCACGGTCTATCGTGATGCCGTGAGCGGGTACGCCGCCACGATGACGCCCTCCGTCGCGGCACGCCTCGCTGCAGATCCAAGCGTTGATTTCATCACAGTGGCCCGGGAGTTCGAGACGCCCAAGGACGCGAAGCCGAGCACGCAGGTGGCGCCACTCTGGTGGCTGAGGATCGGCGGCACTCTCCCTGACGACCAGCAACAGTGGGGCCAGGGCTCCGTCGATGTCAACGTGGCTGTGATCGACAGTGGCATCGACGCCAGCCACCCGGACCTCAATGTGCGCGGCGGCATTGACTGCTCGACCGGCTCGCCGGTCAAGGTCACCTCCACTGATGACGTCGGGCACGGGACATTGGTGGCCGGGGTGATCGGCGCAAAGGACAACAATCTGGGCGTGATCGGTACGGCGCCCGGAACCCCGCTGTGGTCTGTGCGCGTTGTTGACGACGCCGGTGTGATCACGGAGGAAATGCTCATCTGTGCCATCGACTGGGTGACAGCGACGCGCAAGGACGGGAATCCGGACAACGACATCGAGGTGGCCAACATCAGCATCGGCGGATCGGGCACCGAAACCCCCAACTGCGGCAAGGGAACGGATCCGATGCACTACGCCATCTGCCGCTCCGTCAAGGCGGGAGTCGCCTACGCCGTTGCGGCTGGAAACTCCGGCCAAGACATCGCCGGTTTTGTCCCGGCCACCTACGACGAAGTGCTGACCGCCACGGCGATCGCGGACTTCGACGGCAAGCCTGATGCCCTCGCGGCGCCGATCTGCGGGCCCGACGACTGGTCGAAACGAGGCCAGTTGGATGACCATCCTGCGTTCTTCTCTAACTACGCCAGCGAATCCGAGGACCGGGAACACACCGTCGCCGCCCCCGGAGTCTGCATGACCTCGACGGTGCCGGGCGGGTATGGGGTGGCCCACGGGACCAGTTTCGCGAGCCCCGCCGTCGCCGGTTCGCTGGCTCTGTGCATCAGCGAGGGAGCATGTGAGGGCTCGGGCAAGGAAGTGATGTCCCAGTTCCAGGAGCTGACAGCCGACTACAACAAGAACCACCGGGACTTCGGCTTCGAGGGCGATCCCCTCCATCCGATCAAGGGGAAGTACTACGGTTACCTGGCCCAGATCGCCAAATACTGACGAACGGGACTGACGCGGGCCCCAGACGGGCGGCGTGAGCGGATGAAGGCAGCAGCGGGCTAGGAGCCTGGCCGGATCCGCCGCCACCATCGGCGGCGGATTTCCGGTTCCTGCAACGCTTCCTGCTCGACGGCGACGGCGAGCGCCGCGCGGCGTTCCCGCCAGCGCCGGAGTTCGGCCTCGACGTCGCGGGTCTTGGTGACAACTGGCGGTCCGCCCTGCAGTTGCCGCCGGGCGTCGACAACCCGTGCATTGAAGTCGTCCAGGAGCTCGCGGATCTGGTTCTCGGAGTGCAGCTCGTCGATCCGGGCGTCAAGCCCGGCATCTTCGGTGCGTAGCAGGATCGCAGGGGGACCCATTCCGGTGATGCTTTCGCGCTGGAGCAGTCCCTTGACCCACCAGTCAGGGTCGTAGTTCTCCCCCAGGCCGGGGATGGGTTTGCCGGCGTACTTCAAGTGATCGAACTTTCCCTGCGCCATGGCATCGCGGATCAGATATTCGGCCCGGGCGGCGTCGTCGAACTTTGCACGCAGTTCCCGTTCCTTCGCGTCGGCGGCGGCCAGCTCTTCCTCTTCCTGGACCGTCATTCCGCTGATCCGGAGCGCGCGGAGTTCGGCCGCGCGCTCCACGCGGCGCCGGAACGCCCCGCCCGATTCGCCGCTCATCGTTCCCTCCCCTTTTCGGCCGCAACAGCACCCTCCCAGTATGCGAACCAAACTCCAGGCAGCCAAGGGAGTGCCCCCGCGGGGCCGGATGACGCCGTCGCCGAGCCCCGGCGTTCAAGAGGGTCAGAGCGTCGGCAGGACCTGCTCGCGGACCTGTTTGCGGAGGATTTTGCCGAGCATCGAGCGGGGCATGTCCGGGATGGCGACGATCCGCTTGGGGACCTTATAGCCGGCCAGGTGCTCGCGGCAGTGCTCGCGGAGGGCGTCCTCATCCAGCGTGCTGCCCGGTTCGGGTTCGACGGCGGCGATCACCATCTCGCCGCCCCGTTCGAGTGGTTTTCCGACGACGGCTGCGTCCTTGACGTCCTTGTGCAGCCGCAGCACCGTTTCCACCTCCGTGGGCGAGACGTTGAAGCCCCCGGTGATGATGAGTTCCTTGGCCCGGTCCACGATGGTGGTGAATCCGTCACCGTCCACGGTCACCACGTCGCCGGTCCGCAGCCAGCCGTCGGCGGTCAGGGTCTTGGCACTTTCCTCCGGGTTGTTCCAGTAGCCCTGGAATACCTGCGGGCCCTTCAGCAGCAGCTCACCCGGCTGGCCCGGCGGGACCTCCACGGCGGGATCGTCGACGTCGACGACCTTCATGAGGGTCGACGGGAACGGCACTCCGATGGTGCCGTTGCGGCGGGTGGGGTGGAAGGGGTTTCCCAGCGCGACCGGCGAGGACTCGGTCATTCCGTAGCCCTCCACGAGCAGCCCGCCGGAGACCGACTCCCACAGTTCCACCACATGGTCCGGCAGGTTCATGGCGCCGGAGATGCAGTATTTGCAGGACCGGAGCGAGATGCCTTTTTCTTTGGCGGCCATGGCGGTGCGCTCGTAGATCGGCGGGACCGCGCAGTAGACCGTGGCGGGCGATTTCTTCATGGCATCGAGCACCAGGTCCGGATCGAACTTGGGGAAGAGAACCAGAAGGCCCTGCTTGCGGATCCCGTAGGTGAGGTAGAGCGTCATGCCGAAGGCATGGAACATCGGCAGGATCGCGTAGAAGATTTCCTTGCGGTACTCGGCGCCCTGCATCCAGGCCTCGCCCTGCAGGGCGTTGGAGTACAGGTTGAAGTGGGTGAGCATGGCGCCCTTGGGACGGCCGGTGGTTCCCGAGGTGTACTGGATCGCGGCGAGGTCATCCACCGAGGGGCGGGGGTGTTCCGGGTCGATCCGGCCATGGCCCAGGAGAGCCTTCCACGGGGTCGTTCCCGGGGCGGGACCGGTCAGCGCTTCGCGGGACGCCCGCAGTTTCTTGACCGGCAGGCGCAGGGCAAGGCGCTTGACGGCAGGGAACGCCTCGAGGAGGTTGACCGAGACAACATGGTCGATCTCGACGTCGGACGGGAAGTCCCGTACGGCCGACGCAGCCTTGTCCCAGGCGATGACAACGCGGGCCTGATGGTCCTCGAACTGGTGGCGGAGTTCCCGGGACGTGTACAGCGGGTTGTGTTCGACGACAACGGCGCCGAGGCGCAGTACCGCGTAGAAGGCGACGACGTGCTGCGGGCAGTTCGGCAGGATCAGGGCTACCCGGTCGCCGGCACGGACTCCCAGTCGGCGCAGGCCCTCGGCCGCCCGTTCGACCTGTTCGCCGAGTTCGGCATAGCTGGTGCGGCGGCCGAAGAACTCCAGTGCGGGGGCCATGCCGGCCTCGGCCACGGAACGCTCCAGCATGTCCACAAGCGACTCGGTGGGGAGTTCAATCCGGGCCGGGACGCCCGGCTGATAGTTCTTCACCCAAGGCTGCTGGTCGGTGTTCTCCATGGTCACATCTTGCCGTGAACCTTCTTCCCACAGCGAATTTCCGGCTCCTCCGCCAGAGAATGCGCTTGGATCACGTGGCTTCTCTCCAGGGAGGCCCGCTAACGGGTACAGGAGTTGAGCTGGACAGCAACGATCCGGAGCCGTGGGCGACCCGGCGTCCGTAGAGATATCCTGCGGCCGTGGTTGCCAGAACGGACACGCAGGCGCCTGCCCGGCGCAAACCGTCGGGGTCGGCACCACGGCCCCAGGCCGCCAGTGCGGAAAAGACTGCCCGCGGCAGGACGCTGCGCACATAGCGCCGCTCGGGACCCAGTGCCCGTTTGTGTCCCACGATGTGGCTGACCTGGGCTTTGGACAAACCCTCCGACCATGAACGCTCCAGCATGTACCGGAACGTCCCCCGCTGGACCGGAACATGGTGGTGCACCAGCGCTGCCGGTTCGTACACAATGCGGGAGCCCGGGGAGCCAACAGCCGCCCGGATGCAGATTTCGGTTTCTTCGCATCCCAGCGGTTTCGTGCCCTGGCGTCCAAGGGAGAGGTTGAAGCCGCCAACCTGCTGGAGCACTTGGAGCCGGAAGGACATGTTGGCGCCGATGACATTTCGCACTTCAGAGGCCACCTTGGGCATGCCGCGGTGGCTGCAGCCGACGATCCAGTCCAGTTCAGTGCCGAAGTGGCCGGGCCGGCCGCCTTCCCACGCCGGCTCGACCTTCCCGCCGACCGCCAGGACGTCGGTGTCGTCGTAGAGCGCCGTCAGCTTTTCGAGCCAGTCCGGGGCTGCCACTGCGTCGTCGTCCAAGAACGCCACGATCTCCGAAGTGGCCAGGCCAACGCCTGTGTTCCGCGCCCCGGAAAGCCCCTGGAGCCCGGTGCTCTCCACGAGGGTGACGTCCTGAACGGCAGCCACCAGCCGCTTGTACAGGTCCTCGTTGTGGTCCACCACTACGATCACCTGCTTCGGCTGAAGCGTCTGGGCGTGGACTGAGTCAATGACGTCCATCAGTAGTTCCCAGCGCTGCTCCGTGTAGGAACAGATGACGACGGAAGCCGTGGGCCGGAAATTGAAGTCGAGCACGTTAAGCTCCTTCCGCCACGGTGAGCACGCTGTGCGGATCCGTGGGTGTGCGGGCAAACCGGACGTTCGGGTAGGTGTACTTCACCCGTCGGAGGGCTTCGGGCCTTGCCCCCGCGGTTGGCGCTTCCCACGAGGTGCATTCCCGCGCCAGGGTGCGGAGGACCCGCCATCCGTCGCGGAAAGTCTGCAGGTTCGAAACGCCGGAGATGCGGTCAAGTTCGAAGCTCGGCACTTCCGCGATGCGGAGGCCTGCGCGGGCGGCCCTGACAATCAGCTCCGTCTCGATCTCAAAGCCGTCCGACTCCAGCTCGAGGACCTCCAGGCACTCCCGGCGAAGCGCAATGTAGCCGTAGCAAAGGTCCGAGTAGTTGCTTCTCAGAACCGTGTTCGCCAACCCCGTCAGGACCCGGTTCCCGGTGTTCCGAAGCCAAGTGAGGTCCTCCGACCCGCCTCCGGTTACGTAGCGCGAGCCCTTGACGAAGTCGTAGTCATGCTGGAGTGGAGAAACGAACCAGCCGATTTCCTGCGGATCCATGCTCCCGTCCGCGTCGAGCATCACGATGATGTCTCCCGACGCCGCTGCGAAGCCGGCGCGGACGGCGATGCCCTTACCTTTGCGGGGTTCCGCCACCACAACGACGTCGACCCGCAGTGCGCGTGCGACGTCAATGGTGTGGTCATGGGAGCGACCGTCCACAATGACCACTTCATCCACATATGAAGGCATGCGCCGCAGAACCCAGGGCAAATTCATTTCTTCGTTAAGAGTCGGAATAACCACACTCACCGAAGCCCTGGGCGAGGCGGCAATTTGCTCGGCCGGCGAATTAGGGACCATATTTGGAATAGACAAAAGCCTCACCACCTTATGAAGTTTCCGGACCTCGATGGTCTGGCCATCTGCGAATGAGAACCTAGCGGACGAATTCAAAGACATCCGTCGAAATATCAGCAACCCCAAACCCCACTTGCCACTGACTGTGGCCTTGCCTAGAGCCTAAAGTTCACCCAAAGTTGTGTCACGAGTGGCTAGTACTTGGTTGTTGGTTCCACTCGATGCGCGACCCGCATACCTCTACTTGGGTCTCCGTGGCGGCCTACTCGGGTACTACGACTCGCTCTTCAGCGGTGTACTCGGTCAGCAAAAGGGGAGCCGATATTCGTTGAGTTTCAGCGCTTTTGACCTGCTACTGGAACCGTACGTCGCTCGGCTGGCGACGTCGAGAGCCAGTGCACCTCAGCCAAAGCAGAGCTGCCGGGAGGCCGCGCGCAAAGGGTAAAACGGGATTCCGGGTGCAGTGCCGCTGACACTTGGGGGGCATATCGCGGATTCCATAACAGCTCCTTCTCCGCCAGGAAAAGACAGGAAAAATACTCAAATATGGAAAGTGGATCTTTTCGCTTCCGCAAAGAGAGGTGCGCATTGCCCCAGTCGAAAAGCTTCCGCAAAACGCCACGGAAACGGAAATCAGATGCATGAAAGAAACGGCGGTCCAGATGAAACATGCAATCCGCCGGCACAGCCAGAGCCACGTAATGGCATTAGCGGCACAGCCACCTGGACGTTCAATGTCGCGGAGGCCGCAGCCGTCTGGCAGACCGCACTGAAGCCGGCCAGCTGGCCAGCACCCGGTTGGGTGCGTCGGAAAACGGGAGCGGACGACGGCGGGGAGTTCCCGCCGTCGTCCGCTCCCGTCGTTCTTGGATGCCGTTAGACCGCCGACCAACCGCCGTCGGAGGCGAGGATTGCGCCGTTGACGTTGGTGCCGTCGTCGCTGAGCAGGAAGGTGATGGAGGCGGCGAGCTGCGCCGCCGTGGCGGGGGCGGGGATGTTCGCACCCATCAGCGGGCCGAGCCGTTCGGCGGCCAGCTGGGAACCCCAGGTGGCCTCGATGTTGGTGATGGTGGCGCCCGGTGCCACGGCATTGAAACGCAGACCCTTCGGCCCGTACATCACCGAGGAGTTTCGGGTCAGGCCGACGACGGCGTGCTTGGACGCGGTGTACGCGGCCCCCGCGGCGGAACCGCGCAGCCCTGCTTCGGAGGCGACGTTGACCACCGAGCCGGAGCCGGCCTCGAGCATGAGCGGCACCACGGCGCGGGTCAGGCGCATGAGGGCGGTGACGTTGATCCGGAAGACCCGGTCCCAGGTGTCGTCGTCGACTTCGTGGATCGGGGCGAAGTGGTCCATGATTCCCGCGACGTTCGCCAGGGCGTCCACCCGCCCGCCAGCGGCGGCGACGACGGCGACGACGGCTTGTTCGGTGGAAATGTCACCGGCCACGGGGACCAGGTCCAGGCCGCCGTTTCCGGCCACCAGTGCGTCCAGCCGCTCGGAGCTGATGTCGGCCGCGATGACCTTGCCGCCCTCCTTGGCAACGCGCAGGGCCGTGGCCAGGCCGATGCCCGAACCGGCGCCCGTGACGATGGCCGTTTTGCCGGCGAAGCGGCCCGCGGTGATGGTTTCCTGCCATGATGCGTCGCTGCCCATGATGTCCTTCCGAACGTTTCGAAATGCTGTCGCTTTCCAGCTTATGACACGCTGTGTCATTATGAAAGGGTGAATACTGGTGGAATGCCCGCGCAAGACTCCAGACCAGCCAGCACGCGTTCCTCCGGGCGTCCGGCGACCATCGACCCGGATGCCATCGCCGGCCTCGCACTGCGGCTCTTCGCCGAGAACGGCTACGAACAGACCTCGATGGAGGACATCGCGCGCGAGGCGGGGATTGGGCGCAAGAGCCTGTACCGGTATTTCTCCAGCAAAGCCGACCTCATCTGGGGCGGCATGGAACCTGCTGTCCGGGCCTCCGGGCTGGTCCTGGAGGAGGCGCGTGTCCGGCGCTCGGCCGACGGCGACATCATGGCAGGATTGCGGGCCGCCGCGATCGCCGGAGTGGCGGTAATTCCCGACCTTGCGGTGTCGCGGGGGCGCCTGCGCCTGATCGCGCATCATCCCGAACTGGCCAGACGGAGCTACGGTTCCTTGGCGCCCCAGCGCGACCGGGCCCGGCAGTACCTTCTGGACCACGGGATTCCCGAGGACGCCGCAGGCTACCTGTGTGCGGCGTATCTGGCCGCGACTTTTGAGGCGTGGATGCAGTGGGCTGCGGGCACGGACCCCGACCCGGTGCCCTATTTGCTGGCTGCCGTGGATGTGCTGCGGGTTCCGGCGGTCTGACCCGGGGGTGGGTCGACGGCGGGAGGTCACACCGTCGCGGTTTGACGGACACGCCCTCTACTGCGCACAGTGAGTCAGTGCTTGCGAACGTTGAAGACATGATCCCGCCTCCGGTGCTGACGGGCGTTCGCCCGCGGGGGCGGCAGGCGGCGGCGCTGGTCGGCTTTCTGGCGGTGTCCTGGGTCGTGTCGATGCTGGGCTCCCTGCCGATCCGGATGCACGGAGGCGGCTGGTACGCCGCGGCTGAGAAGGCCCCGTGGACACCGCCGGGGTGGATCTTCGGCGCAGTGTGGCTGATGCTCTATGCGGCCATGGCCGTCGCGGTTTGGTTTGTCTGGCGGCAGCAGCGCTTATCCCGCCGGGCGTCGCTTAAGACCTATGGCGCCCTGCTGCTGCTGAACCTGGCGTGGCCGCTGATGTTCTTCGGCCTGTACCCGATGATGGGGACGGCGGCCCTGTGGCTGGCGCTGCTCGTGCTCGGCGCCCATGCCGTGGCTGCGACTTTTGCCGTCCTCCACTTCGGTCCGATCAGCAGGACGGCCGGGCTGCTGATGCTGCCCTACCTGTCGTGGCTGGTGTTCTCGGCGAGCCTGAACCTGTATGCGGCCGTCAGCAACTGACTATTAGGGAGCGGTGCGGAGATGTGCGGAATTATTCCGCGGGGTGGCATCCTGAGAGCATCATGACCGCACACGAAGAGGCACACGACATGTCCCCCACCGGCCGCGAGGCGCCGGGCGGCCCGGCTCCTGCCGCGGACAGCACCGGGGCGGGGGCGGCCGGGGAGGACCCTGGCACGGACCGGAGCCGGCACAGGTTCTCGGCCTGGGCCCTGGGCGGCGGGACCGACCCGGACCCCCGGTTCACCCTTGCCAACGAGCGCACATTCCTGGCCTGGATCCGGACCTCACTGGCGCTCGTTGCCGGCGGCATCGCCGTCGAGGCCTTCACCTCGGAGCTGTTTGACCCGCAACTGCGGAAGTCCGTCGCCGTGCTGTTGCTCCTGCTGGGGCTGGTGACCGGCGGCGGCTCGTTCTTCCGCTGGCTCAACGTGGAGCGGGCCATGCGGCTCCAGGCTCCGCTGCCGGCTCCCCTGCTCGCCCCGGTCCTGGCAATCGGAGGGGCGATCGTCGCGGCCGTACTGATCGTTTTCGTGGTCGGGCGGGCCTAGCCGTGGCTAAAGCCAGGCCGGCGGCGGTGCATAACGACCCCGGGCTCCAGCCCGAGCGTACGGACCTCGCGTGGCGGCGGACCTCTTTCACGCTGATCACGGCGGCCTGCATATTCCTGCGCTGGATGCCGCACCACGGCTGGTTCGCGGGCACGCTGGTGGCGGGTTCGCTGCTGGTCGCCCTCGGCATAGCCCTGACGCAGCGACGCCGCTACCACCACCATGCCAGCGGCATCGGAGGAGCGGTGATGAGGGCAAATGTCAGAGGGACGGCGGCCATCGCGGGCAGCGTTGTGGTCCTCGCCGGCCTGGGAATCTACACCGTGCTGTACCTGCCGCTGCAGCCTTAGGGCATCGGCTGCTCCACAACGGCCGTTTTGAGGGCTCAAAAGGGCGGGTGTGGAGCAGCCGATGGTGGGGTGCTAGGCGGTGGTGACCTTGAGCAGCAATGCGTGCTCCGGGTTGAGGACGGGCATCGGCAGACCCACCTCGGCCAGGAAGCGTCCGCTCGCCGTGGCCCCGGACTCGAGCCAGGCCGGGGGCTGGACCTGCGTGAACGTGCGGGCGTAGTCGGCGTCGCCCGGAACCGGGAAGACCGCTTCCACCCGGTAGTCCGCGTCGGCGGCGAGGCCGGGGACGGCAATCCGGCCGGGCTGCTCAGCGGGTGAGGTGCCGGTGCTCACCAGGGTGAACAGCGCCGCCGTCGAACCCGGGACCGCGGGACCGCCGGCGGAAGCGGCCGGGCCGGCCACCACGCCGTGCAGCATCAGAGAGTCATCCGCCAGGTCGGCGCGGACCATCCGGCCCGAGTGGATCAGGCCGCGGTGCTCCTTGTAGATTCCGATGAACCGCTTGAGCTCCTCCCGCTGCACGCCCTCGACCTGGCGGACGTCCCATTCCATCCCGAAGTGCCCGAACAGGGCGGTGATGGCGCGGAAGGACAGATCGTGCGTGCGGGCGGTGGTGTGCGAGGTGGTGGGGCCGACGTGCCCGCCCACCAGCTCCGGCGGGACCACCAGACCGGTCCAGCGCTGGATGGTCTGCCGTTCCAGGGCGTCGTTGCAGTCCGAGGCCCAGATCCGGTCCGTCCGCTCCAGGATGCCCAGGTCCACCCGGGCGCCGCCGGAGGAGCAGCTTTCGATCTCCACGCCGGGGTGCGCGGCTTTCAGCGCGTCGAAGAGCCGGTAGGCGGCGAGGGTCTGTTCGTGCACCGAGGCGCGGCCGGCGTGGCCGTGCTCCAGCAGGTCCCGGTTCTGGTCCCACTTGAGGTAGCTGATGTTGTTCTCCCGCAGCAGAGCATCCACGCGGTCATAGATGTACTGCCAGGCGTCCGGGTTGACGAGATCAATGATGTGCTGGTGGCGCCATTCCAGCGGCAGCCGTCCGCCGTCCTTGTAGCTCTGTACCGAGGGCCCGACAATCCACTCCGGGTGCGCCCGGACGACGTCGGAGTCCAGGTTGACCATCTCCGGCTCCACCCACAACCCGAATTCCATCCCGCGGGACGTGACAGCGTCGATCAGCGGGGTGAGGCCGGACGGCCAGAGGGCCTCGTCCACGTACCAGTCGCCGAGGCCGGCGTGGTCGTCGCGGCGGCCGCGGAACCAGCCGTCGTCGAGCACGAACCGCTCGACGCCGAGCTCCGCGGCGGAGTCCGCGAGTTCGATCAGGGTGGTGAGGTTGTGGTCGAAGTACACGGCCTCCCAGGTGTTCAGCACCACCGGACGGGGCTTCCCGGCGCCGGCGCGGTGTCCGTCCGCAGCCGCGGAGGGCAGCACGTGGTGCGGCCGGTTCCGGAACCAGGCGTAGAAGGATTCGCTGATGCCGTCCAGGCCGCGGTCCGAGTAGGCGGCGAACAGCGCGGGCGTCGTGTAGCTGCCGCCGGGGGCCAGGATCACCTCGGCCGGGCCCAGAAGTTCGGAGCCGCCGATCATGGTCCTGCCGTCCGCGGCGCTGTCCGCGAACTGTTCGTGGTTGCCGCTCCAGGCCAGGTGGGTGGCCCAGACCTTGCCGTGGCGGTTGCCGAAGCCGGCGGTTCCGGCGGCGAAGAGGAGCGAAGAGTCGTGGCCGGTGCGGCCGTGCCTGCCGGTGCGCACCCATGTGCCCTGCTCGATGGCGCGGCGCTGCGGGTGGCGTTCCCGGCACCAGCGGCCAGTCAGGTCCAGGAGTTCGACGGCGTCCGGCGCGACCGGGAGCACCGTGGCCAGTTCGTCGAGCTGGTACGGCGAGGTCCCGGTGTTGGTGACGGTGTGGCGCAGTTCCAGCAGGCCGCCGTCGTGCAGGGTGAGGGCGGACGACACACGGATCCCGGCGTCGGCGTCGGCCTGGACAATCACCGCGGCGTTCCCGACGGCGCCGGCGGTCACCTCAGCGACGCGGAGCCGGACGGAGAAGTCGTAGCCGGGCACGCCGCCGGCGATCCGGTGGCCGCGCAGGGCCGGGCGGCCGCGCCAGCTGGAGGAGGCCTGCGGGAGGAGCCCGGCGGGGACGGCGTCGTCGACAGCGGAGTGCGGGACGGGGGCTCCGAGGATGGCCAGATCGGGCAGGGAGTCGCCCAGATCGGCACCCCAATGGATGACCTCGGCCTCTCCGCTGTCGAAGCTGATCACCAGGCTGGTGCTGGCGGAGCGGAGGTACAGGGGTTCCATGGCGGGTCTCTTTCGGTGGTTCGGGGGCGTCCGGGACGCTGGGTATGCGCGGGGATGGTTCAAGGGGAAGACCGGATGCCGCCGCCGCGAGGAGGTAGCGGCGGCATCCGGGGCGGGCGGGCCCTACTTGAAGAGGGCGTTGACCTGGTTGTTGGCTTCCGTGAGCGAGCTGGCCGGCGCCTTGCCGGACACCACCGCGTCCATGGCGGGCTCCATAATGCCCTTAACCTTCGCGGTGTTGTCCGTGATGGGGTACAGGAACGTGGTGTTGTCTTTGACGTGGCCGGTGAACGCGGAGACGTCCACGCCCTTTGCCTTGAAGGCCTCCGCGGCCTTGTCGGACGAGGCCTTGAGCGCGGGGAAGACAACCGCCTTTGAGGCCACGACGTCCTGGCACTCGGCGGAGGCGAGGTACTCGACCCACTTGATGGCGGAGTCCTTCTTTTTGGTTCCGGCCCAGATCGAGTCGGCCAGGCCGTTGAACATGGAGGCACGCTTGCCTTCCGGGCCCACCGGGGTGGGGGCGATGCCCACTTCGAGGCCCTTGTAGCCGGTGTACTGGCCGGTCATCCACGAGCCGTGGGCGTTGATGGCCGACTTGCCCGCTGCGAAGGTGTCCGCCATGCTGGCGCCCACAGTGGTCTCGAGCTTGGGCATGTAGCCCTTCGCAACCAGCTGCGCGAACCAGTCCATGCTCGCCTGGAACCTGGGGTCGTTGTAGTTGTAGTGGGTGCCCCAGGGGTTCTTGTCCGTGTGGGACCAGCCGGTGGTGTTGGTGAGGTAGCTCCACTCCGTCTGGCCCGAGGAGTCGCCGCCGCCGTTGAGACCCAGACCGTAGACGGCAACGTTGTTCTTGTCGAAGCCGGGCTCGTCCCCGCGCTTGCCGTTCTTGTCGACGGTCAGGTGGGCGATCGCCTTCTCGTAGCTGCCGCCGTCCTGCGGGTTCCAGTCGAGGTTGGCCATCTGCTCGGCCGTGAGGCCCGCCGAGTCGGTCATGGCCTTGTTGTAGAACAGCCCGATGGTGTCCCAGTCCTTCGGCAGGCCGTAGCGCTTGCCGTCCTGGCCGACCCACAGGTCGGCCAGGCCTTCGTTGTAGGCTGCCAGGTCCACGTTGTCCTTCTCGACGGCCTCGTCGATGGCCAGCAGCTGTTTGTTCTCCGCGAGCTCGCCGTAGCGGCCGAGGTGGTTGGTGAAGACGTCCGGGGCGGTGCCGCCAACAAAGCCGTTGGTGAGAGTGCTCCAGTAGTCATCCCACCCGCGCTGGGTGATCTTGACCGTGATGTCGGAGTTGGCCTTCTGGAAGTCGGTGGCGCACTGCTGGTAGGCGGGAAGCTGGTTGGCGTCCCAGAGCCAGTAGTTGATCTCGCCCTTGGCTGACTCTGCGGAGGAGGCGGAACCGCCGCCACAGGCGGACAGGGAGATGGCGATGGCTGCGGCGGCAGCGACGGCGCCGAGGGATTTTTTCATGGTTCTACTTTCCGTTCGGGTATGGGGAGGAGCGGGAGGGAGTTGGGGTGCTTATTTGATGCCGGAGAAGCCGATGGAGTTGACGATCTTCTTGCCGAAGGCGGCGAAGAGGATGAGGACGGGCAGTGCCGACACCAGGGTTGCGGCCATGAGGCCTGACCAGTCCGGGGCGCCCTGCGGGGACTGCGATTTGAAGACGCCGAGGCCTACCTGCAGGACGCGGACGTCCTCCTGGGATCCGACGAGCAGCGGCCAGAAATATTCGTTCCACTGGCCGATGAAGGTGAGCAGTGCCAGTGTGGCGATGGGCGCTGCGGCGTTGGGGAGGACAATCTGGAAGAAGATGCGCAGGTGCTTGGCGCCGTCGAGCATGGCGGCCTCTTCGACCTCGCGGGACATGTTCAGGAAGAACTGGCGCAGGAAGAAGATGGCGAACGGCGTCATAAAGACATAGGGAAGGACCATGCCGAGCATCGTGTTGAGCAGGTCCAGGTTCTTGATCAGCAGGAAGTTGGGCAGGGCCGTGAAGATCGGCGGGACCAGCATGGTGCCCAGGAACAGGCTGAACACAAAGTTCCGGCCCCTCCAGCGCAGCCGGGCGAAGGCGTAGGCAGCCAGCGCGCTGAAGAACACCGCCCCGGCGGTGGTGATGGAGGAGAAGATAAGGGAGTTCCGCAGGTAGAGCCAGAAGTCGATCGCGGCCCCCGAACCGCCCTCGGCGATGGCATCCTCCGGGCTCTGCAGCCCGAACACCCGCATAAAGGCGCCGAAAGTGAAGTCCGCGGGAAGCAGGCTGGCTGACTGGGCAGCCAGGGACCCGTTGGTGGACAGTGCCGTGCGCAGCACCCAGAGGAACGGGAGGACGGAGACGGCGATGGCCAGGACCAGGAGGGCCCATGCACCCGCGCGGCGGGGGTTGAACGGACGACGGCGGCGGGCTGGGGCCGGCAGCGGTGCGCGGCTGGTGGTGGTGGTCATGCGGGACTCCTTAGTCCAGGTCCGACTCGTTGCCCTTGAGGAACTTCATCTGGATGAAGGCCACGAGAGCGAGGATGAGGAAGAGAATGACGGCGATGGCGGATCCGTATCCGAAGTCCGACTCGGTGAAGGCGCGCTGGTAGATGTAGTACTGGATGACGCGGGTGGCGTTGACCGGTCCGCCCTGGGTGGTGACGGCAACCGTGTCGAAGACCTGGAATGAGCCGATTACTGTCACGACGAGGACCAGGACCAGGACGGGGCGCAGGAGCGGGATGGTGATCTTGCGGAAGGTCTGGAACGGTGAGGCCCCGTCCAGCTTGGCCACTTCGTAGAGGTGACCCGGAATGGCCTGCAGGCCGGCGAAGATCAGCAGCGCGGTGTAGCCCATGTGGCGCCAGGTGTTAATCAGGGCCTGGGTGGGGATGGCCCACTCCTCGCTGCCGAAGAACGCCACGCGGGGCAGACCTGCCCACTCGATGAACTGGTTGACCACACCGATCTGGTAGTCGAGCATCCAGAACCAGAGCAGAGCCGCGATGACGTTCGACATCAGGTAGGGCAGGAGCAGGGCGCCGCGGATGAGCGTGGATTTCGCGATCCGGTGCATCAGGAGGGCGAGGCCCAGGGCGAGTGCCGTCTGGAGGGCGATGTTGATGAGGACGTACTGGCCCGTGACGGCCAGGGAGTTCCAGAAGAGCGGGTCCTTGGCGATCGCCGTGTAGTTGTCCAGCCCCACCCATTCCGGATCTCCGAGGATGTTGTACTCCGTGAAGCTCAGGTACACGCCGCGGATGGTCGGGACGACATAAAAAAAGATGAACCCGATCATCGCCGGGGCGATGAACAGCAGGGCAATCTTCAGGTCTCCGAGGCGGCGTCCGCGACCGGCCCGGAGGAGGGTTTTCCCGCGGTGCTGGGGCTTGGATCCGCCAGCCACGGGATCCGGAAGTTTGGTGATGGTAGTCATCGTTGACTCTTCCTGATGGTGTGATGTGGGTAACAGCTGGACTCGAATCTACACGAGTAGATTCGAGCAGGCAAGGAAATTACCCTGCTGTTCCTGCGGTAATCTCGTACCGGCCAGTAATCATTGACTCGAGTAGATAGCCATGGGACACTGTCTGAAATGTCCATCTCGAGAGGCGTCCCGTGAGCGATCGGCCCTGTGGCTAGCATGGAAGCCATGACGACCTCGGCAGTACACACCCCCCGCGGCCCGGTGACCCGCAAGGACGTCGCCCGCTACGCCGGGGTGAGCACCGCCGTCGTCAGCTATGTCGTCAACGGCGGCCCGAAGAAGGTGGCCCCGGCCACCGAGGCGAAGGTCCAGGATGCCATCCGCATTCTGGGCTACCGGCCCAACGCGGCCGCCCGCGCGCTCAAGCTGGGCTCCAGTGAGACCATCGGCCTGGTCATCCCGGACAACACCAACCCGTTCTTTTCGCTGCTGGCCCACGCCGTCGAGGACGCCGCGGCCGAGCTCGGCTACGCCCTGCTGCTGACCAACTCGGACGGCAACCTCTCCAAGGAGCGCCGGAACATCCGCAACCTCGCCTCGCGCCAGGTGGACGGGGTGGTGCTCGCCAGCGTGCTGTTCGAACCCGACCTCGCGGCCCTCGAATCGGCGGAGATTCCCGCAGTGCTCCTGAACCATGGCGGCAAGTCACCCGGATTCAACAGTGTGGGCGTGGACCTGGCAGCCGGGGCGGGGATGGCGGTGGATCACCTGATCGGGCACGGGCACACCAGCATCGCCCTCGCCATGGGCACCAACACGGGCCACGATTACGATCTCCGTGAAGAGGGCTGGCTGCAGGCGCTTGCGGCGGCAGGGCTGCCGGAGGGGCCCATTGTCCGCGGGCCGTTCAGCCGGGAGGGCGGGTACGCCGTCGGCCGCAGGCTGCTTGCCTCGGCGGACCGGCCCACGGCCATCTTTGCCAGTTCGGACATGCAGGCGATCGGCATCCTGCGCGCCATCCATGAGGCCGGACTGAGCGTGCCGGGCGACATTGCACTGACTTCCTTCGACGGCTCTGCCGAGGCCGAATACAGCTGGCCCGCCCTGACGACCGTGGAGCAGCCGGTCCGGGTGATGGCGGAAGCCGCCGTCGGCGCACTCCTCGGCGCGCGCCGCGGCGAACCGGCGGAGCACCGCACGTTCCCCACCGAACTGCGGATCCGGCAGTCCTGCGGCTGTCCCGCTTAAACCCCATCGACTGCTCCATAACGGCCCTGTTGAGGGGTCTAAAGGGCCGCTTGGGCCCACGCCGGCAGGGTTCCCTGGCCGAGCCTGCGAGGCGAGGGGGCCGCTTGGGCCCACGCCGGCAGGGTTCCCTGGCCGAGCTTGCGAGGCGAGGGGGCGGGTGGGGAGCAGCCGACGTCAGGACAGGCGCTCCGCCCCGGCGGCCGGCGTGACAGTGAAGATGTCCGGAGCGGTGAACCCGGCTTCCGCGAAGGCACGCACGACAGCGTCGCGGACCTGCCGCTCGTACCGCACCGGCGTGAGGGCAATCGCCGAGCCGCCGAAGCCGCCGCCGGTCATGCGTGCACCGATGGCGCCGTGGCCGCGGGCCGTGTCCACGGCAAGGTCGAGCTCCGGGCAGGAGATCTCGAAGTCGTCCCGCATGGAGGCGTGGCTGTCATCGAGGAGGTGGCCGATGCGGGCTGGGCCGTGGGACCGGAGGGTGTCCACAGCCTGCAGCACGCGGGCGTTTTCGGTGACGACGTGCCGGACCCGCCGGAACGTGACCGGATCGAGCAGGCCGCTGGCCTCCTCGAGGTCGGCGACGGCGACGTCCCTCAGTGCTTTGACGCCCAGGACCTCGGCGCCAAGCTCGCAGGACGCGCGGCGGGAGGCGTAACCGCCGTCGGCGTGGGAATGCGCCACCTTCGTGTCGACCACCAGCAGGACGAGCCCGGCGTCCTGCGCCCGGAACGGGACGAGCTCCACGGACTGGTCGCGGCAGTCGAGGAACACCGCATGCCCGCTGGCGCCACGCAGCGACGCCGACTGGTCCATGATGCCGGTGGGCGCACCGACGAAGGCGTTTTCGGCATGGTGGGTGAGCATGACCATTTCCTCCGCGGTGAGCCCGGCGCCGGTGAGCTCGTTCAGGGCCGTGACGACGGCGCACTCGATCGCGTGCGAGGAGGACAACCCCGCCCCGAGCGGGACGTCGGAATCGAGGAGGAGGTCGAAACCGGGGACGTCGATGCCACGCTGCTGCAGGGCCCACACCACCCCCAGCGGATACTTGGCCCAGCCTTCGACGGCGCCCGGCGCCAGGGCGGCGTCGTCGGCCTCGACGAGCCCCTGGCCGCCAAAGGTGGACAGCAGGCGGATGCTGCTGTCGCCGCGAAGGCGGACGGCGGTCCTGGCCCGCTTGTCGATCGCGAAGGGCAGGACGAAGCCCTCGTTGTAGTCGGTGTGCTCGCCGATCAGGTTCACCCGGCCGGGGGCGGCCCAGACGCCGTGCGGGGCTGTGCCGAACGTGGCCTCGAACCGGCCTGCCAGGGCGCCGGTCCCGGCGTCCATGCATGTGGTGGTGTTCATGCGGGGGCGCCTTCCGGGGTCAGGGTGGTGAGCGTGGCCGCGCCGGCTGGCGCTTCACTGGCCACCTCCCGCAGCCGGGCGGCGACGGATTCCGGGGTGGTGTCGTTAATGAAGGCTCCCATGGCGGCCTCGGAGCCGGCCAGGTACTTGAGCTTGTCCGCGGCGCGTCGGGGCGAGGTCAGCTGCAGGTGCAGATGGCCGTCCCGGCGCAGGGCAGGCTCCAGCGGGGCCTGGTGCCAGGCCGCGATGTACGGGGTCGGCGTCGGGTAGAGGGCGTCGAAACGCTTCAAGAGTTCCGGGTACAGCCCGGCCAACTCGTCGCGTTCTGCGCCGTTCAGGGCGGCGAGATCCGGTACCTGGCGGTGCGGGACCAGATGAACCTCGAGCGGCCACCGCGCCGCGAAGGGAACGTAGGCGCTGAAGTGTTCGCCCTCGAGCACCATGCGGCTGCCGTCATTGCGTTCGGCCCGCAGCAGGGAGGACGTGAGCGTCTCCCCGCCGTCGGACGTGGCGGAGTATTCGCCGGCCGCGGCGGCCAGGACCGCGGCGCGGGGCGTGACGTAGGGGTAGGCGTAGATCTGCCCGTGCGGGTGGTGCAGGGTGACGCCGATTTCGGCGCCGCGATTTTCGAACGGGAAGACCTGCTGGATGCCGGGCAGCGCGCTGAGCGCCTCCGTGCGGTGGGCCCAGGCGTCGATCACCGTGCGGGTGCGCTGCCAGCCCAGCTCGGCGAAGGACCCGGTGTGCCGCGGGGTGAAGGCCACCACCTCGCAGCGGCCGACGGCGGGCGCGGCGGTCCCCCAGCCCGGCTCCGGCGGGACATCGTGCGTGGCCGGGCCCAGGGAAGGGAAGCGGTTCTCAAAGACGGCGACGTCGTAGTCCGGCGCCGGAATCTCGGTCCGGTTGGCCGGCGTCGTCGGGCAGATGGGGCACTGGTCCGCCGGCGGCAGATGCGTGCGTGACTGCCGGTGAGCGGCGACGGCCACCCATTCGCCGCTGAGCGCATCGAAGCGCAGCTGGCCTGGTTCCGGGCGGGCGGGCAGCTCGCGGTGGTCCACGAGGGAGGCGGCGGGCCGCCCGGCGGACCCGGCGTCGTCAAAATAGAGGATCTCCCGGCCGTCGGCCAGGCGGGTCATGGTGGTTCGCGTCATGGGTTCAGTTGTACACGAGAAAACATTTTCAAACAATAGAGCACAAAATGAAGCAAGAAGTGTGTGCGCTTCGCGGGTCCGGACACTAGGATATGTAGCAGGAAGCCCGGGCAGTCATTGCTTCCCGCTCCCCCGAATCCCCGCCGGCACCCCACGAAGGACGCAGAATGCTCGCCGCAGCACGCCACTCCGCCATCATCGCGGAGGTCCAGCGCGAGCGGATCGTCCGCGTCGCGGACCTCGCCCGGGTGCTGGGCGTGTCCCTCATGACCGTCCGGCGGGACATCGATGCCCTGGACGCGGCGGGGGCCGTGGAGAAGATCCACGGCGGGGCAAAGCTGCCCGGCGCGGTCAGTACCCACGAGCCCGGCTTCGAGTTGAAGGCGACTCAGCTGCAGGAAGAAAAGATGGCGATCGCGCATGAGGCCGCGGCCCAGGTGCGCGAGGGTATGGCGGTGGGCCTCAGCGCTGGCACCACCACGTGGGCGCTGGCGCAGCTGCTGTCCGCCGGCCCCCGGATCACCGTGGTGACCAACTCGGTGCGCGTGGCCGACGTCTTCCACCAGAGTTCGTCCCCGTCCACGGTGATCCTGACGGGCGGTGAGCGCACGCCCTCGGACGCACTGGTGGGGCCGCTGGCCACGTCGGCCCTCAAACAGCTGCACCTGGACGTGCTGTTCCTGGGCGTCCACGGCGTGGATGCCGACGCTGGTTTTACGACGCCCAACGTGTTGGAAGCCGAGACGGATCGGGCCTTCGTGGCTGCGGCCCGCCGGGTGGTGGTCCTGGCCGACCACACGAAGTGGGGCACCTTCGGCATCAGCACCATCGCCGGCCTGGAGGAGGCGGACGAGCTCATCAGCGACGAGGGCCTTCCCGGGGAGGCGCGGCGGATCCTGGCTGAGCGGGTGGGCAGGTTGCGGCTGGCGCCCGGCGGTGAACCGACCAATATCGTGCAACGCTAGTTCCATGGATCTGGAGGTGTCACCCGCGCTCACGATTCCCGCGTCGGAACTCGGCTGGCGGTTCTCGCGCTCGTCCGGGCCCGGCGGCCAACACGTCAACACGTCGGACAGCCGCGTCGAACTCTCGTGGAACATCGCCGCCTCAGCGGCGCTTTCGGACGAGCAACGGCTGCTGCTGGCGACACGGCTCGGACGGCGCCTCGTCGCCGGGGTGATCACAGTGACTGCGTCCGAACGGCGCTCTCAGCTGCGCAATCGCGAGATGGCCCTGGCCAAGCTTGCCGACCTTGTGGCGGAGGGCCTCGCTCCCGAAGCTGCCCGCCGCCGTGCGACCAAACCCACCCGGGGATCGAAGCAGCGGCGCCTCGCGGCAAAGGGACAGCGGGCGGCGACGAAACTGCAGCGCAAGCGGCCGTCCGCCGAGTAGCCCCGTCCGGTAGGCCTAGCCCGTCAGCTCGGCGGCGGCAAAGGAGACCGCGAATCGCGCGCACCAGATACTGACGGAGCTGTAGTCGGCCAGGTTCGCTCCGGGCGGGATCTGATAGTTCTGATCGCCTTTGTTAGCTTTGAGCGCACCCAGATCGAGGTGCGCCCCGTCATCGAAGAGGTACCACCCGGCCGGTCCTTCGATCACCGGGGCGTCGCTGAGCCACACCCGGAGGTCCGGACCGTCGGAGGTATCGAGACCTTCGAGCCTCAGGACGCGGCTCCCATCGGGAAGTTCGAGGATTTTCGCGGATCCCGAGCTGGAATGTTCATGGCTGATCAATTTGCCCGTGGCGAGTTCACGCGGGGCGGTCGACGTGGGCTTGCCGGAGGGTCCCGCGGGCTGGCTGGTCTGCGGGGCAGCGGACGGCACGTCCTCGCTCACGGTTGAACTCGTGAAGATCCGCCACGGCTGGAACAGATACAGCCCGACGGCGACTGCCATGGCGGCCAGCAGGACGGCAGCCGGAATACCGAAGCGCCTGATCATGCCCTTGGAACGACCGGGCCGATATCGAAGTTCCGGACGGCCACCCGGGCCCGCACCACCTGACGAGTCCGGCGGGTCATTCGGGTCATACCCTGACAGCGTCGCAGCGGGTTATTCAGCCGGCACGTCTGTGGGCAGATCCGGCGACCAACCCGGATCGTAGTCCGGGTGCTCCCGATAGGACCCGGCCAATATGGTCAGCATGGCCCGGCGGGCAACGGCAACCGTCCCTTCAGCGTCCGCGGGATCCTCGATTCCCTCCTCCGCGGCAGCTTGTTTCCAGCTGGCGATGATGGCCCGCTTCTGTGCGCACTCCTCCTCCATCCGCTCGCCCAGGGAACCCTTGCCGTCGCTTCCGTCTTCCGGGAGATCGGACGTACCGAGAACGAATATGCCATCCCGGATGGCTGCTTCTTCCTCCGCGATGCGCGCTTCCAGGAACTCGACGATATTCATGGCGACCATCATTGCACCCGCAGTCTCATGCATGACGATGTCATCCGGCCCTGATCTCCTCGCTAGGTCTTTTCCACCCACTGGGCGCGCCAGGCCGGCGCCTCGAAGGCTTCACTCCAGTACGCAGTCTCCGTGGCAATCTTGCCGTCCCGGAATTCGAAGATAAAGACCGTTTCATACGTCGGACCCTCGTAGTCCAGTGACGCCTCGAGGACCACCAGGTCCCCGCCGCTGACCAGCCTGCGGGGCGTGATGGTCGGCAGTTGCGGGAACGCGTTGTAGATGCCCCGCCGGTTCTCGGCGCCGCGGACCAGTTCTCCGGATTGCGGCCAGTTCATCACCGCGTCGTCGTGGAACAGCTCATCCATGAGCTCTACCCGACGGTCATTGATGCACCCGATCAGCCGTTTGACTACCTTCTCGTTTGCAGATTCCACAGTCCTCACGTTCCTCTCCGTTGATGTCTCGCATTTTGCGCCCGGACGCGTGGTTTGCGCCATAGGAGGAAGCCGCCCGCAACACCGCCAGTGCGGTCAGCGGGCCCGTTCGGCTGTGGATTTCAGGTCAGCGGTGAACTGGGCGAAGCTGGCATCGAAAGAGGGGATCTTTTTCGCGAAGAGCGGGAACACCGGTCCGCCGATGCGTTCGACCATCTCGAAGCGGGTCTGCCCGTCGTTGGTCTCGGTGAGGCTGTAGACGCGGGTTCCAAGCGAGTCACCCCCACGCAAGCCGGGCCGACGGCGCGAACCCCTTGATTTTCAGGTTGAAGGTGCGGCTCGGGTCAAGGGTGGGCATGGGGGTCCGGCTTCTGTGAGGTTGGGGTGATTACCGCCGCTGTGGGGCAGCGGCGGCAATCACCCTCGAGGTTCTCCGCCTCGAGGATGCTGTATCCGGCGACCTCACGCTGGCTCGGCGCCGTGGCGCCGCCGGGAGAAACGCGGAGTGCTTGGTCGGTGCGGTCGGGAAGAATCTCAGGCGGTGACGGACCGGCCGGTGAACGCGATCAGTCGCTCCAGGCTGCCGGCCGTCTCGGTCACCGGGGCCGCGGCCGCGAAGCTCCCGCTGGCGCGGACCTGATCGGAGATGGTCACCTGGGCGAGGCTCTCGACGTAGTCGGTGACGACGTCGGAGACCACGAGTTCCTGGCCGGCGGCCGTCGCGAAGTCCCAGGCATGCACCAGCAGTTCCAGGTTGAGGATGCCGGCCACCACGGTGGCGGGAAGTTCCGCGAAGCCCATGTCGATGGTGCCTTCGATGCCGCGGCGGGTGAACGCTTCAAGGGTGGGCTGTGCGAGTCCGGCGATGCGCACCTCGGGGGCTGCTTCGGCGTCGTCCGCCACATCAGCGCCAAGCGCGCCGCCGATCTGCTTGAGCGACCCGGCCAGGTGCCCGAGCAGTTCGTGGGCGGTGAACTCCTCGCAGGGAGTGGCTTTCTCCCGGTCTTCCGGGGTGAGCTTGCGCAGCACGCCCAGGAGCACGGCGAGGGAGGCATCGGCGGCACTGAAGTGATCGATCGGATCCGGAGCCGCGGACCACTCGTCCGGCCCAGCGCCGGTCGCGGATGACGTTTCGGCCAGCAGGCGGTCCAGATAGTGGTTCCAGCCCTCGGCATGGGCAGCGGCCTGTTCGGGCGTGAGTCCCTCGTGCACCAGGCGCAACGAGGTGCCGTCGGCTTCGGGCTCCAGGGTGATCGTCACGGTGGACGCGCCGGGCGCCAGGTCCATCCCGGATTCCCAGCCCCAGGTGAAGACGATGCGCTTGCCCGGCTCGATCTCCTGGAACGTGCCGGCGGCGTGGTGGCCGGGGGTGACCGTCCAGCGGTATTCGCCGCCGATCCGCAGGTCCACCCGGGCCGCCACGGCCTGCCATCGGCGCAGGCGTTCCGGCTCCGTGATGAGCGCGAACGCCTCGTCGGCACCGACGGGCAGGTGGATTGTCTTATCGAAGCTCATGTTAAGGGTCCTTATCTTGAGGGGAAGTATCCGGCTGGGTCCGGTGGTGTTGCGGGGGTCCGGGACGCTGGCGGGCCAGTGCTTCGGCGTCGGACGCCAGCAGGTCAAGTTCGTTGGTCCAGAACTGCTCGACGAGATCCCGAAGCCTGCCCATGCCCACGGGGTCGAGGCGGTAGTACCTGTTCCGTCCCTCCTTGCGCGCAGTCACCAGGCCTGCCTGCTCCAGCAACAGCAGGTGCTGGGAGACAGCGGAGCGGCTGACCGTGAAGTGGGCGGCCAGCTCCCCCACCGACTGTTCGCTGCGTGCCAGAAGATGCAGCAGCCGACGGCGGTTCGGCTCCGCGGCGATCTCCAGGGCATCCAGCACAGATAATACGTTAGTGTACGCTAACGCATTGCGCAAGAGCTCCTGCCGGCCTCAGTCGACGGAGCTCAAGAATTTCGTCGCATCCTCAGCCACCTGCTCAGGGCACTCCCAGAGAACCAGGTGCGCGACGGCGGGATAGACCTTCAACTCGGCGCCCGCTATTCGTGCCGCCAGGGCCTCCTGGTGCCGCCGCGGCAGCACGCCGTCGTGGGCTCCCCACAGGATCAGCGTGGGGGCATGAATCGTTCCGGACTCGGTGGGCGGTGTGGCGGCGAACAGGCCTTCCAGAATGCGCCTCCACGCGTGCGCCGGCATCCTGACACCGTCCTGCACCCGGTCCTCGATGAACCACCTCGGCACTGCATGCAGCAAGGGAAACCAGGACAGCGAATTCCGCACCCAGTCCTCGTCGATGGGGTCCGTGAGGCGATCGACCTCTTCCGTGAAAGCGGGCCGGGCCCGCAGGCTCAAGGGAGAGCCCACCAGTACAAGCGCCGCGACGCGCTCCGGGTGCCCGACAGCCAGCTGCTGGGCCACGTAGCCGCCACTGGAGGAGCCCAGAACGAAGGCCCTCTGCACGTTGAGGGCATCCAGGATTGCGGCGGCATCCGCGGCCTGTTCCGCCAGCGAATACCCGTCCGCCGGTTTGTCGGCGTCGCCCTGGCCCCGAAGGTCGGGCGCATAGACCCTGAAGCCAGTCAGCCGCGGCACAAGGCGGTCGAAGCTTCGGCGGGATTCGCCCCATGCATGCAAGAGCAACAGTGGCCGCGCATCTGCGCTGCCCTGGACGAGGCACGGCACCGTGATGCCTGTGGTGAGCCGCAGATTCCGGACCTCGGAGTCCATAGGCTCAGGGTACGCCTCACCGATTGCGCCTTGGCGGCCCTCTGCCCGGAAGTGCGGTCCCGCGCCAAGGTGCCGTCCGCTGCCCGGGAGGATAGTTTGAGGACATGACGGCAAGCTACAGGTACGACGTCGAGATTCTGCATCTCCTCGTGTCGCCCGCGCACGCGTACTTCGGCCGCGCCCGCGAGGGCGCAGCGGACGTCCCGACGACGGATGCGGACCGGGCGGAGCTGGTGGCCGGCAAGGGGATCGTCGGCGACCGGTTTTTCAGCAAGGCGGCGCACATGGATGCGGCCGTCACCCTGATCGCGGTCGAAGCCCTCGAGGCGATGGCCGCGGAGCTCGGCGTCGGGCCCTTTGACCCGCTCCTGACCCGGCGCAATGTGGTTCTCCGGGGCGCACCATTGGCTCCCCTGTTGGGTCACGACTTCGCCCTGGAGTCGGGCGGGGATCTGGTGCGGCTCCGGGCGGGGCGGCCGGCCCACCCGTGTGCCTGGATGGACCAGATGCTTGCCCCCGGAGCGCACGCGGCCATGCGCGGACGGGGAGGCGTGCGCTGCCAGCCGCTTTCGGACGGCCCGCTGCACCGCGGCCCGGCCGTGCTGGTCAGCCCGGTGGAGCTCGACCCTGCTCGCGCCGGCACGCCCAGCCTGCTGCGGCCGTCGCGGCTGCCGTAGCGTTTCACGGTCTCAGGGCCGATTCCGCCGGCGCTCATTTGATTGACGCCGGAATCGACTTGAATCACACTGAACAAATGAGCGATGCCGAGAGGGAACCGACCATCCGTAAGGTTGCCGAGCGCCTCGCCTCCCGCTTCCCCGAGGCGCCCCGGCACCGGATTGAAGGGATAGTAGCCGAGGAATACGACTCTTTAGACACAGGGCGGATCAGAATCTACATCCCGACGCTGGTCGAAAACAGTGCCCGGACCCGGCTCCACCGTGAGCTCAACAACTAGACGATCCCAGTCGGCGGCTCAGCCCCTCTGAGGAGAGTATTCGGGGTTCTCACCCGAAGGCCTGCGCCGCCCCAAGGGACTTTGGACACGGGCCCCGGCAGGTCCACCCCGCCTAAAATTGAGCATGGCCAGTTCCGGCACGCCCGGACTGGAACGAAGGACGACCCGCAGGAGTAAAACTCGTGTCCAGCGCGGAGATCGAAGAACTGCGCGCATTGCTTGAAGAAGTCATCAGGCTCCGGCGCAACGTCAAGCACGCCAAAACAAGCAGCGGCGGAAAGATCGACGCCGTGCGGCCCCGCCACCGCAAGAACGCCCTCAACCTCGTTCACTACGGAGGCACAGATCCGACATGGAGCTGACGGCCCTAGTCCTCATCACCGCCACGCTGTTCGTGTGGGCACTGGTTTCCGCACGGCTTCAGCAGGCGGACCTGACCGCTCCCGTGGTGTTCACCGCTGTCGGCGCGGCCATGGCCTGGTCCGGGATGGTCGATGGCGCCTCGCCCCCGGAGGCCGTCACCCCAGTGGTCGAGGTCACCCTGGTATGGGTGCTTTTCTCCGACGCCGCCCGCCTGCCCCTCCAGCAGCTGCGCCGTGACGTGGGCCGTTACGTGCGGCTGCTGGGGGTCGGCCTGCCGCTGACAATAGTGTTCGGGTGGGCCCTGGCCTTCTGGTTCTTCCCCCAGTTCGGGCTGTGGCTGGCCCTCCTCGTCGGCGCCGCACTGGCGCCCACCGACGCCGCCCTCGGGATCCCCGTAGTCACGAACCCGGCGGTGCCGTCACGAATCCGCCAGCTGATCACGGTGGAGAGCGGCCTCAACGACGGCATCGCCACCCCGGTGGTTATGGTCGCCATCGCCGGCGCGGCCGCCGCAGCAGGACTGGAGAGCGCCGCCGCTCCCGGCAGCGCCGCCGTCGCGCTGCTCGTCGGCGCCGGCGTCGGCGCAGCAGCCGGAGCCCTGGGCGGGTGGCTGCTTCAGCTGGCCCGCCGGCACGGGGCCGCCGCCGAGGACTTTGTCGGCATCGGAGTCCTTGCCCTGAGCCTGCTCGCTTACACCGCCGCCCTCGCGGTGGGCGGCAACGGGTTCGTCGCAGCGTTCTGCGCCGGCCTGGCGTTCGGTACGTGCGCCGGCCAGCGGGGACCGGCGGAACTGGTCTTCGTCGAGCAGATGGGCGGACTGGCCTCCCTGCTGGTGTGGCTCGCTTTCGGAGCCATCTCCGTTCCGACCATGCTGGCGAACTTTGTCCCCCTGACTCTGGTCTATGCGGTGCTCAGCCTCACGGTGGTGCGCATGCTGCCGGTGGCCCTCGCCTCGATGGGTGCCGGCCTCGACCGCAAGACCATCCTTTTCGTGGGGTGGTTCGGTCCGCGCGGCCTGGCTTCGCTCGTGTTCGCACTGCTGGCGCTGGAAACCCTCGGGCCAGTGTCAGACGAAGCGGTGGGCGTCATCACCGCCACCGTCCTGCTCAGCGTCCTGGCCCACGGCATCAGCGCCGCGCCGCTGGCCGCCCGCTACGGACGGGCCGCCGCTGGCCCGGAGCCCGGCGGTCCGGTGCCGGTCACTCCCTCGCCCGCCCGGGGCTTGAGCCGCAAGCACACCGTCGTTCCGCGGTTGTGGCCGACATGGCGCCGTCGCTGAGCCCGGATCCGCCCGGCCGGTCCGGCGGGTCCGACGGCGACGCGCCCGTACGGCGGTCCGGAACGCCTGCGGCTCCGAATCACCTTCTGAGACCACGACAGGAGGTGACCATGAGTGTTCAGGAGAACACCGCTGCCAAGGAAGCGGCCACGCTGTGCCGGTATGTCTTTCCCACGGAAATGGGCCCCTGCACGGTGCGTGTCCAGAAGGGCATCGAGGGCCCGCCTCCCACGTCCGGAACAGCGGATGTCTACCTTCACGGCGCCGCGGGATCCTGGACTGACTTCGTCCCGCTGCTTTCCGGCGCACAGACCCGGGCGCGGGTGCTGATCGATCTGCCGGGCTGGGGCGAATCCACGAAGGGCGCGCGGCTCGAACAATTCAGCATCGAGGCGATGGCCCGCGCTGTCACCGACGTACTGAACTCGCTCGGTTACCTGCGATGGAACCTGGTGGGCCACTCCATGGGAGGGTTCCTGGCGTTGCACATTGCCGCGACGTCGCCGGAGCGGACCGCCAGCGTAGCCGCCATCTCTGCTACGACCTTCGGCGTGGCCGAAGCAGCCCGTCGGCCACTGCGCGGCCTGTCCGGATTCCCGGCGTTCGCCGGCATGCTGCTGCTCATGCGTTCCGTGACGGCCCTCGGCCCGGCAGGGTCGGCGCTGGTCCGCGCAGTCCGTGCCACACCTGCGATGGGACTGCTGTTGTCCCCGTTCTTCGCGAACCCCGCAGCCCTTTCCAAAAGCGTGATCCGCGGCCTTGGCCGCAATGCCCGGCCCGCAGGCTTCTGCGCTGCTGCCGAGGCCGCGGCGCACTACGATTTTGCTCCGTGGCGCGGGATCCTCTGTCCGGTGCTGGCGACCCGCGGGGACAGCGACGTGTTCACGCCTCCGTCCGATCTGGCCCGGCTGGCCGATGTGGTCCCGCACGTCCGGATGGTGACGATCCCCCGCTGCGGCCACTTCGCGAACATCGAACAGCCGGACCACGTGCAACAGTTGCTCGATGACCTGCGGTCACCGTGAGGCGACAGCGACGGGCAGTCCCACCATCCAAGTGCACGACGGCAGGGGCCTCCCGCCGTCGTGCTCCCGTCCGTCCGCGGCGCTACGGCCGGGACTCGACGACCGGCGCGGCCGCCGGTGGCAGGACCAGGTCGAGGCGCTTGATCCGCCGGTAGGCGACGCGCACGAACCGCACGCCGTTGGAGGCGATGCTGACTGCCCCGAAGAAGGCGAAGCCGAACACAGGGTCCCCCGCCTCGGCGATCCTGAGCACGGCGGTTCCGGCCAGGAAATATATGGTCCCTTCCACGGTGTTCACGCCGAGGGACAGCAGGCTCAGTCCGCGGGTTGACGCGCTGGCCAGGCCTTCATACGCCGCCGGGATGGCATAGAAAAGCGTCGATAGACCCAGCATGAGCCCCAGGGCGTCCTCAAACGGCAAAAAGAACCGGGCTCCGACCGTTGCAAGGGCAAGGGCTACCGCCGAGCCAGTGCCGGCCAGGATAATTTCGCGGTTCTTCCGGGCGTCGGTCCTGGCGACCTCCCGGCACAGGAAGGCGTGGATGACGATCCACAGGATGTTGGCCGCCAGCACCCACCAGCTCTGGACCAGCACCGCCAGCGCCAGCCAGCCGAGTCCCGTGCCGGCCAGAACGCCCAGGCTCAGGCCGCTGACGCCGTCGCTGGTCCCGGTGCGCTGCACGCGCAGGAGCGCGGGTACTGACCGGATGAGCTCGACGGCGATCAGGACCAGCCCTGCGAGGGCAGCGGACATTTCGGCGGACAACTGGCTCCTTCAGATTCCTTTGGGTTCTTGCGCGGCTCCATCACCATAACCGGGCGGCGGGGACGCCTGCGATCCCCCAACGCCTGTGACGAGTCTCACGGGCAATAAATGCCAATTCAGCTTGAGCCGATCGCGCCGCGCTGTGCACTATGGAAAGGCACGGCAGGGACGTCAGAGTCCCGCCGCAGCAGCCCCTGGCCCCTCCGACGCTCCGCGCACGCAGCGGATCAGATGGCCGGCGGCAACAGTTTTACCCATCCTGGTGGACGCAATGAGGCCAAACCGGTGAGCTCGCAGAGCTGCCAACGGTCCCGGAGCGTTCCCGGTTTGGCCCCTACGGCGGCTCCGCATCGGTGCGGCAGCCGGACACCCGGATTCACGAATGGAAGCACTGAACAATGACGTTTGAAACTGCCACCTCTGTCACCCACAAGCTCTGGGACCGCTCCACGATGCACCACGAGCTGGACGCCCTGATCCACGACCTCTCGGTCCGGCACAACACCCCGAAGAGCAACATCGCGGTCCACGCCAGCGGCCCCAGCACGTTCACGCTCAGCCTGAACAACGGCGAAGCCAACCTCGAGACGGTCAACCTCTAGCACTACCCACACGCAACACCACGACGACGGCGGGAGTCTCCCGCCGTCGTCGTCGTGTTTCAGCCGAAGGTCACCGGGAAGCGGACCGCCGCATCTCCGTCTTGGCCCGGTACATGTCGTGATCGGCCGCGATCAGCAGCGCCTTGGCCAGTTCCTGGTGTTCGGCCGTACCGGCGTCCGCTGAAACGGCCGTATCCGCCCGGCCCACGGACATGCCCAGTTGGAGCTCGGTCCCAGCGACGGTGACGGCGTCCTCCAGGCAGCTCCGGACGCGGCCGGCCACCGCGTCCAGCTCCGCAGGGTGCTCCAGCCGGGGGATCAAGACCACGAACTCGTCGCCGCTGTAACGCGTGACCGTGTCCGCGTCGCGCACGGCCCGGGAGAGCATCCGCGCCACGTGCACCAGGACCTGGTCCCCCGCCGCATGGCCCAGGGTGTCGTTCACGTGCTTGAAGTTGTTCACATCGCAAAAGAGCAGGCCCACACGGTGCCGCTGTTCGCCCGCGCGCGCCAGGGCTGCCAGCAGGCTTTCCTCCAACCGCCGCCGGTTCGGCAGTCCCGTCAAAGGGTCATGGAGTGCCCGGTGGTGTGCCTCCCGCAGGAGTTTGGCGCGGTCCGCTTCTGCGTCCTCCAACTGCCGGTGCGCGCTGGCCAGCTCGCGTTCGTATCGCCGCCGTTCGGGGGCGGCGAAAAAGATCATCAGGTCCCTCGGCTCCGTCCCGTCCGCGGTCCGGGTGATCGACAGCAGGACCGGCCGGCGTTGCCCGTCAGGTCCCAGAATTTCGATCGAGAGCTCAGCGAGGTCGCCGTCGCGTTCCAGCTTCGGCCCGGCATGGGTCCGGTACATGAGCCGGTCGCCCGCCGGCATGAGGTCCAGCAGCCGGCTTCCGACGAGCCCGCCGGCCGGGACACCGGCCCAGGCGCACATGGTGGCGTTCGCGGCGAGAATGGTTCCGTCGGTGCCCGCCACGATGTAGCCGGCAGGCGCCTGGTGGAAGAGTTCCCCGTAGTCGACGGCGGCCGGGGTCACCTGGCTCATCCCCGTTTGAGGAAGTCAAGGATGGCGGCGGCCGTTTCCTCCGGGGCGCTGCTTTGTGGGAAGTGGCCGGTGGCGGCAAGCCGGACCAGCGTGCTGGTGGGGAGCTTCTGGTGAAGGTACGTTCCCACGTGGTCGGGTGTGACGACGTCGTCGGTGCTTTGCAGGACCAGCACGGGGACGGTGACTTCGGCCAGCAGGTGCCGGACATCGGACAGGAACGCCACCCGGGCAAAGTCACGGGCAACCCGGGGGCTGATCCGCCCGAAGCTGCCTTGGATTTCGTGGTCCAGGTCGGGGGCGTGCGGTGTGTTCATGTAGACCGGCGCCATTGTCTCGGCCCAGACGACGTAGTTGGCGTCCAGGGATTCGAAGACGTCGTCGATGTCCTGGCGGGTGAAGCCGCCCGCGTAGCCGTCCTCGGGGTGGTCGAGGTAGCTGGGCGAGGCGGTGGCCAGGACCAGACGGCCGAAGCGGCGGCTTTCGTCCCGGACGGCGGCGCTGACGGCCATCATGGACCCGACGCTGTGGCCGATGAGGGTGGCGTGCTCCAGCCCGAGTTCCGCGCAGACTTCCAGCAGGTCATCGACGTAGGCGTCCAGCTTGGAATAGGTGTCCGAATCGTAGGCCGACTGGTCGGAGCCGCCGGACCCCACGTGGTCCAGCAGCACCACCCGGTAGCGGTCGGTGAACCAGGGCAGTACTTTGTGCCACATCGTCTGGTCGGTGCCGAAGCCGTGGGCGAACACCAGGACCGGGCCATCCTTCGGCCCATACACCTGGACGTTGTTTCGCGCTGCTGCACCGGACGACATCTGCCAACTCATTCTTTTTTGTTTCCTCGCTTCAGCGAGCCGATCGGGACCGACGGCGGAGTGACACCTCCGCGCTTCCGCGCTGCCGGTGCAGGTGCGTCCGTCCGGTGGTTCCTGTGGCTGGTCCCTGTTGGCACGTCGCTGCCCGCGGTACATGGCCGTCGTCGGATGTATTTCGACTGGTTGGGTCCATAGTAGCCCGGCGGCGTCGTGGCTCCGTGCAGGCATCGTCGCAGGTCATGGTGCACTCAGTGGGGCCGTTCAAGGGCGCTCTCTGCTCTCAAACGCTCCGAATGATAACCGAAGCCAGCAGCCCAGCCATCCCCCGTCGACGGGAAGGGATTACCCCGTGGACGGCCACCGCCGTCGGTACCCAAGTCGGCGATGACACCGGACATATTCGTGTCCGATGATCGCCGGCATGCGCTAAAGAACCTTGCTGAGGAATCCTTGAGTTCTCGAGTGCCGTGGAGAGGAAAAGATCTGCTCCGGTGTGCCTTCCTCGACGATCAGCCCCTGGTCCATGAAAAGCACGCGGTCGGCTACTTCCCGGGCGAAGCCCATTTCGTGGGTGACGACCACCATGGTCATACCCTCGTTGGCCAGGTCCTTCATCACCGTCAGCACTTCGCCGACGATCTCGGGGTCGAGGGCGGAGGTCGGTTCGTCGAAAAGCATGATTTTCGGATCCATTGCCAGAGCCCGGGCGATGGCAACCCTCTGCATTTGTCCGCCCGACAGACTCCCCGGAAAGGTGTCCATCTTTGCTGCGAGGCCGACCTTTGCCAGCAGCATTTCGGCCTTGGCGCGGGCTTCTTCCTTCGTAACCTTCCCGACCTTCAGCGGGGCAAGCATGACGTTATCGAGGACTTTCAAATGTGGGAAGAGGTTGAAGTGCTGGAATACCATCCCGGCCTCCTGCCGAACCAGGTTGATGTTGGTTCTTGCGTCATCCAACCTGTGTTTGTTGATGACGATGCTTCCGGAACTGATCGATTCCAGGCCGTTCATGCACCTCAGAAAGGTGCTTTTCCCGGAACCTGAGGGGCCAATAACGCACACGACCTCCCGCTCACGGATGTGGCAATCCACCCCCTTGAGCACATGGTTTGGTCCGAACTTTTTGTGCAGGTTTTCAACAAAAATCACTTCATATTCCGTTCTAGAGGCCCGCGGGCTCTGGGAGTTTGAGGGGGTCGACGTGGATCCCGGTCCTTTTCTCGTACAGCCGCCCCAACAGGGAAATGCTGTAGCAAATGACGAAATACATGGCAGCTACAACCAGGAATGTCTTGATGGGGTCACCGGTCAGGTTGGTGACAACGTTGCCCGCGTGGGTGAGCTCAAGAAGGCCTGTGACGGTGACCAGCGACGAGTCCTTGACCAAACCGATGAGGAAGCCGATCCCGGGCGGAACCATGATCTTTACCGCCTGTGGCAGGATGACGTACCGCAGTTTCCGCCAGTAGTCGAGGCCCAAGGCGTCAGCTGCTTCACTTTGGCCCTTGGCGACGGCTTCGATGCTGCCTCGCACGATTTCGGCCACATAAGCGGCGGCAAAGCAGGTCAGCGCTATCACGGCCGAGGAAAACTTGTCCGGTTCCAGACCCGGAAACAGCAACGGAATCCCGAAGAAGACGAAGAAGATGATGACCAGGACGGGAATTCCGCGAACGCAGCTGATGTAGATGGTGCTGATCCAGCGGGCAATTCTGCTCGGGGAAGTCCGGGCGATGCCGAGGATCAGGCCGAAGATGACTCCGAGTATTCCGGACACTGCACAGAGCTGGATGGTCAGCCACGCCCCCTCGACGAGGGGTACGAGGTCCTGCCACTCAAAGTCCCTAAACATGCGTCCCCACCGCCCACCGGAACAATGTCGTTTCGGCCCGCTTTGAGACCAGCGACATCAGTGCTGATACTCCGAGGTAGAGGAGCCCGCCGACGGCAAGCACCTCTATGGTCCGGTACGTGGTGTTGCTGACGCTCATGATCGCGTTGGTCAATTCAGGGAGCGAGATGATGGATCCAATCGACGAGGCCAAGAACAGCAGAATGAGCTGGTTGGTCAATGCGGGGAAGACGTTTCGAGTGGCCGGCAACAGCACGATGTAGCGGACGATCTGGGCGGGTTTCATGCCCAGCGCTTTCCCGGCCTCACGCAGGCCGCGGGGCACCGATTCGAACCCTGCGCGGTAAATTTCGGCTGTATAAGCGGCATTGTTCAGTGTGAGGCCGATAATGGCCGCCCAGACGGGCTCGAGGTTGATACCCAGGCCGGGAAGGGCAAAGTAGATCAGGTACAGCTGCACGAGCAGAGGCGTGTTGCGGATGGCCTCGATGTAGCAGGTGCAGAGGACGCTGACCGGCTTTCCGGGTCCGGCCTTACCCAGGTACACGAGAACACCGAGCGCGCTTCCCGCCAGCATGGCCAGGAGGGTGATGTACAACGCAGTCCAAAGCCCCTCCAGAAGAAGCGAGCTGTACGGGAGAAGGTCTCCAAAATATAAAGCCATGTGCAAAGGGTCCTGTCCGTGAACGGCAGCGAGGGTGGAGAACTTCAGGTCCTCCACCCACGCTGGAGGGCGCGTCCGACTTCTGTTAGTGGGCGAGGAAGGGGGGCAGGCTCAGCCCAAACCACTTCTGCAGCGAGGCCTCGTTCTGTCCGGAGATGTTGTAGTTCCGGATGAAGTTGTTGAGGTAGTTCAGCCACGTCTGGTCTCCCGGCTTAACGCCAATCGAGAACAGTGCCGGTTTGATCGGGTCGCCTTTGAGCACCTGGAACGCGGCAGGCTCTTTTTTCACCAGGCCGCCAACGATGGCGTTGTTTTCGATCAAGGCGTCCACTTTGCCGCTCTTGAGCGCCTGAATGGAGTCGGCGGTTGTGTTGAACCCGGTCACTTTGGCGTTGGGGAAGCTGGCCTTAAGGATCTGTTCGCCCACGCTGCCCCTGGAGGTGGCCACCGATTTGCCGTCCAAATCGGCGTAGCTGGCGATCGGGCTTCCAGCCGGCACCATGAAGACCGTGGAGCTGGCAGCGTACGGGTCAGACATTTCGACTACCTGTGCACGCGCATCCGAAGCGGTGAAGGTGGCAATCACGACATCCGCCTTATCGGTCTGCAGCAAAGGGATGCGGCTTTCGTTCGTGGCCGTAACGAACTCGACCTTGGCGCCCAGCGAGGCGCCAAGCGCGTTGGCGACGTCAATGTCGAAACCCTCGCGGTCCCCAGACGAATTCATTACCCCGAATCCCGGGGAGTCTGCACTGACGGCGATCTTGACCGTCTTCGACTTGAGAACCTTTGTGAGATGGCTGTCCGCCACGGCTCCTGTTGCGGCACCGGCGTTAGCGGCGCCGTTCGATGAGCAGCCCCCCACCGCCAGGGCCATAGCGACAGCCGGAACAAGAAGCAACTTCGGTGTTGCTCTGAACATGGGAACTCTCCTGTGATCGTTTGTGCGTATCGGAAGCGGCCGCTGACGGCGTCCCGAGTATCCCCAGCCGCTTTCGCGACGAGAATCGTATAGGAATATGTTGTATCATATATGCAATGTGATCCAGGTCAAGCTTTGTGAACTAAGGTCTGTCGCGCAATCGCCGACCAAGCGCCCGCGAGGGCCCGTTCGGCCACCGAAAGGAAAGAAATGGCGGCACCAACCGCAAGCGACACAACGCTGACCAAGGTCGCTGCCGGCGGGGTCTACTCGGCACTTCGCCAGTCGATACTCGACGGCGACATCACCCCGGGTACACGCATTAACATCGACGCCGTCTCCAGGCGGCTGGGCGTGTCCCACACCCCGGTTCGAGAAGCCCTGCAGCGCCTGGAGGGCGACAACCTGCTGATGTATTACCCCAGCCGCGGTTACAGCACGACGCCGCTGCTGAGCCTTTCGGAGCTCCGCTCCCTGTTCGAGTTCCGGCTTCTGGTTGAGCCCTGGGCGGCGCGCTCTGCCGCGGTGGAACGCCTGTCAAACCCGGCCGGAGCCCTGCGGGCCGAGCTGGCATCACTCGAGCGTCACGTCGTCGATGACACGGCAAACCTGCGCCAGGACCTAGTGGCTCACGATGCACGCTTCCATGACCTGATCTTGGCCTCTGCCGGCAACGAAGTCGTCCAGCAGGCCTACGTCCAGACCCACTGCCATTTGCACATGTTCCGGCTCTACCCCGCCGATTTGGACGGGCGAATCACCCTGTTGGAGCACCACGGCATTCGCGAAGCCATCGAAGCCCGGGATCCGGGCACGGCCGAGGACGCCATGAGCGAGCACATCCGCAACTCCTTCTACCGCTTCGCCCGGGCATTCGACGAGGAACCGTCTGCGCTGGCCGAAGCCACGCTCGTGCGCATGACCCCGGATCGCCCGTAGCTTCTAACCGGCCGGACGCAGGCGCAACGCCTGCATGCCGCCGTCGACCGCTAGCTCGGTTCCCGTGGTCGAGCCCGCAAGAGGGCTCGCAAGATAGGCAATGGCGGCTGCGATCTCGTCCGGGGCGACCAGCCGTCCATGCGGCTGGCGCGCCTCCAGAGCGGCGCGTTCCGCCGCCGGGTCCTCGGCCTGGCCCAGCAGACGGCCGACCCATGGCGTGTCAGCGGTGCCTGGATTGACGCAGTTGACCCGGATACCTTCGTGGATGTGGTCCGCCGCCATACTCATCGTCAGGGCCCGCACAGCTCCTTTGGTGGCCGAATACAGTGCGCGGGCCGGCAACCCAGCGGTGGCGGCGATAGAAGAGGTATTGACGATGGCCGCGGCGGGCGACAGCCGGAGGTAGGGCAGTGCTGCGCGGCTTACACGCACTGCGCCGACCACGTTGACGTCGAAAACGCGGTGCCATTCGGCGTCGTCGTTGTCCGCAACAGTGCCCTGCGCACCTATCCCGGCGTTGTTGACCACGACGTCGATTCCACCCAGTTCCCGCGCGACCTGCTCGACTGCGGCACGTATGGAAGCATCATTGGCGACGTCGCACTGGATCGCGAGCACCGAAGCGGGCACGGCATCCGGGTTGAGGTCCAGCACCGCCACTTTGGCCCCGCGGCTCAGTAAGTGCGAGGTTGTGGCGGCACCTATCCCGGAGGCTCCCCCGGTGACGATGACCCGGATACCGTCAAACTCCATGCCTGGATCCCTGTTCATGCTACGAATTCATGGCGCTGGCGCCCCAGTCCTTCGATCTCGATTTCCACAACATCGCCAGCCTTCAGATACGGGAAGCGACCGGACAACGCGACCCCCTCGGGCGTGCCAGTGCAGATCAGATCGCCGGGCTCGAGAACCATGTACTGGCTCAGGTTCCACACAATGGTGGCGACGTCGAAGATCATGTCCGCCGTGGATGAATCCTGGCGGAGTTCGCCGTTGACCCAGCTGCGCAGCCGCAGGTCGCCGGCGTCTACCGCCTCGGGGGTGACCAGGTACGGTCCGGTGGGGCAGAACCCTGGTGAGCTTTTGCCCTTGGACCATTGGCCGCCGGAGACGTTCAGCTGGAAGTCGCGCTCGGAGAGATCGTCGACCACAACGAACCCTGCAATGTGATCGCGGGCGGCTTCGGTGGACTCCAGATATGAGGCGCGCCGGCCGATGACCACCCCGAGCTCTACTTCCCAGTCGGTCCGGGTCGATCCGCGGGGGATGCCCACGGCGTCATCCGGACCCCCGACGGTGTTGGGGGTCTTGAGGAAGATGACCGGGTGGGCGGGCGGCTCCGCACCGGATTCCGCGGCGTGTGCGGCGTAGTTGAGGCCGACGCAGATAACAGCCGACGGCCGCGCGACCGGGGCGCCGTACCGCACGTCCGTTGAGCTGACCTCCGGGAGCGTACCCGCCGCCAGCGCTGCGGCGGCCGCCGCCGGACCGCCCCCGGACAGAAAGTTTCCGTCGATCGCCAGGGTGAGGCCGCTGAGCGCGTAGTGCCTCCCCTCGTGGACGAGAACGGGTAGTTCGGCGCCCGGGGCGCCTATCTGGGCAAACTTCATGAAGAGTTCCTTTCGGGCATTCATCGGTACGCAGAAGGACGACGGCGGGAAGCTCCCCGCCGTCGTCCTCCCCCAATCCGGGCCGTCAGCAAACTGCCTGCCGGCCGGTCTGTGTGCGTTAGCTGGCGCTGAGGGTGGATTCCGGGATGTTGCGCTGGTCATGCAGATAGGAGAAGAGTTCCCGCAGACCGTATGACCATTGGGGCAGCTCCTCCGCCGCGCCCACACGGTTAACGAGCGCGCCGAGGTGGCTGCTGCGGATGGTCACGAGGTCGCCCGGCCGGTGGGTGAAGCCCTGCCCGGGCTCTTCCCGGTCCTGCGTCGGCGCGAACAGGGTGCCCGTGAAGAGCGCGAATCCGTCCGGGTACTGGTGGTGGCTTCCGTACGTCGCCGCGACCAACTCCTCGAATGGCCGGCTGATTCGCGCCACGGAGTTGCGGCCCTCCAGCGCGTAGCCGTCCTCCCCCTCCACACGCAGCAGGATTTCTTCCTGGCGCAATGTCTCCAGGCTGAAGTTGTCGTCGAACACCCGGATCAAGGGCCCCAGCGCGCTGGACGCGTTGTTGTCCTTCGCCTTCCCCAGCAATAGGGCGCTCCGGCCCTCCACGTCCCGGAGATTGACGTCGTTTCCGAGCGTTGCGCCCACCACGGCACCTTTCGAGGTGACGATGAGCACGAGTTCCGGCTCCGGGTTGTTCCAGGTGGAGAACGATGGAATCCCGACTCCGGCACCCAGCCCCACCGAGGAGAGCACTGGGGCTTTCGTGAAGACCTCGGGGTCCGGTCCGATGCCGACCTCAAGGTACTGTGACCACAGCCCCTCAGCGATCAGCACTTTCTTGGCCTCGGCTGCCTCCGCCGAACCCGGGCGGATGGAGCCTATGCTGCCGCCGAGTGCACGGCCCACCAGCTCGCGCATCTCGAGGGCGTGGCTGGCATCCCCGCCGCAGCGCTCCTCGATGACGCGCTCGATCATGCTGTCCACGAAGGTCACACCGCAGGCCTTGATGACCTGCAGATCCACCGGGGCCAGGAAGTGGGGAAGGTCCGGTTCCTGCGCCAGGGATGCGCTGACGACGTCGTCAGTGCTCCAGCGGGGCTCGGTCAGCGCGGCACGCACTGCGGCCGCCGGACCGGCAAGCTCCAGCAGTTCGGAGACCGTTTCCGCCAGGCCGGTCAGATCGAAGACATCACCCTCCTGCACCGCAACCACCCTGGGTCCGGCCGTTACGGGGTCCCAGAGCCTGCCGACCAACAGGGCCCGATCCGCATCGTCCGGGAGGACCGAGGGTACGGGAGCCACGGGCGCGCTCACCCCTGCCCCTCGCTCTGAGCCGCGCGCTCAGCCGCTGGCAACTGCCAGGTCCCGTCGATGCGCTGCGGCACGTTCCACGGGTTGGCGTCCCGCAGGGGTTCAGGCAACCGTCCCACGGGGAAGGACTGGTACGCCACGGGGCGCAGGAACCGGCGGATGGCGGCCGTGCCCACCGAGGTGGTGGCCGACGTCGTGGCCGGGTACGGGCCGCCGTGGTGCTGGGCGTAGCTGACGGTGACGCCCGTGGGCCAGCCGTTCCAGAGCACCCGGCCGCTGATGTCGGTCAGCCGTGCCGCGAGCTCGGCGACGTCATCATCCGGCTCCGCCTGGAGCGTGGTGGTGAGCTGTCCTTCCAGGAGCTCAGCGAGGGCCGGGAGCTCGGATTCGTCGCTGTATTCCACCAGCACACTGGCGGGTCCGAACATCTCCTGCCGGAGGACCGACGGATCGCTGCGCACGGCGGCGGACGTCGTGTGGAGCAGGGTGGGCGCCGGCGTCTCGGCGAAGTCGCCCTCGAGCAGAACGTCTACTCCGTCCGCGCTTTGCAGCGAACGGACAGCGTCGGTGAACCCCTCGTGCAGCCGGTTGCTGAGCAGCCGTGCAGGAACGAAGCCCACCAGGGCGTCGCCCAGCAACTCCCGCACCCTGTCGGTCTGGCCGCCGGGCACAAAGAGCAGTCCTGGCTTGGTGCAGAACTGGCCCATTCCCATCGTGAAGGAGCCGGCATAACCGCCGAGGATCTCGTCACGCCGCGCGGCCCAGGCCTTTTCGGTCACGAAAACCGCATTGATGCCGCCGAGTTCGCCGTAGAACGGGATCGGCTCCGGGCGGGCATTGGCGCGGTCGAACAGCGCCCGACCGCCCGCCGTCGAGCCCGTGAATCCAATGGCTTTCACCAGGGCATGGTCGACCAAAGCCTCAGCCGCGGCCCTTCCGGTGACGAGTGAGAAGAGCCCGGAAGGCGCCCCGGCTGCGTCGAGCGCCGCCTCGACGGCCTCGGCTGTGCGCAGCGCAAGCTTCAGGTGTCCGTCGTGTGCCTTGTGGACGACGGCGCAGCCCGCGGCAAGTGCCGAGGCGCTGTCCCCGCCGATTACGCTAAAGGCAAAGGGGAAGTTGGATGCCCCGAATACACCGACGACGCCGATTGGCACGTTGAGCCTGCGCAGGTCGGGCCGCGGGCCCATGCCCCACGCCGCGTCCGCATGGTCGATGGTCGCATCGAAGTGCTCGCCTGCACGGATCTCGGTTGCGAGGAGGCGGAGCTGGAAGACTGTGCGCCTCAGTTCGCCGCGCAACCGCGCCTCACCGAGGTGCGTCTCCTGAACGGCGATTTCCACCAGGGCCTCCGCTTCGGCTTCGAGACCGTCGGCCACCGCGTCGAGCCAGTCCCCGCGGGTCCGGGGATCCGCGGCGCGGCCCTTCTCGAACGCCGTGTGGGCGGCCTCGACTTTCGCGTTGAGCTCGGAGATTGCCGTCGTCATCGGACCGCGCCGGTTGCCGTCAGTGAGCCGCCCGTGACGGCGGCGCGGTCGCCGACCTCCAGCCAGCCGGCGCCGCCCGGAAATTCCCACCGGGAGCGGGAAGCGGTGATCATTTCGGCACCTGTACCCGGCAGCCGGGGTGCGGCGTAGCGGCCGTTGACGATGCGGACCGGCTCGGCAAAGTGCTCGTGGAGGTGGTCGACGTATTCGATCATCCGCCCGTCCTGGCTGCCGCTGACGGCTGCGTAGTCAAAGAAGGAGAAGTGCTGGACGAGCTCGCACAGCCCCACCCCACCGGCGTGCGGGCAGACCGGCACCTTGAAGCGGGCGGCGAGCAGGAGGTTGGCGATGTTTTCGTTCACGCCGCCGACGCGGGTGGAGTCCAGCTGGAGCACGTCGATGGCTCCGGCCTGCAGCAGTTGCTTGAAGACGATGCGGCTTGCGACGGCCTCGCCGGTGGCGACGCGCACGGGAGAAACGCCGTTGCGGATCTCGGCGTGGCCCAGGATGTCATCGGTGCTGGTGGGCTCTTCAATCCAGTAGGGGCTGAACTCGGCGAGCTGGTTGACCCATTCGATGGCTTCGGAGACCTCCCAGCGCTGGTTGGCGTCGATGGCGATGGGCAGATCTCCGACGGCCTGGCGCGCCAGGGCCATGCGGCGGCGGTCGTCGTTAATGTCGCCTCCCACCTTGAGCTTGATCATGGAGAATCCGTCGGCGGCCGCTTCCTTGCTGAGCCGCACGAGTTTCTCGTCGCTGTAGCCGAGCCAGCCGGGCGACGTTGTGTACGCCGGAAAACCGTCCACCTTGAGGGCTGCGATGCGGGCGGCCTTGCCGTCCTCGCCGGCGCGCAGGATATCGAGCGCCTGCTGCGGGCTCAAGGCATCCCGAATGTGGGTGAAGTCCACGACGTCGACAATCTCCTCTGCTGGCATCTCACTGAGCAGTAGCCAGAGGGGCTTGTTTTCGCGCCGGGCGCGGATGTCCCAGAGTGCGCTGACCAGCGCACCGCAGGCCATCTGGGTGACGCCCTTTTCCGGGCCCAGCCAGCGCAGCTGGGAATCATGGATGAGGCGTTTGGAGGCCCCGCCGAGGTCGTAGATGAGTTCGTCGATATCGCGGCCGAGCAGGAGCCTGGCGTAGGCCTCGATCGCATGGGTGAGGATCTCGTTGCCGCGGCCGCAGCTGAAGACGAAGCCGTGGCCCTCGTCGCCCCCATCTGTGCGGATGACGACGTAGGCGGCCGAGTAGTCGGGGTCCACGTTGACGGCGTCAGAGCCATCGAGCTCGAGGGACGTGGGGAAGCGTACGTCCTGGGTATGGATGGAAACGATGGAAGTCACAGTTATCTTCTCTCTGGTCAATTACACGAGCGTACGCGGCGATTCCTATATGAATTTATATAATCATATAGGAATGGCCAACCAGATCAAGGGTATGGGCAAGAAAAAAGCCCCGACCAGCAGGCCAGGGCTTCATTTCAGTCGACGATGTGCCTTCTCGGAGGCCCGCTATCTTCCAGCGGGGGGAGGTCCTCGGCTCCCTCGAAAGCCTGGGAGAACCGGTAGAAGGAGTTCCTGATGTGCTCGGCCATGGCCCGCTCCGCCTGATCCGGCAGGCATGCCGAGATGGCGTCCCGCACGGCCGAGTGCTCCGCCACGGTGATGGCGCCGTCGATGTCTGCCGGGTATAGGCGGAACGTGTGCAGGTGGCAGTGCGTTTGAGCGAAAGCATGCCGCACTACCGGGTTCCCGGCTGCGGCGAGGATGGAGTCGTGGAAGCGGGTGTCGTGGGCGACTAGATCCTGTCGCAGCTCGCCCCCGGCTTCCATGGTGCCGCGAAAGGCGGACAGCTCTTTATCCAGGGCTGCGGCCGGGTTTGCGAGTCGGTCCACGGCCGCGGACCGCGCCGCCCATGGCTCCACCAGCAGCCGGAATTCGAAGAGGGCACGCAACGCAGGGAGATCCAGCAAGGGCGTGGTGCTGTAGCCGCGTCCGGGACTGTAAACCACCAGGTTGTCGCCCTCGAGCCGTTGAAGAACTTCCCGGACCGGCGTCTGCGACACGCCCAGTTCGCGCGAAACCGCATCGATGTTGATGCGGGTGCCGGGCGCGATTTCGCCCCTGAGAATGGAGGCCCGCATGGAAGCGTAGACGTCGCTGACGCCCGCCTTGCCTTTGGACGAATCGGACGGTTGACGTGGGGGCACGCGGTTACCTCTTTGTGCTGGTTGAACGGAGTCGCTGTGGGAATCATAAAGCACGGCCCTTGGAGTCTGTGTCTAACGGGAGACCACAGGGACGTGGCCTGGCTCGCACCTCTATATGATTAGCCAGATTTCGATATGGATTGGGCGGAGGCTTCCCTTTGCGTTTCCCCGTCTTGGCGCCCCCTCATCCAGAGCCTCGTTACGTCAAAGGAGACCGTATGACTGCCATGGCCAGCAGGCACACCGCCACGCCCTCCCCCACGGTTCTCCGCACCAGATCCCGCAGGCGCTGGATGATCATCTGGCTCGCGTTTATCGGGCTTAGCATCAACTATCTGGACCGCTCCAGCCTGAGTGTGGCGTTGCCGTTCATGGGCAAAGACTTCCAGCTCTCGGCAACGCAGCAGGGCATGATCTTCGCTGCCTTCTTCTGGGCCTACGACTTCTGCCAGCTGGCAGCCGGCTGGTACGTCGACAAAGTCGGCCCGCGGAAATCCTTCTCGCTCGCAGCAGTATGGTGGTCCATCTTCACTATCATGACCGCCGTTTCGCAGAATTTTTGGTCGTTGTTCGCCGCCCGGTTCCTGCTAGGTGTCGGTGAAAGCCCGGCACCCAGCACCGCAGCCAAGGTGGTGGCTGTGTGGTTTCCCGTCCGGGAACGGGCCCTTGCCACGAGCATCTGGGATTCGGGGTCCCGCGTGGGCGCAGTCATAGCGCTTCCGATCATCACTCTGATCGTCGCGTTCACCTCGTGGCACGCGGTCTTCATTATCATCGGCGTGGCCGGCCTTATCTGGGCGGCAGTGTGGTGGAAGACCTACCGCAACCCCGAGGAGCACTCGGGAGCCAATGCCGAGGAATTGGCCTACATCCAGGAAGGGGGTGCCCGGAGCGAAGCAAGTGACAACGCGAGCGCCGCAGGGCTCCCATGGCGTTCGCTGTTCAAATACCGCACCATTCTCAGCATGATGTTTGGCTTCTTTTGCCTGAACAGCGCCATCTACTTCTTCATCACATTCTTCCCGAGCTACCTCGTGACGGAGCGCGGGTTCGACCTGCTCAAACTCGGCGTCTTAGGCGCCATACCCGGCATCTGCGCGGTGATCGTCGGCTGGTCGGCCGGCTACGTCGCCGACCGCGCCGTGCAGCGCGGCGCCTCGGTGACCCGGGTTCGCAAGACCGCCATCGCCGGCGGCCTGATCGGCGGTTCGGTCATCATGTTCGCGGCGGTGGTTCCGGAGGCGTGGATGGCACTGGCTTTGCTGTCACTCGCCTACTCCAGCCTCACCGTCGCCGCTACCGGGATCTGGTCACTGCCCGCGGACGTCGCCCCGAGCTCCCGGCATGTGGGATCCATTGGCGGCCTACAGAACTTCGCCTCCAATCTGGCTGGCATCTTCACGCCGATCCTCATCGGCGTCCTGGTGGACCAAACGGGATCCTTCGTGGCGCCGCTCGCGGTCATCGGATGCATTTCGCTGCTTGGCGCTGTGAACTACCTCTTCGTACTGGGCAGGATCGAGCCCTTGAAAGTCCCGTCGGGCGCGGCCTAGGGGTCGGCCGAGGCGCCGTCCTGTCACGCCCGCCTGGCGATCTCAGGCAGGATCAAAGGGTTGCCTCTTCCTCCATTGCCAGCCTGGTCAGTCGCAGTTCGTCCTCCACGGCGAGGGAGGGCCAATAGCCCGTCGTCAGCTTCATGACGCGGCTCCGATCTGCTGCCGGGAAGAGCTTCCTGAGCAACCCGGCCGCCTGGAGGAGGGCGATCAGCGCTGTGGTCCTGGCATCGGGCACCCTGGGGTCGGGCGCCTTGGCAACGGACGCACTGGCAACGGACGCCGTGGCATCAGGCTTCGCATCGGATGCCATGGAGTCAGGCCCGGCCTCAGGTGCCCCGGCATCAGGCGCTGCGGAATCTGGCGCCACGGATGCAGGCTTCGCAGGCTCCGCCGGCGCACCGCTGAGTGCCGCCTCGATCTTTTCCAGGAACGCGGCCTCCGGACCGTGATCCTTCTCCGGGTACCGCGTCCACTTGAACAGGCCCAGGTGTCTTGCGCCGACATGTTCCACGATGCCCCGTGACGCCATCCCCTCGTAGACACGCTGCACTTCGGCGCGGCCTTCCAGCATGGCGACCCATTGCTTGGGGGTGTGCGGCCGTGACTTGCCGCGGATGAGTTCCAGTTCGTACTGGAAGTCCGTTCGCGGGGCGGCGCCGGTGGCCCTGACGTGCTTCCCCTCCAGCCCGATTGCACCGAGCAGGTCCAGCTCGGCCAGTATTGCCCCTGCCACGGTGGTCCTGAGTGCAAACACCGGCACTTCCGGTTTGCCGTCCTTGTCGTTCGTGGCCAAGAGCAGGAAAGCCTGGGGAAGGCTCAGTTCCGCCGTCTTTGGTGTGTCAGCATCCATAAGGATCATGGTGGCGCAGTTACCCAGCCACCACAATGAGGATTTTTACCGGCCTCTGCGCCGGCACATACTCACATCAGACGTGCTGGTCGACCAGCACCGGGTTGCCGTCCGGATCCAGGACGATGAAGCTCGCCGGCCCCGACGTTCCCGTGTCTGCCTCGGCAAGGAATTCCGTGCCCTTGGCTTTCAGTTCCCACTGGAGCTCGCGGACATCGGTGAAGGGGTCTACAGCTTCCGCGTTCTGATTCCAGCCCGGGTTGAACGTGAGCATGTTCTTCTCAAACATCCCTTGGAAGAGTCCGATGACAGTCTCGCCGTTCTTCAGGATCACCCAGTTCTGGGTGATGTCGCCACCGAATCTGCTGAAACCGAGTTTCTCGTAGAAGGCAGCGGAAGCCTCGATGTCCTTGACGGCGAGGCTGATGGAAAAAGCGCCGAGCTGCATTGTTGCTCCACTCTCCAAGGGACGGATCTTTCCGATGATACCCGCGGAGGTGCCGTGAAACGCCGCGTGAACAGTCGGCAAAGGCCTTCTAAACCGCGAGAAAGGCGCGGCCTGGTCCGGTGACGGAGAGGTAGTTTCGAACCATGACAACTCCCCCTTTGCGCTTGGGCAGGGCTGCGATCGCGGCTGTGGCCCTTAGCCTTCCTGCAGCGTTTCTTTCCCCAACAGGAGTGTCCTTTGCAGACGCCTCAGCGCCGGCATCACACGTGCAGGAACAGCAGGACGGCCGGAAACTGGAGCTCGGCGCCCCGGATCTCACCGAGACTCGCACCGTCACAACGTTGGCACCTGGGCTGACTCGGACCTCCATCACCCGCGGCGCTCCGGATGCCTCGCTGTTCTGGACCGCCGAAGTCGCCATCCCGTCCACGTCACCCGATCCAGACGCTCCAGCCTCCGCGCTGTCCGATGAAGCGACAGCCCGGTCAGTGGCCGTAAGACTCCGGGACGCCGGAGTCCAGACCAGGGTTGAGCACGTCCAGTCTCCCCATCTCGCCGACGCCGGCGGGGACCTTGGATACCGCGTGCGGGCCGGAGCGTTTCAGTCCAAGGCCGACGGCACAGCAACCATCAGCCAGATCACGGCTGCAGGCTACACCGCCTCGGTCCTGTACACCGGCTGGGACGGCGACGCCGGGAACACAGGAAAAACCCGCGGTCCATGGAAGCTGGAAGTCCTCACCCTTGACCCGAAGGTGTTCAAGGGAGAGCTCACCTCCGGCTTCGGCCCGGACCTTCAGGACCGGGAAACGACAAGCCGGCTCGCGGCGGCGGACGGTGCCCTGGCCGCAGTGAACGGCGGTTACTTCGTTCTGGACCCGAAGGCCGGCGCACCGGGCGATCCGGCCGGAACCGCCGTCGTCGGTGGCAAACTGCTCAGCGAACCTGTCGGGGACCGGCCGTCACTCGTCATCGACGGCCAGAGGAATGAATCTTCAATACAGCGCCTGACATGGACCGGACGTATTTCGTCCCCAGGCCAGGGCACGACGCTGAATCTCGACGGACTCAACCGGGTGCCGGGGCTGATCCGCAACTGCGGGGGTACCGGTGACGTCCCCACCAACCTGCCCCTGCACGACATCACGTGCACGGATCCTGACGAGACTGTCGCCTTTAGCGGCGAGTTCGGGCCCTCCACACCGTCCGGACCGGGACTGGAAGTTGTCCTGGATCAACACGGCACGGTGACGGCGATCAACGCCGCCCGGGGCACAGCAGTTCCGGCCGGCGGCCGCACCGTGCAGGCCACCGGCGCGGACGTCGCGAAGCTCAACAGTCTGGCCACCCCTGGAAAACGCCTCGACGTCGAATCCAACCTGACCAATGAAGCCGGCAGGGCAGAGAAGACGGGCCGGGCCACATCCGTCGTCAACGGCGGGCCGATGCTTGTGTCCGGCGGCGCCGAGAACATCACGGCCCGACGGGACGGCATGGTTCACTCCGGCGACAGCAACAGCTTCTATTACGGTTGGGTCCACAAGCGCAACCCCCGGACGATCGCGGGCGTCGACGCCGAGGGGCGCACCCTCCTGGTCACGGCCGATGGACGCCAAACAACATCGCTTGGGCTGAGCATTAAGGAAGCAGCCGACGTCGCCCGGTCTCTGGGGATGGTGGACGCCATCAACCTCGATGGCGGAGGTTCCACCACCATGGTCGCAGCCGGCCAGGTCATCAACTCCCCCTCGGATGCCGCCGGTCAGCGTCCGGTGGGAGATGCACTGCTGGTCCTTCCACGCCGCAAGGGCTGACGGGCCGGCGTCCCCCGGAGCTGCTTCGAGCGGGTCCGCCGGCGGGTGGCTGCGTTCAGCACCCGCGTGCACACTGCCCAGTACGCTGCTCCCGCGGCCAGCGATGCCGCGACGGCCAGTGCCGGGCTAATCCCGGCCAGGGGCGGGTAGACCAGCCAGTGGACCAGATACGCGTAGAGGGAGGCGCTGGCCAGCACCACCGTCAACCGGCGGAGGCCCTTCGGCACCGGGATGCTGGGCAGCCAGATGAGCAGCAGTATCCCGGCGAGGAGCGTGCATTCGCGGATCGAGTTGTCGAAGAACCCCGGAACGGTGAGCGCCGCAATGCCCGAGACCACACAGCGTTGGGCCACCGTCCGGGACCGTGCAGTGGCCCAGCCCAGGGCGAAGAGCCAGAGGGCGGGCGCCGTGTGCGGCACTCCGGGGTTCAGCAGCTCGTACCGGGTGAGCAGTCCGGCTCCGGTCAGCGCCAGTGGAAGGAGCAGCGGGAAGCGCCGCTCGGCGCGGTCCGCCCAAGGAACGGCGAGCAGAACTGTCATTCCCAGGATCAGGTAGACAAGTATTTCGATGAACCAGAAGTGCCACTGTGTTGTCACTGCCTCCGGCCCGACGACGGCGTTCAGGAGCAGGATATTGGCCGGGGCGTAGTCGTCGGTGACCAGATAGGCGACAGCGATGAACACCATGCTGGGCACGACGATTCTGGCCAGACTGGCCAGCTGCCTCCGCAGGCGCGGGAGCCGCTCCCCCGAGAGCTGGAAGCGGGCGAAGTTGTACCCGGCCACCGCCATGAGCACATGGGCCGCTCCCTGCCAGCTGAAGAGGCCGACGTGCGTACTGACGATCAGGACGATCCCCACGGCCCTCAGCACGATGCTCGTGTCGAGCGGCGCAAAGAATCGCCCCCGCTTCCGGACCGGCGCATCGCTGGCGCGTGGTTTCAAGTCCCGGACCGGAGTCACATGCCAGTCCGGCGGAAGATGACCCAGGGCCTGTTCCAGCCTGACCGATGCTGCCACGTAGGACAGCGAGTCTCCGCCCAGCGAGACGAACGTATCGCCCCCGGCAATGTCGGCGACCTCCAATGCGTCCCGAAAGATCTCCCGGACGCTGCCCGGGCCGACGGCGGCCGCGCCTTTGTCCGCGTCCGCGGGCTCGCGCTCGGGCCGGGACAGTGCCAGGACAGCCTGGTAGTCGAGCTTGCCCGTGGCCAGGCGCGGGAGCTGCTGGACGGTGTGGAGTTCGAGGGCCGCACGCGGCAGCCCCACACCCTGGGCGAGGACCTTGCCCAGGAGACGCGTGTCGTGGTCGCCCTCGACGGCGACGACCAGCCCGTCGTCCGTGCCGGCGCTGGCTGCCTGCACGCCGAGGTCGGCCAGGATCCGCTCCACCTGTCCGAGATCGACGCGCAGTCCGACGATTTTGACGAACCTGCTGCGGCGGCCCACCACTTCGTAGACGCCCGCGGGGTGCTTCCGGGCCAGATCACCGGTGCGGAGCTCCGTGATGCTCCGGCCGGCGGCAAGGTCCGACGGGCTCTCGGCATAGCCAAGCATGACGTTGGGGCCGGAGTAGACCAGTTCGCCGTGCTCCAGTCCCGGCACAGGTTCGATCCGGAAGGAGCCGCCGGGCACGGCGACGCCGACGGCGCCCGGGACAGTGGCTGCGAGGTCCGGCGGCAGGTAGGCCATCCTGGCCGTAGCCTCCGTCTGGCCGTACATGACGAAAAATTCCCAGTCCTTCCGGCGTCCGAGCTCGGCGTATCGCCGCACCGATTCCGGCGCCATTCTGCCGCCGGCCTGGGTGATGTAGCGCAGGTCGGGAAGCTCCATATCGGCGAAGCCCACCCGTTCCAGCAGCTCGAAGGTGTACGGAACGGCCGCGAATGCCGTCGCCCCGCGGCTTCGAAAGAGCTCCCAGAAGCACGGATCAACGACGGAGAGGTCGGTGAGAACCAGTCCCGCACCGCGGAGCAGGTGGCTGTTGATCACCGACAGCCCGTAGCAGTAGGACATGGGCAGCGTCGTCGCGGCCCGGTCGTCCGGGCCGATGTTCAGGTATTCGGAAATCGACTCGGCGTTGGACTGCAGGTTCGCATGCGAGAGACGGACGAGCTTGGGCGAGCCCGTGGATCCGGACGTGCTGAGCAGGAGGGCAAGATCCGGGTGCAGCTCATGCCGCGTGCCCGGCCGCCGCTCTTCAAGGACCGCGCGCCCGCTGCCGGACCGCACAATGACGTCGGGGTCATAGGCCGCAACGAGGGATTCCAGGGCGGCGGGCTTGTCCTCGGGCAGGAGGATGAGGGGGTGTCCGCCCATCAGGGCCGCCAGATAGGCGACGAGCGATTCCACGTCGTTGGCTGCGGCGAGCGCGACGAGGCGCCGTTCGGTGCCCAGCCGGACGGCCAGATCGTCGACGCGTTCCGCCAGCTCCCGGTAGGTCAGCGCCAGAGTGTCGGTGAGGATGGCGGGTCTGTCCCCGTAGCTCGCAAGATCGGCGGCAAAGGGCACCCGCATGAAATCAAGGTGCGTGGTCATTCGGACGATGATATTAGCTTAGGCTTACCTAAGCAAAATTACGGCACAGAATCTTTGCGTAATGATCCTTAGCGCCGGGCCAGCGGAAGACTGAGCTTTATCGTCGTACCCTCGGGTCCGGTCCGGTCCACCTCGACAGAGCCGCCAGCGGCCGTGGCGATTTCACGGACCAGTGCCAGGCCGATGCCGAAGCTGCGCTGGCTCCCGGATCCATCCGGGCCGGAAGTCCTGACGAAGCGGTCAAAGATCCGGGCCTGGTCGACGTCCGTGATTCCGGATCCGGTGTCCGCCACACAGACAACCGCCTGGTTGCCCTCGGTTCCTGTCCTGATGATGATGCTCCCGCCGGACCCCGTGTGGGCCAGGGCATTGTCCGCCAGGGCGAGCACGGCCCGCCGCAATGAGTTCCGGTCGATGCGGGCCAGCGGCTGGCCGCCGTCGTCGGAGAAGGACAGCCGGACGTCCTGCCGCGCCGCAAGTTCCTGCAGGCTTTCACTGACGGCCCCAGCGACGTCGGCCAACTCCACCGGTTCCGCGGCGGGATCCGGCGCGGCTCCGGTGGCCGCCAGCAGGAGTTCGTTGACGATCCCGGTCAGGGTGGCTGCATCTTCCCGGATCTTGCCCAGTGCCCGGCCCGGTCTGGAGTCAGGGTTGGTGTCGCGCTGGGCGAGCTGGATGCGCGCGTCCAGGATGGCCAAGGGCGTGCGCAGTTCATGGCTGGCATCCTGGACGAACCGCCGCTGCAAGGCAAGCGCTTCCCCTAGCGGCAGGATGGCGCTGCGCGCGCTGAGCCACCCGACGACGCCTGCCAGGACGATTCCCGCCCCTCCTGCGATGATCATCGCTTCGATCAGGTCTTTGGAATCGAGATAGGTGTAGGCCTCCCCGTGCGCAACGGAGCCAGGCAGATCGGGGTGCGCCAGCTTGTTCATCAGGTAGGCGGTCGCGGCGGCGAGGAGGCAAAGAACAAGCACCGCGCAGGCGGCGCTTGTCCGTACAGCGACTTTGAGCGAGGCCCGCCGAAGTGTGTCACGGTCCGGTTCGCCTGTCACGGGAGGTATCCGATTCATGGGGCATCGCCGATCTGGTAGCCGACGCCGTGGACAGTTCGGACCACGGCCTTGGAAATCTTCCTTCGGAGGTGGTGGACGTACGTGTCGATCAGGCCGGGCTGGTCGGCGGCCCGGAAATGCTCGCCGAGCAGTTCCTCCCGCGTGAATACCCTGCCCGGTTCGGAGGCCAGGGCGGACAGCAGCTCTGCTTCCTTTGCTGTGAGGGAGACCAATTGCCCATAGATCGAGCGCACGGAACGCGACGCCGGATCGAATTCCCAGTCTCCGATGCTCACGGGTGCCGGTTCCGGCGTGAAGGTGCGCGTCAGGGCGCGCAGACGGGCCGCGAGTTCACCGGCGTCGAACGGTTTGGCCATGTAGTCATTGGCGCCCGCATCCAGGCCCCTGACCTTTTCATCGGTGGCCCCGAGGGCCGTGAGGATCAGGATCGGCGTCGGAACCCCCTTGGACCTCAGCGCCGTGATCAGCGCGATCCCGTCCATCAGGGGCAGGCCCCGGTCGATCACCATAACGTCCCAGGCCTGGGTCAGCGCCAGGTGCAGGCCGTCCAGACCATCGGTGGCCAGCCGGATCCGGTAGTCCGTTTCCAGCAGTTCGGCGATCAGCGGTCCCAGGGCCGCGTCGTCCTCCACCAGGAGCAGGGACGGCCGGCCGTCAGCGGTTGTCATGTCAGCTATTCTCCCGTGCCATGCCTTCCGCCGGCAGATCACCCGCGGCGTCGCCGAAGTCAGCCGCGGGTTCGGCGGCTGCTCCGCGGTTCCGGCGGCGGCGCTTCAGGAACTGGATAACCCACGGCAGGACGGAGACAAGGACCATGACAACGGCAATGACGTCTATGTTGTTGGCGACGATCTCATAGTGCCCCAGCCATGTCCCCAGCAGCGTCACGGACGAGCCCCAGGCCAGCGCCCCGGCGATGTTCCAGAGCGTGAAGGATTTGTACTCATAACGGGCGATGCCGGCGCTGAGGGGGGCGAACGTCCGGACCATGGGCACAAAGCGGGCCAGGACGACGGCGGCTCCGCCGTGGCGGCGGAAGAAATCCTCCGTGGTGGTCAGGTGCGCTGTCTTGAGGACCCGCGCGTCGTCCTTGAACCACCGGCGGCCGAACCTGCGTCCGATCATGTAGCCGACCTGGTCGCCGGCCACCGCAGCGGCGGTGATGACGCCGATGAGCACCGGCAGCGTCAGGTGCAGTTGCTCATGCAGGAGGCCTGCTGTGAAGAGCAGCGAATCCCCGGGCAGGAAGGGGAACAGCACGCCGGATTCGATAAACACCATTAGGGAAATGACGCCGAGCGCCGCCGGGCCCAGGCCCTCGAGCAGGCCCGCAGGGTCAAGGAGGGACGGGGACCCGGCCGCGGCCGATAGTGCCGGGGCGAGTGCTGAAGCGTAAATGCCGTGCATGGTCAGGTCCTTAGGATCGGGTGGACCGGGTGGAACCGGTTGTTTGGGGCGAGGCTGCAGCCGGGAGCCGGTCCATGATGCGCGGAGCGAATCGGTTCCACAGGCCTCCGAGCAGCAGCGCTGCCGCACTCGCCGCGAGGAAGGAGGCTGCCACATCGGTGGGGTAGTGGACCCCGATGTAGAGCCGCGACCATGCCACCACCAGGGCCACCACCCCAGCGGCAGCTGCAGTGGCCTTGGCCCAGCGGGTGCCGCGGGCCAGGAAGTACAGCGCAAATCCCAGCGCGACCGCAAAGGAAACGTGACCGCTGGGGAAGCTGTTGGAGCCGGTTTCGGGCGAAAGCGGATCGAACAGCAGGGCGGGGTTGGGCCGCTGGCGGGCGATGATGAGTTTGAAGAACTCACTGGCCACCCAGCCGGAGCAGGCGACGAGGCCGAATGCGACGGCCTTCACCGGGGAGCGGCGGACCACCCAGAGGTAAAGCGCGACGGCGGCCACCAGGATCACGCCGGCCGCCGGGCCGAACACCACGTTCAGGACCATTGCCACGTCGGTCAGTAATGCGGCGTGGTGCTGGCTGAGATCCTGGTCGACAACGAGCTCGGCCGCGCTGCCGCCGGGCACCAGCTGCGCCGCCACTCCGAGTGCAAGGACTGCCGCGCACAGCAGTGCGCCCCATAGCGGCCAGTGGCGGACCTGCGGAAATGCCCAGAACTGCGGGCGGGCAGCCTGACGTGTGGCGGGATTCTGGGGTGCTGTCGTGCGGTCAACAGGGGCTGGTCCAGGCATGGAGTCCTACGGATCGGGGCATGGGCGCTGTCCGGCGCCTGCTTCCACTCTCCAGTGCGGCCTTTAAGAATGGCTTAAGAAGTACCTGGTCCATCCAGCAGCAATCCCGGTCGCGCAGCGGTACTGTGAGGCGCATGGAGATGCGCCTCGAAGTTGTGCAGGTACCCGTCGCCGACGTCGACCGGTCCAAGTCGTTCTATACCGAGAAGCTGGGCTTTGTCCTTGACCACGATGTTGAGTACATCCCCGGGATGCGGGTGGTGCAGCTGACGCCGCCGGGTTCGGCTGCTTCGGTCGTCATAGGAACCGGAATGACAAGCATGGCACCGGGCAGCCTCGAAGGGCTGCAGCTCGTCGTGCCCGACATCGGTGCGACTCGAGCCGAGCTCCTGGCCCGGGGCGCCGATATCAGTGAGGTCCAGGACATGGGCGGGGTGCAGTTTGCCTACTTCGCTGACCCGGACGGCAACCGCTGGGTCATCCAGGGTGCGACGTCTCCGGCCGTCATGCGCAAGTAAAAAGGACAGTCCAGGATTTTCCTCATGCCCGTCCGGGATCCTGAGATCAAGGGTAGGCCGGTATCGCGATGTACTGGTTGATGTTCGTGGACTTGAAGGCCGCAAAGAGGCAACCAGTGAGTAGATTCCGATGGCGCGATATTTGGCCTGAGTGGATATTGCACGTTTCATTTCATGCGCCCCGATCCGTGGGCTCCTGCACGGGTGGCGTAATCGCCGCGACACGTCCTGACGGCACCCTCGCCGTGCAGCTTTCCTGATCAATTTCCAACGTCATTAACAGCTTGCCGCGGGCAACCAGACTCCCCGCACGAACGGGCGAACGATTCACAGTAAATTTCGGCGAAGTCACAGCCAAGGCCCCCCGAAATCATTCAGCTTTCCACCATTGACAGGTGTACGCCGTACACTCTAGTCTTTTCTCAACAGGTGTACGCCGTACACTTCAATAGTGGAGGAGCTTCAAGTGAACACAATCCAGGCAGGCAGTGACCACGAACTGCGCGGCGCAGGCGACGCCGGCAGTTACCCGGGCGTCGCGATGAGGGCGGCAACCTACCGCCGTTTTGGCGGCCCGGAGGTGGTCTGCATCGAGGAGGTCCCGAAGCCCTCGCCGCGTCCGGACGAGGTCCTGATCAGGGTTCACGCCAGCACGCTCAGCGCAGCCGACCGCCGGGCGCGCAGCCGCACCGTCCCGGCCGGGCTGCAGGTCCTCTCCGCCCTGGCGCTTGGCGTCGTCAGGCCGCGGCGCAGGATTCTGGGGATGGACGTTGCCGGCGTTGTCGAGGCCACGGGTTCGGACGCGAGCAAGTTCCGGGTCGGCGATGAGGTGGTGGCCATGCTGGGGGCCAAGTTCGGCGGCCATGCGGACTACGTGACAGTCCGGCAGGACGGGCCCATCACCGCCAAACCGCACGGCATGAACTTCTCGGAGGCCGTCACACTTGTTTTCGGCGGACTTCCGGCCCAGGCGTTCCTGGCGCGCGCCGCCGTCGAACCCGGCCGGACCGTCCTCATCAACGGGGCCTCCGGTGCAGTGGGCACGGCTGCGGTGCAGCTCGCCAAACACCTCGGCGCCCATGTCACCGCCGTCTGCAGCGGCGGAAACAGCGGGCTGCTGACCTCCCTCGGCGCAGACCGCGTGATCGACTACACCGCTGAGGACTTCACCGCCGGGGGCCGGAGCTACGACGTGATCATGGACTGCGTCGGCAATGCCCCCTTCAGCCGGGTCGCCTCCAGCCTGAACCCCGGGGGTGCACTGCTTCTGGTCATCGCCGACCTCAAGGGGATGCTGCAGGCACCCGGCAACAGCCGCCGAAGCGGAAAGCTCGTCACCGCCGGCGATCTCAAGCTCAACTACACCGCGGAAGACCTGGCCGCCCTCGTCCGCCTCGCGGAAGACGGCCGCTACACGGCCGTCATCGACCGGACCTACCCGCTTGCCGAGATCGGACAGGCCCACCGCTACGTGGATACCGGCCGCAAAAGGGGCAACGTCATCGTGCAGGTCACCGCCGAATCCCCAAACCGCTGAACATTCTGAAACCAGCCCCGACACAGTGCTCATGAGCAGCCGGAACAGGGACTATCGCCAGCACCCCGCCGGCGGTACCGTGCTGGCAACCACTCCCCCGCGAACAGACAAGAAATGGACCCAGCACCGTGGAACTCATGACCGCCTGGACCACCCGCGGCGACGGAATCGCCAAGCTGCAGCCCGCCCGGGTGCCGCGGCCCACCCCCGGCCCGGAGGAAATCCTGGTCCGAATCAATGCGCTCTCCCTGAACTACCGGGACCTGATGGTGATCAGCGGGCGGGACAGCTGGAAACCCCCGGCCCCCGTGGTGCCGCTCTCCGACGCCGCAGGCACCGTGGTGGAAACCGGTGACGGCGTCACCCGGTTCAGTGTGGGCAGCCGCGTCGCTCCGATCTTCCTGCCCAAGTGGCACACCGGGCAGCTGACCCGGGAGACCTACGTGGACCCGACCGGTGGCCCGCGCAACCGCGGCATGCTGGCCGAGTACGTCACGGTCCACCAGGACGAGGCCGCGGAAATCCCGCCGGGAATCAGCGACATCCATGCCGCCACCCTGCCCGTCGCGGCAACCACTGCCTGGCACGCCGTGGGAAGGCGAAGCCGCGTCCAGCCGGGCAACACCGTCCTGATCCACGGGACCGGCAGCGTGGCCCTGTTCGCCCTGCAGTTCGCCGCAGCGCTCGGCGGAATCCCAATCATCACGTCCAGCAGCGATGAAAAGCTCGCGAAGGCCCTGGCACTTGGCGCCCGCCACACCGTCAACTACGCCGAGACGCCGGACCTCGCGGGCCAGGTCCTGGCGTTCACGTCAGGAGAAGGGGTTGACCACGTCATCGAGACGATTGGGGGCGAGAACCTCAATCACTCCCTCAGGGCGGTCAGGATCGGTGGAACCATCAGCTTCATCGGCCTCCTCGCCGGGACCGCTGCACGGGTCAACACCTACGAGTTCGTCACCAAGAACGTCACGATCCACGGCATTGAAACCGGCTCCCGCGAGATGTTCGAGGAGATGGCCGGCTTCATCGCAGAGCACCGGGTCGTCCCCGTGATCGACTCCACCTATTCCACCGGTCAGGTGCAGGACGCCCTCCGGCATCTCGAAGGCGGCGGGCCGTTCGGAAAGATTGTCCTTCTGCCGGAAAGGACGGGACCCGCCTAGGACAGATGCGGACGGCGGCGGGACCTCCCGCCGCGCGAGAAGAGAGCGCGCCATAGGGGGCCTATAGCCGTCGGTATGCTGTAGGCCAACGACGATGGGGGGATAGGTGGGAGTCTCTGCCGACAGCTCCGTCGTTATGGAATCAAAGCTTCGCCGCTATCCGCCGTTCGTGCGGTTCTGGCTGGCCTCGACGGTATCCGGTTTCGGCACTTACATAACTTCTGTGGCCCTCTCCGTCCTGATTCTGGCGACGATGAACGGGACAGCCCTTGACCAGGGACTGGTTAATGCTGCGCGGTGGGCACCGTATCTACTCTTCGGTCTCGTGGCGGGGGTGTGGATTGACCGGCTTCCCCGCCGGACAGTGCTTATCGGCGGAGACCTCGGCCGCGGCCTGATACTGACGGGCGTGGCCCTGGCATCGGCGGCCGGCCTGCTTTCCATTCCGGCCTTGGTAATCCTGATCTTTGCCTTTGGAACACTGGCGCTGACAAGTGACGCCGCGCATCAGAGCTTCCTCCCGCAACTGGTCCCCAGGCCCCTGCTGACCAAGGCCAATGCCCGGCTGCAGCAAAGCGATACCGTGGCACAAACCACCGGAGGTGCAGTAGCAGGCGGCCTGGTCGCACTGGTGACAGCCCCCTTCGCTTTGTTGCTGGATGCCGTCTCTTATTTCCTCTCAGCCGCGGTCCTCCTCACCCTGCAGCGGCCTTCCCAGGCTCCGGTTCGAAGCTCACAGCGGCTTCACCGGAAGGTCGCGGAGGGCCTTCGCTGGGTCTACAGGCATTCTTACCTGACGCCCTTGGCGTGCAGCACCCATATCTGGTTTATCGGCTCGTCCATCCTCGGGACCGTCCTGCCGGCTGTGATTCTGAACGATCTTGGTATGGGCGCCGTCGGTCTCGGCTTGGTCATGGGGTGTGCCGGAATTGGGGCTGTCATCGGCACGACAGTTTCCACTCGAGTGGGCCACCGGTGGGGTACGGGCCGGACAATGGTGATGGCACGGATGGCCCAGCCGGTCGCGATCGCGTTGGTGGCCCTGGGGCCCGTCGTCGCCGGTGCGACAGGCACGGGAGAATCGTATGGCTCCCCGTTGCAGTGGACCGGGGAGATATGGGCCGCCTTCGCTCTCATCGGCGCAGGGCAGCTGCTCTTTGGCGCGGCCATGGGCGTCGAAGGACCGCTCGAAATGGGATTTTGCCAAGCTGTCACCCCGGACAGCCTGATCGCCCGGATGAGTGCCACGATGCGTTCAGTGAACCGCGGAATGATTGTCATCGGCGCCCCGCTGGGCGGGCTCATAGCCACCATGGCGGGCGCCGGTACCGCGCTCTGGGCTTCCGTCGCGTTTCTTCTGCTGGCCTCCATGGTGCTCCTTGGCTCGAAGTTCAGAAGCGTGCGGACCGAGGACCAACAACTTACTGACGAGGAAGCACTCGCCCGCGATTGACAGCTGTTGGAGCGTCCTGCGAAGGCCTTGGTTGTCCGCGTAGCCGTGGGTCAGCCCGCGGCGCCCTGCCGTCGCACCATCTCGTTGATCCAGGCCGGCGCGAACGGGGACGTGCAGTTCGGCGGGGTCGGGTAGTCCTTGAGAACCTCGAGCCGCTCGCCGATGTCGATCGCCCGGGCACGGTGCGCGGCGTGCTGGATCCCGATCTGGGCCAGGCACATGTTCATCGCCCATTGCAGACGATCCGGTGCGTCCTTCATCTGGGCCTCGATGGTGTCGAGCAGGCCCGGAAGGTCAAGACCCTGGGGCTTCTTCACCACTCGTTCGCTGGTCAGTGCCCAGCCGGCGCTGGCCACCACGGCGTCGGGATCGGCGGTCCAGGCCGTACGCAGCTCCTCGGCGTGCGGGCTCTTCTTGACCACATAGTTCACCAGCCAGTCTTGCACCTTGGGTGCCCGTGACTGGCGCAGCATGGCGTCCAGCTCGCCGCGTTCGAACTCCTTGGGCCGGCAGATGAGCAGCGCGAGGAGCCGGGCGGGCGTGTCATCCGTCGCCCAGAGCACGCGGGCGAGGTCCTGCTGCGTCTTCAGGCGTTTGGCGATGGCGCGCAGCTTGGAGAGATTCACGCCGTGGTCATCGCCGTGCTTCTCGTTGACCGCGCGCATCTTCGGGTCCTCGAGGGCGGCCAGCTCGGCCATCAGCTCGGCGACTGTCGTCTGGGACATGGGATCCTTCCGGTTATTCACGTGCCGAGCCACCGGCCCGGCACTGTAGACAGCCTATGGCAACGTACACGGGCTCAGCGCACCGACTTCCGCTCGTAGAGCGCCATCGACCAGGCGTACCCGGCGACCGCAATCACCACGCACCATCCGACCGCGAGCACCGGGCTCCAGCCCAGCGGGGTGCCGAGCAGCAGCCCGCGGATGGCCTCGATGAACGGCGTGAACGGCTGGTACTGCGCGAACCACTGCATCCACTCCGGCATCGACCCGGTCGGCACGAAGCCGCTGCTGAGGAAGGGCAGGAAAGTCAGCAGGAGGGGCAGATTGCTCGCGGTCTCGACCGACCTCGCCTGCATGCCCATCGCCACCCCCAGCCAGCTGATGGCGAACGAGATGAACACCAGCAGACCAGCGGCGGTGATCCACTCGACGGGTCCGGCGGTCGGGCGGAAGCCGATCAGCAGACCGACGCCGAGCACCAGCACGACGGCGATCATCGCCTGGATGGTGTTGCCGAGCACGTGCCCGGCGAGCACCGCCGCCCGCGAGATCGCCATGGTGCGGAACCGCGCCGTGATGCCTTCGGCCATGTCCATCGATACCGTCGTCGCGGTGCCGCCGGCGCTGCCCGCGATGGTGAGCAGCAGGATGCCCGGCATCACGTAAGCGACGTACGCCTCCCGCCCGCCGGCCGGATCCGCACCTGGCAGGCCGGCTCCGAGGGTGCCGCCGAACACGAACACGAAGAACAGCAGGAGCACCACCGGGCCCAAGATGGTGAACACCGACAGGCCCGGGTAGCGGACCATGTGCAGCAGGTTGCGGCCGAGCATCGTGACGGCGTCGGCGATGACGTGGGATTGCCAGCCGGTGCCAGGGGTCGTCTTGCGTTGGGCGGTGATGGTGGTCATGACGCGTTTCCCTTCGGGTCTGCCCGGCCGGTGAGCGCGAAGAACACGTCATCGAGGTCCGGAGTGTGAATGCTGAGGTCGTCCACCTCGAGGTCGGCCGTGTCCAGGCGGTCCAGCACGGTGCGCAGCGCGCCCACCCCGCCGTCGCTCGGCACGGTGAGTGAGAGTCCGGCGTCGTCGCGGGCGGACTCAGCCAACAGGCGGGAGGCCGCGTCGAGCGCCGCGGCATCCGCAAACCGGAGCCGGATGTGACCGCCGGGCACCAGGCGCTTGAGCTCGTCCGGCGTCCCCTCGGCGACGATGCGGCCGCCGTCGAGCACCGCGATGCGGTCCGCGAGTTCGTCCGCCTCGTCGAGGTACTGGGTGGTGAGCAACACGGTGGTGCCGTCCGCGACGAGGCTCCGCACGATGTCCCACATGGTGTGCCGGCTGCGCGGGTCCAGGCCCGTGGTGGGCTCGTCGAGGAAGATGACACTGGGCGCCGATACGAGGGTCATCGCGAGGTCGAGGCGGCGCCGCATCCCGCCCGAGTAGGTGGCGAGCGGCTTGCGGGCGGCGTCGATGAGGTCGAACTGCTCCAGCAGCTCGGCCACCCGGGTCTTTGAGCGCTTCGCCCCGAGGTGGCGCAGCCGGGCCATCAGCAGGAGGTTCTCCTCGCCGGTGAGCAGGTTGTCCACCGCGGAGAACTGGCCCGTCAGTCCGATCGCGGCGCGCACGCCGCCCGGATCGCGGACGACGTCGCAGCCGTTCACGAACGCCGTGCCGCCGTCGGGCCGGACAAGCGTGGACAGGATGTGCACGGCGGTCGTTTTGCCGGCGCCGTTGGGGCCAAGCAGCGCGGTGACAGTGCCGGCGCCCACGGCGAGGTGGACGTCGTCGAGCACGAGCTTCTGGCCGTAGGACTTGCGCAGGCCGCGGACTTGGATCGCTGGCATGTTCATGTGATTCGTTCCCCTCTGCTGGTTGCCCGGGGTCACCGGGCGCGTTGGATGCTGATGTCACTGGCTCGAGTGCGGGCACGCACGGCGACGGCTTGTTCCGACGCGCCGGGTGCGTGGTCGCCGTCGAGTTCGTTGCGCACGTGCCCGTCCTTCGAGGACAGGTCGAGCCAGGCGGGAACGCCGGGCCGCACGCCGATGGTGACCTGGCCGAAGCCGCTCTCCACCTGGATGGAACCGCTTGAGACCTCACCCAGCTGGATGCTGCCGTAGGCGGTCTTTGCCGCAACGGAGGCGAGCGCCTTCGTGATCTCGAGGTCGCCGTAGGAGAGCTTCGCGTCGACGTCGCCGCCGGACTCCCCGATGAGAATGCTGCCGTGCGATGCCTTGAGGAGGGCGTCGCCGGTGACCGTGCCGATCCGGATCTGACCGTGGTCGGCCGTGATCTCGACTCCGCCCTCGGCGGTACCCACGGTCGCGTTGCCGTGCGAGGCGCGCAGCCACAGGTCGCCGGTGGTGTCGAGATCCACGCGGCCCAGCGAGCTTTTGATGCGTGTCGCGCCGAGTCGTCCGACGGTACGCACGCCGCCCACCGCGATCTCGGCGGTGAACCGCGACCCCGCCGGCAGCTCGATCTTGACGTCGACCGACTCGGTGGGGCCGATCCAGCTGATCCGTGGCCGCGGGCCCTTGACGGTGACCCGCTGGCCGTCGAAGTCGACCGTGGTCTCCTCCGCGCCCCGGCGGTCCACCGCCTTCGCGGGGTTGGTGGGCGAGACTGTCACGACGGTGTCGGCGCGGTCACCGGCGAAGACGTCGATCGCGCCGACCTGCAGGTTGATGGCGAGGTCGATGGGGGCGGGGGTGTTGAAAGTGGGCATGCCGAAGTCTGCCTTTCTGTGGGTGTGTTCGTCCGGCCCCGCGGGGTTCGCGTGGCTGGTGGATGGTTGGTTGAGGTTGGGGTGGGCGGGTTAGCGCGCCCACCCCGCGAAGTTGTCGCCGGTGCGCAGCGTGCGCTGCGCGGATCGTCGCTGCTTGGGTTGGAGGGCGGTGGCAACGGCACGGACCAGCCAGGTGTTGACGGACAGTCCGTCTGCCGCGGCCGCCTCGTCCACCCGCGCCTTGAGGGCGTCAGGCAGGCGGAGTGTGGTGCGGGAGGTGCTCGCATCGTCGAGGTCGAGGGGTGCGGCGGGACGATCGTCGTTGTCAGGATCGGTGTTCGGCTGGGTGACGACGAACTCGACGTCGCGCCCGCGCAGCCGCAGGTCCACCGAGCCGGGCGCAAGGTCCCGGGTGATCTCGCCGGCCGCGGCCGACAGGACGTCGAGCAACACGAGCCGCGTGGCGGCATCCAGTCCGGCGGCGAGCCGCTCGGCGGCGGCGCGGGTGTCCTCCGAGCCGTTCTCCGCGGCATCCACTAGCTGGCGTTGCAGGTCGCTGACGTACTGTCCGAGTTCCATGCCACCATAATGACACCACGATGGTGTCACGTCAAGGCTTTGTGGTGTCACAACCCCTCCCCCGGATCGGCATCGTGACCTCGCGGCCAGAATCGGCACTCCGGCCAAAGTTCGGCTGCGATCCGGTAGTGGATTTTTACGTCAAGCTAACGCCCGGAAGGACTGCGTAGGCGGGTATTCCCGCGCGTCCATCCCTTTGGACCGCCGGGGACGCGGCCGTTACCTTGTTTCATGTCAGGGCTATGGCGTTAGCGGGCGACCCGGTGCCTCCGGTGATATTCAGCGGCTTGATGCTGATGAAGGCCTCCCAGCTGCCAGTGGTTTTCATGTGGCGCGCGAGTGGGCCAAGCCGCCACAGTTCACCGAGGGGCATGCCGAGTTTGGCGAGGAACTGCTGGTGCATCATGCCTTGGTCGTTCGGGGCGGAGTGACGGAAGGGGCTCTCGGGCACGGCGGGCAGGCATTCGAGGGCAAAATTGTCGGCGGCGATGACCGCGATCCGGTTGTCCCAGGCCCACGCCACAAAGTCGAGCGATTGGGCTATCCCAGTGGCGCGGCGGCTGTCGCGGGTTCGTTGTTTATCCTCCGGTGTCAGGCCAAGGAACCATTCGCACCAGCCCGTGCGGAGCATGAGGATGTCGCCCGGGCGGATGGCCAGGGACTGGGCATCCAAGGCCGCCTGGATCAGGTCGAGATCGAGGGGCTCTCCGCCTGCATGGTCGATCGGTTTTCCCTGCCCGGAGCGGTGCCCGTCGAGGTCGGCAAGCACTCCCCTACCGACGATGGGGTTTTCTGCCCATTCCTGGATGCCGAGGTCCGGAGTGCCTTCCCTTATCCGGTCATCCGGCGTGCCGTTGTAGAAGCCGATGTCGTCTGCGCGTCGGTGCCTGAGCCCGTCGATCTGCGTGGATCCTTGGAGGTAGTACCCGTCCAGGTAGTCGTCCCGGTGGGCCGGGTGTGAGGAGTAGATGCTGTGGCGCGGGGCGGTGCGTTTGAGTGACATTCCGGGGTCGAAGGCATCGGCTGAGTAGTCAAGGCCAAAGACCGTTCCGGTCCTGATGCAGTTCCTGGCTTCCAGGATGGCGTCGTGCGTGATGAAGGAAGGTGTTCCGCGGTCCGGTTCGGAAAACAGGCCCCAGGAGGTCCCGGCGAACCTGCCGCCCCGTTCCAGCAGACCTGAGAACTTCGGGTAGGTTCCGGCTTCGGTGCTGTCTGTCATCGCGTGGCTGCCTCGTGGGGAGTCTGTTCATGTTTCTGGTAGCGCTTGTAGTTGAGAAAGAACCCCGCGACCGCACAGATCGATGCCGCGATACACATCGGCGCCTTGACGGATTCACTGAAAAACGACAGCCAGCCGCCTTGGCCGGCGATCAGGGCCAGGGCCTGGCCTGCCACGAACAGGACACCGCCGAGGAGGAGGGCTGCAAGGGTCAGGACGAAGATGATTTCTATGGCTCTTCTGATCTTGTTCATGTCGTGGTTCCTTTAGATCGGCAGGACGCCGAGGATGATGAGCACACCAATGCCCAGCAGGGGGAAGGCGTAGTGGGTGAGCAGCCGGGAGAAGGTTTTCATCGGGTCCACATCCGCGATGCCGCAGGCGACATACAGGGGCGCGCCTCCGGGGGGAACGGCGGCTTCGCAGGAGGAGAACACCAGCACGGCGACGGCGGCTGTTGTCGCCGGGACTCCGGCGGCAACGAGCGCGGCGACTCCGACGGTTCCGACGGCGGCCATCGTGGCCGTCGCTGACAGCGGGGCGGCGACGGCGATGACGATCAGCCCGATCACGATGGCAAGGAGCCACAGGGGCAGGTTCATTTGGTCCAGAAGGGCGGTCATCTGATTGGGAAGGCCGGTGGCGGCGAGGGCATTGGCTCCGGCGAAGGCGAAGACGACCGTGATGCCGACGATGCCGAACCGTGGGGCGGAGTTCTGCAGCAGGCTCCACCAGGCCCGTCCGCTGCGCGGGAGGTTTTTCCGGCCGAGGAGGGCGCCGGAGATGATCAGGACCACCGGGATCCAGACGATAACGCTGACGGATTTGGTGATGTCTTCCCCGGTCCAATCCGAGAGTGCCGTGGCGATAGTGCCGGAGGTGATGATCAGAGGGATGGCCACGACGACGAACAGCGTCATCGTCGCCCAACCGCGGCCGAACGCCGCCCGGACCGTTACCCGGTGCGCTGAATCCAACGGGGTCATTCCGCTCTTGCGGACCAGCAGCCAGGTGACGATCAACCGGTGCAGGAAGCACCACAGCCCCCCGATGAGCAGTGGCAGCACGAGGTCATTGACGTCCAGCAGGGGTCCCACCGTGGCCGATCCTACGAGGACGAACATCGACGCGCTGAAGGGGAAGGTGATACCCATTCCGGCGTTGCCGGCGACGAGGGTCGCGGCCGAGGGTTTGTCGAGCCGGGACTTTTCCATCCAGGGGATGGTCACCGAACCCACGGTCGCGGCGATCGCCGCTTGGTTGTGGACCACCCCGCCCAGCCCAGCCGACGCCACGGTCGAGACCCAGGCGGGGCCGCCCTTGACACCGCCGATCAGGGAGTTCAGCAGGTCAATGAGCCGGTCCAGCACCCCGGTTGTGTCCAGCAGATACCCCATGAAAACGAACGCCATGGTCGCGTAGACGATCTCGTCCGTAACCGCAGAGTACAGCGAGGCCCAGCCGATCTGCGCCGCGGAGAACCCCGTGAACGGCAGGACGACCAGGAATCCTAGGATCATGGCCTCCCCGACGCCGCGCTTGAGCAGTGTCGTCCACAGCAGGATGACTGCCAAGTAGGCGCCGAGGGCCCAGATGCCGATCATGCTGCTGCTCCTGACGGGGTGGCGCTGGTTTGTAGGTTAATTATTGATTCCCGTAGACGATTCTGCCTGATGACGGTCAGCGCAAGGCGGCCGCGGGGGTTGGAGCGGCTTCCCGGGCCATGCGGGCCAATGCCGCGGCAGAAGCGGTGGTCATTTCGGCTGGAACTCCGAGGCCGGACAGGTAGCTCGCGGTATCCTGCATTTCCTTGGAGCGGCGCAGGGCGTGCTTTGTGGTGCCGGTGACGAACCGGTCGATGACCGCCTGGCCGTCGCCGGCCAACTGCCCGGCGATCTGACCCCGGATCCACTGTTCGAGTCCTGCGGCTCTGCCTGCTGTGACGGCTTCGACCACTACGGAGGCCAGGCCTTTCATCAGGACGCTGCGGAGGAGTTTGTGGGCCATGGCCGCACCCGGCTCCCCGTCAGCGATTTCGACGTCGGCACCGAGCGGGGCTAGGAGGTCGGCGACCGCCTGGGAACCGGGCCCGCTGACCATCAGGGGGGTCTTCTCGCCCAGCGCGGCTACAGGTCCCAGGATGGCGACGTCGGCGAAGTTTGCCTTGCCGGGCCGCTGTCCGAGTTCGCGCATGACGTCTGGAGAGGATGAAGTGAAGTCTGCGTAGCAGCTCCCGGCAGGCAGCGCGGGCAGGCATTCCTGGGCGACGCTGCGGGCGGCGGCCGCTCCGGTAAGGACAAGGACGACGTCCGCTCCGACGCAGGCTTCGGCCGCGGTTGCTGCCCTGGTGACGCCGGCCGGGTTGGACGGGGCGACTGGATCAAATCCGGTGACGCTGTGGCCTGCGGCGACGAGGGCCGCCGCGTAGGCGGCTCCGGCTTCGCCGAGGCCGATGACGGTGCACGCTGTCATGAGTTTGTGTCTCTCTTGCTAGTGGCGGTCCGCGACGATGGCTCGCCGGCGGTTGGTTTCGTCGGCGAAGACTGCTTCCGCGGCTTCGGCGACTGCGGCCGCCCGTTCGCGGGGAATGACAACGACACCGTCGGAGTCGCCGATGATGACGTCGCCGGGAAGGACGGGAACGCCGCCGAAGGCGATGGGTGTTCCGAGGCGGGAGGGGCCGTTCTTGAAGGGACCGGCCGGTGTAGTGGCGCGTGCGAAGACCGGCATACCAATCTCGGCCAGGGCCTCGGCATCGCGGGCCGCCCCGTCAAGTGCGAAGCCGGCAATGCCGAGGTTGATGGCGCGTTCTCCGATAAGTTCCCCGAGAAGGGCCCGTGACTCATCTCCGCCGCCGGCGACGACTATGACATCTCCCGGGCGGGCCAACCCCAGAGCCTGATGGATGCCTTGGTTGTCTCCGGGCCGGGTCCAGACGGTGAATGCCGGCCCGGCGAGGTGGGCTCCGGGCCAGATTGCCTGGATTGCCGAGTGTGCGACGCCAAGGCGGTCCATGGCATCGCCGATGTTAGCGGCGGGCAGTTTGGCGAGGCGTTCCACGAGGTCCCGGTCGGGGCGAACGAAGTCAGCGTCGATGGTGTCAATGGCTGGGGTTGTCATGATGAATTCTTCCGTTTGGCGGACTTTGCAGGTGGGTTAGTCGGTTTTCTGGACCAGCGGGAGGACCTTCTTGAAGTCCTCTTCCTGTCCTGCCCAGAACTGCTCGTAGCTCTGGCCGGAGAGGTAGCTGGTCTGCAGGCCGAGGTCGTTCATCTTCTGCACGACGGTCGGGTCCTCGATGGCCTTTTGGATGGCTGCTTCGAGCTTCTTGGCCACGGCATCGGGCAGCCCTGCCGGGGCGGAGTAACCGCGGGCGGTTCCGGCTTCAAGGTCGTAGCCGGATTCCTTGAACGTCGGAACGTCCGGGAGTGAAGGTGCGCGTTCTGCGGTCATGACGCCCAGAACGCGGGCCTTGCCCTGCTTGGTCAGGTCGTTCACGTCGCTGACGTTGGCGACGAGGATGTCCACGTGCTTGCCGAGGAATGCGGTGGTTGCCTGGGAGGCGCCTTCGGAGAAGTGGACCGGGGCGAAGTCCGCGCCGGTGGTCTCCTGGAGCTGGGCCAGGGCGAAGTGTTCACCGGTCTGCAGTCCGGTGGTGCTGGCGGTCATGGACTTCGGGTTGGCCTTCGCCGCGTCGAGGAGGTCTTTGAGTGTTTTGTAGGGGCTGTCGGGCTGTACGGCAATGACGGTCGGGTCGATGACCTGCCGGCCGAGGGGCTGGAAGCTGCTGCGGTTGTATTTGGCACCGCGGGCGGGATCCAGGGGTGAGACGACCACAGACGGGGAACCGGTCGCGCCGATGGTGTAGCCGTCCGGCTTGGCACTCGTCAGTTGGGTGTAGCCGATCTGTCCGCCGGCGCCGGGCTTGTTGATGACTTCGACGTTGGTGCCGAGTTCTTTTTCCAGGATCGGCTGGATGAGCCGGGCGGCGGTGTCCACGGCTCCGCCGGAGGAGAACGCCACGACGAGGTCGACGGACTTGCCCTTTTTCGGGAAGTCGTCCCCGGCGTTGGTGGAGGCGCCGGCGTTGGCGCCGCAGCCGGTGAGTGCGATGAGTGTTGCTGCCGCGAAGGCTGCTGCGATGCGTGTACGAGTGGTCATGGTTCTTCTCCTTTGAAGGTGCGATTTGGTTGGTGTAGTGGGTGCGAACGGCTGGTCGGGCTGTTCGCGGCTTAGGTTTCGGGGTCTTCGGTCAGCGCCTTGGGCTTGCGGAGCTTGAGCAGCGGGCTAAGGACGATCAGAATGCCGAGTCCGATGAGGACCACGGAGATGGGGCGGTTGACGAAGATGCCGAAGTCGCCCTGGGAGATTTCGAGGGATTCGCGCAGTGAGCGTTCCATCAGGGGTCCAAGCACGAGGGTCAGGACCATCGGTGCCAGCGGGATGTCCAGGTGCCGCAGGGCCAGACCGAGGAGTCCGAAACCAATCATGACGAAGACGTCGAAGACGCTGAAGTTGATGGTGTATGCGCCGATGACCATGAAGAGCAGGATTACTGCGGTCAGGATCGATGACGGAACACGGAGGATGGACGTCCAGAGTCCGACCAGGGGGACGTTGAGCAGGAGCAGGAGGAGGTTTCCGATGAAGAGGCTGGCAATGATTGCCCAGGCGATTTCGGAGTGTTCGGTAAACAGAGTAGGCCCCGGGGTGAGCCCCTGCTGAAGGAACGCTCCCATGAGCACCGCGATCGTCGGCGAGGCCGGAATGCCGAGGGTAAACAGCGGGATCAACGCAGCGTTTGCGTGGGCGTTGTTGGCTGTTTCAGGGCCCGCAACACCTTCAATGGCGCCCTTGCCAAGCTCGTGGCGGTGGCGCGAGAACTTCTTTTCGGCGCCATAGGAGAGCAGGGATGACACGGAACCGGTCATACCCGGGATGAGTCCGAGACCGAAGCCTATGCCGGTGCCGCGGGCCATGGCCGGCGCGCTCCGCCGCCATTCCCTGCCCGTGGGGAGCAGTGAACGCAGGCCCGGGGCGTGCACTGTGGGGGTGTGGGAGTCCTTGCGGTGGGAAAGGAGTTCCGAGAGTCCGAAGACACCCACAATCACGGCTACGAAGCTGACACCGTCCAGGAGCCGGTCCATGCCGAACGTGAAGCGCGGGGCGCCGGCAACCGGGTCGATGCCGACCATGGAAATCAGCAGGCCCAGGGCGCCGGAGATGATCGCTTTGACCATGGACTTGCCTGCGAGGGCGACGAGAAGGGAAATACCGACGACCATCAGGGCGAAGAATTCCGGCGGTCCGACGAGCAGACCCAGCTCCCCGAGAGGCTTGGCCGCAGCCACCAGACCGATTGTCGCTATCGTTCCGCCGACAAAGGATCCAACGGCGGCGATGGTCAGTGCAGCTCCCGCTTTGCCAACCTTGGTCATGGCGTAGCCGTCGATGGTGGTAATTGCTGACGCTGCTTCGCCGGGAGTGTTCAGCAGGACGCTGGTGATGGTTCCCCCGTACGCGGTGCCATAGAAAATGGCACACAACATGATGATGGCGCCAGTCGCATCCAGGTTCATGGTGAGCGGGATGAGCAATGCGACGCCGGCAACGGGGCCGATGCCTGGCAGGACGCCGATGATGGTGCCCAGCAGGCAACCAAGGAAGGCGAATATCAGGTTCTGCCAGGTCATGGCGGCGGCGAAGCCGCCGAGAAGTTCGTTGAGTGTATCCACGTCTAGAGTCCGATCGTGTTCAGCAGGGGGAAGGCAGATACCGGCAGCGTCACGTTCAGACCGTAATTGAAGGCATAGAACGCGCCGATGCTGCCGGCGAGAGCGATGATCAGCGAAGAAACCCAGGTTCTGCGGCCACGCAGTTTCAGGTGGTACATGAGGAACAGGAACATGCTCAGCTGAAAGCCGAGCAGGTCCATCACTGCCGCGAGGATCATCAGGCTGAGGACGACGGCGATCACCAGCCCCCGGTCAACGCCTTCGGCCGTTTCACTGGGGCGGCGTAGCTCCTGGACCAGCCAGATGACCGACATGGCGACCAGCACCGCGCCCATCGCGAAAGGGAACATTCCCGGCCCCGGCCCGAGCGAAGTCCACAGCCCGAGTGCGATGGAGCTGAAGAGTACATAAACGCCGACGGCGGCAAACGCGCCGATACCCGCCAACACTGTGGGCGCAACTCGGACTGCGCTCTCGGGTTTTGTTATGAGTGACTCCGTTGTCATTGGGTTCCTTCTTACGTTCCGTGATCATCCATTTCATACAATGAAAGAACATTGCGTCTAGAGAAATAGTGACAGGAGACACATGGGCTGTCAAGCGCAAGCAAATTACATAGAATGAAAGGATGACGGTGACATCGACGCACTCGGCCAGCGGTGCCGACGACAGCCCCAAGGCCTCCAACATGCGTTCCCTGTCTAGGGCGATGGAGGTCTTCGCCGAACTCCAGCGCGCGGAACGACCCCAGCGGCTCAGCGACCTGGCCAGGACGTGCGGCATGAGCCCGCCCACCACGCTGCGGATCCTGCGGGTGCTGCAGGACTTCGGCATGGTCAGCCAGACGGACAAGTCCTACCGGATCGGGCCCGCCGTCCTGCCAGCGGCCCGAAGCTACCTCGAGAACGACCCCCTTGTCGTCGCCGCCCGACCGATCCTTCAACAGGTCGCCTCCCAGACGGGACTCACGGCATCGCTGTACACCAGGCTGGGCTTTGAGAGAATTCTGGTCGCACGCATCGACGGTGACTCGCCCCTTCGGTACGACCTGCCACTGGGCAAGCGACTCCCCCTCACGGTAGGGGCCGCGGGCAAAATCTTGCTGGCCTCAGCTTCCGGGCAAGAACTTAAGGAGGTTGTGGCCGCGGCCATCACGGCCAGCCACGAAGACCCCACTTTTACGGTCGAGGAACTCCGCGCACGCCTGCCCGAACCCGGCGCCGATTACTCCTATTCCGCCGACGAACGCGCCACCGGCGTCCTCTCCGTCGCCGTCGCTGTCCCCAACAGGGCCGGTCGCCCCAGCGAATCCCTCGCCCTTACCAGCCCCGTAGAGACAGCCACCGAAGCCGGCCTCAAAGCAGGCATTCCGGAACTGCGCCGTGCCGCCGCCAGGCTGTCGGAGTTGCTCGAAGGCTCCGTCTACTAACGGAAGCGCCTCACGGAAGAACTGGCGCCAGTCCTCGCTCCGTTGAGCCAGGCACGAGGCCTGACGCACGGAGCGAGGCATTTCCGGCGTCGGGGCTGATAATCAAGGCATGACGGCGTTGACGCACCCCCTCGCGGCGTCCGCCGCCTGCTACTCGCTGGGCGCCGTCGCGGTTGCCATCCTCCTGGTTGTGGCGCTTCACAAACTCGAACCGGAATTCGACCCCTCATGGCGGATGCTCAGCGAATATTCGCTGGGCAGGTACGGCGTCATCATGCGGATTGCATTCATCCTCGGCGGAACCGGCGTCGCGGCTTGCGGTGTCGCTTTGTGGCAGCCTGCTGGCGTTCTGGCTATTGGACTTCCCGTGGTTGCGCTTGGGCCGATCGGGGCGGCCTTCGTCGATACGGACCCGGTCACCACGCCGCGGCCGGAGATCACGGGCCGCAGCAAGGTCCACGCCGGTCTCGGCTCGCTCTTCATCCTGGGATTTCCCGTTGCCGCGACGTGTGCGGGAATCGGTGCAGCCACGCATGCACCGGCCGGGCAAATTCTGGCGTGGGCGGCGATCATCCCGTGGGCGGGCCTGGCGTGGTTCCTGGGCGCTGCACTCCGGCTCGGTCAGTCCGACGCGGTCGGGAAGCCCGCCGTTCGTATCGGCTGGCCCAATCGCGTCAACATGCTGGCATATCTGGCCTGGGTCGCACTGGCCGGCGCCCTGACGCTGGCGCAGGCTCTATGACGCCCTAGTCGGGTGACTTGTGAAGGACAAAGATCCCACCGTAGGCGGGCTGGTCAACCCGCTGCCGGTCACTGCCCGTGTATTCGTCCAGCACCGCGCCGATGCGCCCGATGAGGTCCTCGGTGTCCTGTTCGGAGAGATGCAAGACGAAGCGGGAGAGGCTGGTGAGCGCGTCCGGCCCTGCCTCCGAGAGCTCTTCCCGGAACGCCTCGATGGGCGCCAAGGGGCCGCCGGGACCAGCTTCGCGCAGCGCCGTGTCCAGATTCCAGGACCGCCCTGTGGAGCGGTACGGCTTCTCCAGCGCGCCGCTTTCTCCTGTGCGGACGTCGGCGGGTTCAAGGAATCCGGCGGAGAGCAATTGCCGCACGTGGTACAGCATGGTCCCCGGGTCCTGGCCCAGCCGGTCGGCGAGTTGTTTATTGGTCAGTTCGTGGAGCCCGCACAGGCGCAGGATCCTCAGGCGCAGCGGATGGGCCAGCGCCTTGATTTCCCGGGCGCTGGCGGCGGGTTTCTTATCGTTCGCGCCGGTCGGCCCTGCGTCCGTCATGCATCCATCCTACGATCCGATGTACTTAATTCAACCCCCTTGAATTTTCTCAATCGATAGGGAATGGTTCATCCATGACTAGTTCCGCCGCGCAGGTGACAGAACAGAGTGGTGCGCCGCTGGGTGCGTCCTACTGGAAACTCTGGACCTCATCCGGGCTGTCCAACCTCGCGGACGGCGTCTTCAAGATCGCGCTGCCGCTGCTGGCCATTCAGTTCACGCAGTCCCCCACACTGATCGCCGGGCTGAGTGTCGCAGCGACGCTTCCCTGGCTCCTCTTCGCCCTCACCGCCGGGGCGCTGGCCGACCGGCTGGACCGGCGCAAGCTCATGCTCTGGGCCAACCTCGGCCGCGCGCTGCTGCCCGCCCTGCTGGTGGCTGGCATCCTGCTGGATTTGGGCTCCATCTGGGCCCTGTACGTTGTCGCATTGATGGTGGGTGTGGCTGAGACGCTCTACGACACCTCCGCGCAGTCGATCCTGCCCCAGGTGGTCCACCGGGACCAGCTGTCGCGCGCCAACGGCCGGCTCTACGCCGTCGAGCTCACCGCGAACCAGTTCGTTGGCCCCCCGCTGGGCGGGCTGCTGGTGGCCATCGGCGTCGTCGCGGGCTTTGCGGCGCCGGCGGCACTGTGGCTGGCGGCCGTCGGGGCCCTGCTCCTGGTCCCAGGGGCTTTTCGGACAGAGCGGGAGGTGAAGACGACCCTGCGGTTCGACATTGGCGAGGGCTTGCGGTTCCTCTGGAACCAGAAGATCCTCCGCACGCTCGCGGTGATGACCGGGGTGTTCAACTTCGCATCCAACGCGGCATTCGCGGTCTTCGTGCTGTTCGCCGTTGGCCCGGCCTCGGAAATGAAACTGTCCGAAGTGGGGTTCGGCGTGCTCTTGACGACCTCCGCCCTCGGAGCCTTCATCGGGTCGTTCCTCGCCGAACGGGTGGAAGCAAAGCTGGGCCGGTCCAAATCCTTGGCCCTCACGATCTTCGGTGGCGCGCTGTTCGTGGGTGCGCCGGCCGTGACGGACAACCCCTACATTCTTGGCCCGCTGTTCTTTGTGGGCGGCGTGCTGATCGTCCTTTGGAACGTCATCACGGTGTCCCTGCGCCAGCGCATTGCGCCCAACCGCTTGCTGGGCCGGGTCAACAGCGCCTACCGCTTGCTGGCGTGGGGCACCATGCCGCTCGGAGCGGCAGCGGGCGGCCTGCTGGCCCAATGGCTGGGCCTGCAGGTCATGTTCGGCATCATGGGAGTGCTGACCCTCGCGCTGCTCGGGATGATGCCCATCCTCACGGACAAAGCGATTGCCGCGGCCGACGTCGAATCTTGACTTGAGACTCCAAAGCGGACGACGGCGGGAACTCCCGCCGCTACCCTCGGCGCGTCACAGGAAAATTCAACGTCACAAGCGCACAGTATGAACATGAAATCACTACTCAGCGACGACGTTGTCGCCGTACGTGGCGTCCTCACCGATACACACCCGGTCGATTTCCATGTTCTTGGGCTCACCGGCGCAATTGACCGCCTGACCCTTCCCCTCCGCAAACGCGGCACCGTGGTACATGTGGAGACGCCGCACCACGGGATGGAAGTGGACCGGCAGTCCGCAACTCTTCTGTACCGGGCAGCGCAGGAGCTCCTCAGCAATGTCTATAAATTCGCTCAGTCGTCAGCTGTGACTGTCCGGCTCGGTTGTGTCACCCACGGCATGAGCCACGGCGTTCAGCTCAAGGTGACCGACGACGGCGGTGGTTTCGACGTGCAGGCGGCCGTGGTTGGCCGGCACAACGGCATGGGACTGCGGCTTATGCGCATGGCTGTAGGCCTTGCTGGCGGAGAGGTGACCATCGATTCGTCCGCCGCGGCAGGAACCTGTGTGACGGTCACGCTGCCCTTGGACTAGCGTCAGCTGACCCCGCTTCCCTGCCCGGGATTGCCTCAGGTCCGGACCTCTGCGGCGCCAGCGCCCGCGTCGGGGTTCGCGCCGCTGGTAGGCCGGACATTCACGGACGGCACCGGTTTCTCATCGGCGGGCCGGAAAAGGTTCCAGGCCGCGACTCCCGCGGTCACCGCGACGGCTACGGCCCCGGCAATCAACCAGGCTTTCCCGGAAGCCGTCCGCCTCGACTTAGCCCGTGCGGGTGCCGGGGCAACTTTAGGAGCCACCCGCATCAGACCCTCGTGGACACGGGGAGCCAGAGTTTCCACTCCGCCGGCGAGCTCGTCAGCGAGCCGCCGCAGACCGGCCTGGATCCTCGGGGACGCAGATTCAATCCCGGTATCGAGCCCCGCGACCGCTTTCTGCAATGCCGCCTCGACCCCTGGAGTGGCCCACTCCCTCCCCTTCGTGAGCTGAGACATGAGATTCTCGGAAAGGTGCCGGACCTGATCGGCCTGCACTGTGGGATTTGCCGTGCGCATGAGTGCCTCCTCGGTGTGATGGATGCCCATAGCCTACGGCGCCTGGCGCCGTCTAAACAGGCCCCTCCCGGTCCGACTGCCGAGGTTGGCGAGAGGTCTTCGTGCAGCTCGCACCGGGCACTCCAACTCGCGACACGGGCCCCGCCGGCGCAGCGGGCGCCGCATTTTCGTAGACTCTATGGAGATCCGACGTGTCTCCCTGTGGAGGCATGCCCGCCACAGGAAGAGTTATCGATGAAGATTGTCGTCCTAGTAAAGGAAGTCCCCGACACGTACGGGGACCGAAAACTGAACCTGGAAACAGGCCTCGCCGACCGGGAAGCCAGCGAGACAGTCATCGACGAGATCGGTGAGCGGGCCCTGGAACTGGCGCTCACGTACGCCGACGCGAACGCCAGCACCGAGGTCGCGGTCCTCTCCCTCGCTCCCGAGGGCGCCACGGCAACCATCCGCAAGGGCCTCGCGATGGGCGCGGGCAGCGCCACCCACATCTCCGACGAGGCCCTCCGGGGTGCGGATCTCGGACTCACTGCCGAAACCCTCGCCGCCGCCATCCGTCGCAGCGATTTTGACCTTGTGATCACCGGCAACGTCTCCACCGACGGATCCGGCGGCATGATTCCCGCGATGCTCGCCGAACTGCTGGACGTGCCGCTGGCTTCCGGCCTCAGCTCCGTGGAGATCAGCGACGGCGCGGTATCCGGCACCCGGCCGGTGGACTCCGGCGTGCAGCAGGTCTCAGCGGACCTGCCCGCGGTAATTTCCATTACCGAGGCGCTTCCCGGGCCCCGCTTCCCCAACTTCAAAGGCATCATGGCCGCGAAAAAGAAGCCCGTTGAGGTGCTGACCCTCGCAGACCTCGGGGTCACGGCCGACAACCCGGACGCGGCGCGTTCGATCATGCTGACCGTCGCGGAGAAGCCCCCGCGTGCGGCGGGCGTAAAGATCACTGACGAGGGTGACGCCGGCGAGAAGCTCGCTGACTTCCTTATCGAAAACCGACTGGCGTAAGGAACAACGGACATGACTGAATTCCCTCGTGACGCAATCCTCGTCGTCGTGGAAGCCCAGGCTTCCGGTGAACTCGAGAAGGCTGCGGCCGGGCTCTTCGGCGCTGCCGCCTCCGCCGGCACGCCGGTGGCACTGGTCCTTGCCGCACCCGGCACCGGGAGCACCGCCGCCTCGGAGGCCGCGGCCCTTGGTGCCGCGCGCGTACTCATCGCCGAGACGCCGGATCCGTCCGCGCTCGGAGTGCCGGGCGTTGACGCGCTGGCCGCCGCCGCGGAGCAAGTGCAGCCGGATGCGATCCTGATTTCGCACTCCCTGAACGGCCGCGACCTTGCCGGCCGTTACGCTGCCCGTTCGCGGGCGGCGGTTTCCGTCGATGCGATCGGTGTATCGCGTGATGACGAGGGCGTCGTGGCCCACCACTCGGTCTACGGCGGTGCCTACAACGTGTCGTCAACGGCCACGTTCGGGGCTCCCGTCATTACGGTCCGCCAAGGCTCCATCGAGGCACGCGCCACGGCTCAGCCGGAAGCATCGGAGACCCTGTCAGTGACGCCCTCCGGGAAGCAGGCCGCGCGCCTTGACTCGTTCGAGGAGGTAGTAGCCGCAACCTCGCGGCCGGAGCTGCGCGGTGCAGCGAAGGTTGTGGCGGGCGGCCGCGGCCTCGGGTCGGAGGAACAGTTCGCCCTCGTGGGACAGCTCGCCGATACCCTCGGCGCTGCCGTCGGCGCCTCGCGTGCCGCCGTGGATGCCGGCTACATCCCGCAGTCGGCGCAGGTCGGGCAGACCGGGGTTTCCGTGTCATCGCAGTTGTACATCGCGCTGGGCATTTCCGGCGCAATCCAGCACCGGGCCGGCATGCAGACCGCCAAGACCATCGTCGCCATCAACAAGGACGGGGACGCGCCGATCTTCGAGATCGCCGACTTCGGTGTGGTGGGCGACGTCTTCCAGGTGGTCCCCCAGCTGATCAGCGCGCTTGAGGCCCGGAAGAAGTAGCGATGGCAACTCTGTCTCGGTCCGTCCGTCGGGGCCTGCCGCGCGTCGAAGGCGGCGACCCCTGGCCTCCAGCCGGCGAGGCGCCCGCACGCATTGTTCCGGCGGAAGCTCCGCAAGATTCTGTTACCGCGGCTGCACTGGTCACCGCCGCTCCGGCGGCCGCCGTGCCTGTTCCTGATGTTCCTGCCGCTCCCGCCACTGCCCACGAAACGGCACCGGGTACGACGGCGGCGTCCGCCCCGGCCCCCGCCATGAACGCAGGCGCCGCGGGGCCGCGGCAGCTTCGCCGCGGCCTGCCACGCGTGCCGGGCGGCGAGCCCTGGCCGCCGGCGGGCGCGGCCCCGGCAGCAGTGGCCGCACTGTCCGCGGCCCCCGCCGCAGACACGACGCCGACGACGACGCCGACGACGGCCGCTTCTGCTTCTGCGCAAGCTGTGCCGGAAGTGACGACGTCGACGCCGCCTTCAGCTGCTCCGGCCACCATACCCGCCGCCCCGACGACGGAAACCATGCCGCTGCGTCGCGGGCTTCCCCGGGTCCCCGGTGGTGAACCGTGGCCACCGGCTGGACTTGCCCCGGGGGCCGCTGTCGCTCCTGCGGTTGCCGCCGCCCCTGCCCTGCAGGCACCTCCCGAACCGCTCGTCGAGACACAGGCCCCGGCTGCCGCCGTCGTGGAGACGGTTGCCGAGGCGGAGCCGCCGGCTCCCGCGAGTGCACCCGCCGTCGTAACCGCCCCGGCACCGGCGGCACAGCCTGCCGCAACAGCACCGGCGCCAAAGTCCGCCGCCGCGGAAAAGCCTGCGAGGCCGAAGGCCGAGGCCAAGCTCTACGGTTCGCGCACCCTGGGCCAGTGGATCAAGCGCGTGGCGCTCCTCGCCGTCGGTGCCGTGGCCGCCGCGGCCATCCTGGTGCTCGCCGCCCGCGGTGTGACCACATTGCCGGGCGTCCCGGAGTTCCTCGAGCGGTACCCCGGCGAGTACCACCTGCCCGAGGCCGCGGAGCCGGGCTTCCCGTGGTGGGCGCAGTGGACACACTTCCTGAACCTCTTCCTGATGGTGCTCATCATCCGCTCCGGCTACCAGGTGCGCACGCAGCAGAAGCCGCCGGCGTTCTGGACGCCGAAACGCGGCGGCAAGAAGATCAGCATCAACCTGTGGCTGCACCAGTCGCTCGACATCTTGTGGCTGGCCAACGGGCTCATCTTTGTGGTGCTGCTGTTCGCCTCGGGCCACTGGATGCGGATCGTGCCGACCAGCTGGGAGGTGTTCCCGAACGCGCTCTCCGCGCTCCTGCAGTACATGACACTCGACTGGCCGGTGGAGAACGGCTGGGTCAACTACAACAGCCTGCAGCAGCTCATGTACTTCCTCGTGGTGTTCATCGCGGCCCCGCTCGCGGCGATCACGGGTGCGCGCATGAGCGAGTTCTGGCCGAAGGACGCGAAGACGTTGAACAAGGTTTACCCGGTGGAAGCTGCGCGCGCGGTTCACTTCCCGACGATGCTGTTCTTCGTGCTGTTCATTCTCATCCACGTGTTCCTGGTGTTCGCGACCGGCGCGCTGCGCAACCTGAACCACATGTACGGCGGCACCGACGCGGTGAACTGGGTCGGGTTCTGGCTCTTCGCGGCCGCCATCGCCGTCACGGCGGCCGGGTGGTACGCCGCCCGCCCGCTGGTGCTGGCACCCATCGCGAAGCTGTTCGGCCAGGTGAGCAGCCGCTAGGGGTACGCATGCGGCTACTTCAGGCCAAGGACACCCTTGAGCCTGACCAGCCACCCGGAGCCCGCCGGCAATCTGTCCATTCCGTGCTGGATGGGGTGGATGAAGGAGGGCGCCGACCGCTCTACCGTCCCGGCGGCTCCAACGCCACCCAGAAGCTGAAGGAACTCCCGTTCGCCCAGCACCGTGATCTGTTGACCAAGGGCCATGTAGTCGAGCGCCTTGCTCTCTTTGCTGGAAGCGCCAAGGTCACCTGCCGTCGCCGAATGCGTAGAGTCCGAGCGGCCGATAACGATGTGGGTTGTCTTTTTAGTCACGCCCTGGCGGTTGATCGCTCCGCGGTCCGCGACGGCGGCCATCGCGTCAAGCCGGGAACAACTCTCCAGGTCGCCCGTAAAGCAAAAGGTCTGACCAAAAAAGGGATGTTTTGGGTCGGCGGAGGCATTGGGCTGTGGCAGATCAGACAGGCGGAGGTTCCGATCGGTGGTGTAGCTAATTTGCCCGCCGACCGGGGTTCGCGCCTGCGTCGAAGCTGAACGCTTGACCCTCTTCGCGCCGAGCGGGGCTGTCCACATGTCAGCAACGGACTCGAGTTGCCGCATGCGGGCGATGGCAAGCACCACGCTGGCACAAGCGACAGCGTCTGCGCCGGCCTCGTGGTGCTGGAAGGGCGGAAGGTCCAAATGATCGGTGACGTCGTTCAGCCTGTGACGCGGGAGATCCAAGTGCCCTTGGGCGAGTTCGAGTGCGCAATAGAAGTCGTGCCGTGGCAGGACAACCCCCGCCGCTCCGGAGGCGGCTTTCATGACGCTCGCATCAAACTTGGCGTTGTACGCCACGAAGCGCCCGCCCGCGGCGAAGCGGAAGATTCTCTCGAGTGACTCTTCCCAATTCCGGGCAGCCACAACGTCCTGTGCACGGATGCCATGGATTGAGATGTTCCGGGGTTCAAAGTGATCGATCCCGCCGGGCGGTTTGATCAGCCACGACGCCCGTTCGACTATCTCGCCGCTCACCACCCTTGCCAAGCCGACGGCGCACACCGAACCACGCTGGCTGTTGGCCGTTTCAAAGTCGATTGCGGTGAAGCTCATTTCACGCACTGATTACCCCATTTTCCGGTTCCGCACTTGCTGTCGCGATCTTAGCCCGCTACCCCCAGTAAAAGCGGCTGAAGGAAAGATTACGCGGCGGATTGATCCTCTGGTCGGTGGCTTGGACGACGGGAGCTCGGCCGCAACCTTAGGCCACGGGGTCCGTTCCCTCCGGCAGGCCGCCGTCGACAGGGAAGGTCATGAACGCCGGTGTCTCGTATGGGTGCGCGGACAGTGCGGCGGTGACGACGGCGTTGCGCCGGGAGCGCGGGTAAATGGCCTCGATCCGGGTTTCCGGGACTTCCTCGGGGGACCCGACGGCGCCGATGGTCGGGTTCGCGCCCGGCAGCGGCGTGAAGCGCCCGGTGCCTTCGACGCTGAACGAGCAGTGCGAGTAGTTGCCCAGCCTGCCCGCCCCGGCATCGCCAAGAGCCTGCCGGACAGCGTGCGCAGCTTCGGTGGGCACGTAGATGACCAGACAATCCATGGGCTCCATGGCTGTGGTTGCCCTAGTCAGCTGGACGGGTCGTACTGAAACTGCCGGACCTCTTGCGAGCAGCGGCAGGCGACGGCGATCTTCGCTGCCCACTCAACTGCAGCCTCCCGCGAGGGCAGCTCGAGAACGGTGTAGCCGCCGTTGGGCACCTTATGGCCTGGGTGCGTGCCCTCGGTGACGGTGCCGTCACCGGCCACAAGCACCGGGGCCACGTCCTCATCGATCCCGCCGCCGAAGACGTACACGCCCGCTGCCTTGGCCTCGTCGATGACGGCATGCGCGGCTGCGGCCACCGCCTCGAGGTCTTCCTCGGGGAACACCATGGCCTCACCGGGGAACGAGATCAGGTACTTCGTCATTCGAGGACTCCTCTGCTCCGGCGGCATCCGTCGGCTCTTCTCTGCGGCACCGCTCTGGTGCCAGCCCGATTATGGCCTCGGGGCCCGACATGTAGTCAAGGCCGATCGTCCCGACCGGCCCGCAGAACCTGCGCCGCGGTACGGTCTGAGGGCACGTCCCTGCAGCGCGGACCTGCTGCCGAAGGACGCGAGGATGGCGTCGTCGAGGTTGGCGCCTTGGTCGTCCCCGTTTGGCCAAGTGCAGGCCGAAGCTAGTGACCCGCACTTGGTCCCTTTCGCTGGGTCCAAACGCAACCGAAGCGGAGTGTTTAGAATCGCGGTCTGAACAGTGCCGGCGCCGGGGCCGCTGTGACGATTTCGGCCTGGTCCGGGCTCACTATCGCGCAAAGACCGCCACCACCGCCCTCATCAGTCAGAAATTCGTTGATTTCGTCCCAAGCGCGACCGGCGAGGTCTTTGGCCGCGTCCCATATACTCGACGGTCTGAAAGCAATGACGCCCAGCCCAGGGTTCGCTGTCGTTGAAACCACGAGAGCTGTTGTTTTGCCTGCGGCTTTTATTGGTGCTTTTCGACCGTGCATCATCGCACGGGCTGGATCTCCCCTGCGGGATTTCAGCGGCGCAATTGTAAATACACCGGGCGTGCCTGCACCCGGCTTAAAAGAAATCTTAGTCATTTTCTCTCCGTTGATCCCCAAGCTTCGGAGTTTATTAAAAGATCAGGAAGCATGAGCTTCACGATTGGCGACGTCCCTGCAGCATCAAGATTCAGCGCGGGAATAATCGGCACACATGCATATTTTCGGCAGGTCAGACTCTGATTTATCCCCCCAATCATCGACTTAACTCGTCATCGTCCTCGCAGGAGACACGAAAGTCAACGGCGACTGTCTGCGGCTGGTTCGGCGGGGAAGTTTCACCAAATCCGCCAAGAGGAAGGGCGTTCACTATCAATTTGCAGGCCCTTGCATAAGTATTGATTGTTGGGACTGGTCGACGGCCGGCGGCGCGGGCCTCAGAGCTGAAACCAGACTGCCACTCCCCCAACCACGAGTCGATTAAAAATGCCCCGCAGCGATGTTCAAGAAAGGACAGTGGTGGTTATGATGCGGTCATGCCGAACCCGCGATTGTCCCTCGCATTAGAACGTATTCGCCCAGGAGACTGGGAAATATTCGAGAAGTTCGCGTCGGAGTTCTTAGCCGTCGAATATCCAGCCCTGCGCACGATGGCGGCGCCGAACGGAGACAAGGGCAGGGACGCCGAAATATTTACGATTGACGGCGTACCAAAAGTCGCATTTCAATACTCGGTCACACCGAGCTGGAAGTCGAAAATTACGAGCACGCTGGGCACCCTCAAGAAGAATTTCCCTTCGGTCAGCACCATGATCTACCTGACCAACCAGGTGATTGGTCCGGCCGCCGATGAACTCAGGGAAGAATCCCGACGTGACCGGAACATAACCGTCGATATCCGGGACCGGTCGTGGTTCGTGGACCGTGAGGTGTCCTATCCCCAACGGCGGGTGGCAAGTGAGGAGCTGGCTAAGAGATTTGTTGATCCGCTCCTGTCCAAACGAGGGGTCATCGACAGAATATCGACCTTGACAGCGGACGAAAGCAAGGTCGCCGTGCTGCACTTGGCACTCGACGACGAAGATCAGGCGACCGATGAGAGTCTTACCAAGAGCTGCTTCGATTCGTTAGTGTTGGCGGCGCTTCACGATTCGAGCAGAGACAATAGGCTCAGCCTGAGCGAAATCCAGGACGGCGTCGCCCTCCGTATGCCCGTGGGAAAGCGAGGGCAAATCGATGCCCTGACCCTGAGCGCGTTGAACCGCCTGTCCCGGAAGGGACCGGTCAAACAGCACAAATCAGCTTCCGGGCCTGAGGACACCTACCACCTCAGTTTTGAGGAGGCTAAGAGGATCAATGATCAGACGGCCAAGTTCCTTCTTGACGAAGCTGCTCTGGATGCAGAGCTCGTTGTGGCGGTACGAGCCCTCGAAGTACCTCAAGAACTGAGCGACGCGCAGTTGACGGAGATTTCCCGGGAGCTGCGAACGGCATTGGACGAAACACTCCTGGAACGAGGTGAGTCTTTTGCCGAAGCCGTGGAAACAGGAGAGCCGTTCCAGCTCAGTCCTGTGGCCATAGCGGACAAAATCACAGCGGATGGAGGCATCAAGGGGCTCAGTTCCGATGCCGCGGCCGCGACCATAACGCATGTACTGGAGCAGCCTTCGCCTCAAACGCAGTCCCATCTTCGGCGGCTGGCTGACGCATACACGCTTTTCGCGTTCCTGAAGCAAACCCCGGACGTCCAGAAAGTCATGCTCAACGTCTTCAGTGAAGGCGACATATGGATGGACACCACCGCGATCCTGCCGCTTATCGGGGAGAGCCTGATAGACGATCCGGAAGAGCGCCACTTTACGATCCTGATACGGGCAGCGGTCGACGCCGGGTTGCTGCTGTTCGTAACGGAAGGGGTCGTAGAAGAAGTTGAGAGGCACCTAAACCTTGCCGTCGCTTATGGTCACAACCGAACGTCGACTTGGGCGGGGAGAGTCCCTTTCCTCTACTCGGCCTTCGTGCTCTCGGGCCGGCCAGAGAATGAATTCTTGGACTGGCAAAGGGACATCTGTGGACGCGAACAGCCGTTGCAGGACGTCAGCGACTACCTCGAAGCCGAATTCTCGATCCAGACAAGGAATCTCCTGGAGTACTCCGACGCCGCATCGATCGAACTCCGGGGCGCGGTTCAGGAACTGTGGAATCAGACCCACGAGAGACGGCGCCACCGGGGTGACTACGGGGCCGACCCGGGAACGCGGTCCCGCCTGGTTGCCCACGACGTCGAAAACTCTGTCGGCGTCATCGAGTACCGGCGGACGATTGGCCCATCACCCATGGGCTATCTGGCATGGTGGCTGACGTTCGATGGAACAGCAATGAAAATGAAGGACCACCTCCGGGAGCGCCTTGGCCCTCTTGCGCCTCCTTCGCCCGTCCTGAGTCCGGATTTCCTCACGCAATTGCTGCGCCTGGGCCCCCTTCGCACGGCCATTGAGCAGGATCTGCGAGTGCAGTTACCCCTGCTCACGGACATGAGCGTCAATCACTACGCCCCGCAGGCTTTGCTCGATCTAGCAAGAGAAACCAGGGAAAAGTCGTCGAGCCAGAATGAACGCGTGGTGCGCCGCGAAGTCCGCGACGCGGTGAACCGCGCCAGGCAGCAGATGGGTCCAGCGGCTGTGGGCGGGGTCCGGGCGATGGAGGATCGAATTTCAGCTTCCATCAAACGTCAGTCCCCCGAATGAATCCGGCCGGCGGACGCAGCCTCATATGCCTGGTTCTTCTTCTTCCGCCAGCCTGATCATGCGGAGTTCGTCCTCCACCGCGCGGGAAGGCCAATAGTCCTTCGCCAGTTTACTTGCCCGGATTTTGTCTGCTGCCGGTACCAGCTTGCCGAGCAGCCCGGCTGCCTGGAGCAGGGCGCTCAGCGCTGTGGTCCTCGCATCGGGTGCCTTGGCGTCGGGCTGAGCGGGAGCGGGCGTCCCCGCAACTGGTGCCTTAACATCGGGCGCTCCGGAATCGGGCACCACAGAATCAGGAACCGCGGGCTTCGACGGCGGACCACCGAGTGCCGCCTCGATCTTCGCCAGGAGTGCCGCTTCCGGGGCATGGTCCTTCTCCGGGTACCGCGTCGATTGGAACAGACCCAGGTGCTTTTCACCGACGTGTTCCACGATGCCCAGTGCCGCCATCCCCTCGTAGACGCGTTGCACCTCGGCGCGGCCCTCCAGCATGGAGACCCACCGCTTGGGGGTGTGGGGCCGGGTTTTGCCGCGGATGAGCTCCAGTTCGTGCTGGAGGTTCGTTGGCGGGGCGGTGCCGGTGGCCCGGACGTGCTTCCCCTCCAGCCCGATGGCACCGCTCAGCTCCAGCTCGGCCAAGATGGCTCCTGCCAAAGTGGTCCTGAGTGCGTACATCGGCACTGCGGGTTTGCCGTCCTGGTCGTTCGTAGCGAGAAGGAGGAAAGCCTGGGGAAGGTTGAGCTCCGCCTTCGGTGTTTCAGCGTTCATACCTCATGGTGGCGCAGTCGGGCCGCCGCCACAATCGGCACGCCTATGCTGCCGGAGGAGTGGTGCTGGCCTGGGCCTGGGCGTGGGCCTTGCTGGTACCCACCGGCGTCATATTGAGCATGAGAATCACTCGTACAGCCAGCGCAGTATAGAAAGGCCGAAGGGACTGGGTCCGGCGCAATACGGTACGCAGTCCCTTCGGCTCCACCCCTTTGGGGAGCAGGTCGGGCGGTGCGCTAGGGTTGCTTCCTTTCGGGGAGGAACATTGCCTTCTCCAGCGGTGTCACGGTGAGTGATCTGAGCTGAGCGGCCCCGCCTTCGGCGAAGAGGGCCATCTTGTCGGCGCCGGCGTTGGGGAACACCTGGTCGGTGATGGTCCGCAGGCCGTCCTGGGCGAACACCTCGACCGATGAGCGGTCGAGATAGATCCGCATAGTGATGTTTCCGTTCTTGTCCAGGGTGGCGGGGGCGTTCTCGATGGAAGCGAACGCCGGGTGGAAAGCGGTGTTGCCGGAGTTGGTGCGGTCAACGAAGAGCTTCCCGGTCGTGGCGTCGTAGCCGATGACGGTGGATGATGTTCCATCGCCCAGCACAGTGATGCCGGATTTCGTGGCGGTGCCCGGGGCGAGCGTGATATCGACTCGTTGGACCTGACCGGAGGCGGCCGCGGGCAGCGGCGTTGTTCCCTGCGGGATCGGGATGCCGCCCTTGGCAACGTAGCTTGGCTTTTGGGCCAGCTTGTCGACCTGCTTGACTGCACTTTGGGTGAGCCTGGGCCCGTCCGGGGTCTGAGTCAGTTTCACTTCGCGCGGCAGTGCCATGGCGCTGCGCCACGGGTTGGTGGGGATGTTGTTGGCATAGTCCCAGTTGTTCATCCAGCCGAGCATGATCCGCTTGTCTTCGGGCATGTTGGCGAAGGACACGGCGGCGTAGTAGTCACGGCCGTAGTCCAGCCAGTCATAGGACTGCAGTCGGGTCGTCGCTGCTGAAGGGCTCGCGGTGAACTCGTCAGCGAGGATATGTCCCCAGCCGAATCGGTTGTTGTCGACGATTTTGATTTGCGCCTGTTGGCCAATGAATTCTTTGACATTCCATGATGCCCAGTCGAGCGTTTCACTGTCGTTTCCGGTGGCCGTGCGGACTACCTGTCCGTTGACTACCAGGTTCACGGTTTCTTCATCGGACCTGGGGACAGCGGCGGTGTCGGTGAGCATGACGTGGTCCAGGGTGAGGTGTCCCCACCCGCCGGTTGCCTGGTCGACGACCCGCAGCTGTGCATTCTGTCCCGCGAATTCGGAGACGTCCCAGCCCTTCCAGTTCAGGATTCCGGCATTGTCTCCGGCCAGGGAGCGGACCACGCTGCCGTTGATGAGCAACTGGACGGCCAGGATCTGTCCGGAGTCCGCGGGGCGGTTGCCGCCACCGACCAGCATGCTCATGAAATTCTTGGTGATGGGGAATTCCGGTGACGTCAGGGTGCCCTGCCGGTCATCGCCCGGTGCGGTGCCGGTGTCGAAAGTGTTGACCCGTTTGGCCCCGATGTAGAAGTCCCCGCCACTGGCGGAGGGCTGGAAATTCGGGGTGAGGTCGCCGGTTCCGGTCCAGTCGGCGTCGGCTAGTGTTGTCCCCTCCGGAACCTCGAAGCCGTTGAACTTGAGCTCCCCCTCGGGTGGGGTGTTGTCCAGCTTGCCGGAGACTCGCGGATGCTTGCCGCCGCCCACGAGGAAGTTCAAATAGTCATCGGACACCGTAAACGTTGGTGACTGCATGGACCCAAGCGGCCAGTCGCCGTCGTTGAAGGAATTGATCAGGCCGGTGGCGCCGAATCCGGTCACCGGGCTCTGTCCGGAAAGGGCGCCAGATGCGGGGGCGTCACCGAAAGGGCCGTTCTTCCAGTTGCCGGGCTCGTTGTTCACCGTCCAGCCGTTGTAGTCGCCGTCGTTGAACCCGGCCAGGACCGTGCCGGGAGGAAGCGCGGCGGCCGGTTTGGTGGTGTCGGACGTGAAGGTGGTGCCATCGAAATTTCCGACGAAGTACTGGCCCGCGGATCCGCCGGCCACGCCGCCGGGATTGATGTTGACCACCATGACCCATTTGATGTTTCCTTTGTCGCCGTCCACGGCGAGCGGGAACAGGTCCGGGCACTCCCACTGTCCGCCTGTGGCATTGGCGGGCCCGAATTCGCTCAGCGCTGTCCAGTCCTTGAGGTTGGCGGACTTGTAGAGGACCACCTTGTGCTCCTGCGCCTCCACCGCCGTCATCACCCAGTAGCCTCCGCCGCCCGGTGCGCCGTACCAGAAGACCTTGGGATCGCGGAAGTTCGCCGAGTTCCGGCTCAGCACGGGATTGCCGGAGTACTTGGTCCAGGTCTGGCCGTCGTCCACGCTGTACGCCAGTGACTGCGCCTGCAGGCCTCGGTGCGGAGAGGCGTCCTTGTACGCGCTGGTGTAGATCGCGATCAGCGGGGGGTTCTTTTTCGTGCCGAAACCGGAGGTGTTGTCCTTGTCCACCACGACGCTGCCGGAGAAGACATCTTCCTGGTCATCGGTGGAGATGGCCAGCGGCTGCTCCTTCCAATGGGTCAGGTCTGTGGAGGTGGCATGGCCCCAGGACATGTTCCCCCAGGTGCTGCCGGAGGGGTTGTGCTGGTAGTACAGGTGGTAGACGCCCTTGTGGAAGACCATTCCGTTGGGGTCATTCATCCAGTTTTTTTCGGGCGTGTAGTGGAAGGCCGGCCGGTAGGGTTCGTCCCCGAGGCCTGTGGCAGCCGACGCCGGCAGGGCACCTGCCAGTGCCGCGGCCAGCGTAAGTCCTGCGAGCGTCAGTGCAGACACGGCATGCGTGCTGCTGGTGGTTCTCTTCATCTGCTTGGTTCGCCCTTCATTGCGCGCGTTGTCAATAGACAACGTTGTCAGTGCGAAGGACACTAAGTTATGTCCATCAGACAAGTCAACGGTTCCTATCGGCGCAGGCGAAGCGACATGGGCGGGCAGCACAAAGTTCCCCACCAACGGACTGTCTGGAAGGGTCTTTTCCGGTACGGGGTTCCGTTCACCCCCTTCAAGGGAGCCCAGGCGGGTCCCGTCAACGGGGCCTTGGCGCGCCTTGGCTGAAGGCTATTCCACTGGCAGGAGCCAGGTCAGCGCCGACCCGTGGCCCTCGATGTGGCGGGCCAGTTCCTCATTGAATTTGGCGCCGTAGTCGGCGTCGATGTGTTTCTGGAATGCCGCTTCGTCGCTGTAGACCTCGAAGACAAAGTACTCCCGGGGATTCTCTTCCCGTGTATAGGGAAGGAACAGTTCGTTGCCGGGTTCCTGGCGGACGTGCCGGGTCAGTTCGAGCATCATCTCCGCGACGCGGGCTTCGCTGCCGGGCTTGACGGTGAACTCGGCGTACAGGGTTTTGGTCATCATGATCCCTTTCAGGTCAATATGTTCGGTGGACTGTTCAGGAAGTTCCCCGGCGTCAGGCCGGAGGGCGGAGTTCCCCGGAGCCCCTTTGCACAAGCTCAGACGGGACAACATAGGTGTGCGGAGACTGCTGGTCGCCGTCAATCCTGGCCAGCAGCCGCTCCGCTGCCAGCTTCCCGATCCGCTCGGGGTGCTGGGCAATGACTGTCACGCCGGGATCCATCATGTCGGCAAGCGTGAAGTCATCGAACCCTATCAACGCCACGCGTTTGCTTAACCCGAGCTCTCTCAGCGCGCGCATGACGCCGAAAGTGATGAGGTTCTGACTGGAGAAGATCGCAGTTGGCGGTTCGCCGGCAGTGAGAAGCTCCAACGCGGCCAACCTCGCCGATTCCTCGTCGTGAAGGTTTTCACGGACAGGAACCGTTGAGGTGGGAATGCCCTGCCGGCCGATCTCTTCCATGAACCCCCGACGGCGTTCCCGCGCGGTCTGGATGTCGGTGCGGTCCCCCAAATAGGCGAGCCTGGTGTGGCCCCGGCCCATCAGGTGAGCGGCCGCACTCGCGGCGCCTACGGCGTTGTCGGTCACCACGGCGTCTGCTTCCATCCCTACCGGCTCACGGTCGATGAAGACCAAGGGCAGGTCACGGGAATGCTCCGGGATTACATACGCTTGGCTTCGGGCGATCGGCGTGAGGATGAGCCCGTCCACGCGCCGGCCAAGAAATGCCGTAACGATGGCCTGCTCCCGCCGGGGGTCATCATCGAGGCTCGCCGCAAAAACCGCTATCCCCCGGGCCCCCAGCACATCTTCTATTGCCCGGTTGATCTCGCCGCTGAATGGGTTGGAGACACTCGGCAGCAGGAGCCCGACGGAGAGCGTTCGCCTGCCCGCGCGGCGCAGGCTGCCGGCGGCCATGTCCAGCTGGTAGTTGAGTTGTCGTGAAGCGCTGAGCACCTTTTCCCGGGTGGCGTCCGACACGCCAGGTTCGTCGTTAATCACCCGTGACACGGTCTTAATTCCGACGCCGGCAAGGGCAGCCACGTGGCGCATTGTCGGACGACTGGCGGAAAGGGCCGGCTGGCTACGATCGGACATCGTTGTCAAATAAATCGCTCCTTCTAAGTTGCATCTATTGACTCTCCGGTGTGATGCTGCTTACATCGTACATGACATCGTTGTCGAGGCCAGTGAGGCCTCAAACACCAGGAGATTCAATGTTGAGTTCCAAAGCACCCCGTTCAACGGCCACCCGCCTGTTCGCTGCGGGAGCAGTGCTGACCCTGGGAGCGCTCAGTCTTTCAGCCTGCGGCGGAAGTTCCACGTCCACCACACCAGCCGGAAGCTCGTCCGCCGAAAAGGTCGGCGTCTCGCTGATCGTTAAGACCACGACCAACCCGTTCTTCGTCTCCATGCAGGACGGGGCAAAGAAGGCGGCCGAGGCCGGCGGCGTGGACCTTAAGCTCGCAGCCGGCAAGGCTGACGGCGACGAGGACACCCAGATCCAGGCCATCGAGAACGCCATCTCCAAGGGCGACAAGGGCATCCTGATCACCCCCAACGGTCCGTCCGTAGTGGACGCCCTGAAGAAGGCCAAGGACGCCGGGCTCTTCGTCATCGCCCTGGACACGCCCCCGGACCCGGCCGACGCCGCCGACATCACGTTCGCCACCGACAACTTCGCCGCCGGCGAGCTGATCGGCAAATGGACCGCAGCCCAGCTGGATGGGAAAAAAGCGACCATTGCCCTCGTCGATCTCTTTGACGACAAGGTCGTCTCGGTGGACTACAACCGGGACCAGGGATTCCTCACCGGCCTCGGCATCGACACCGCTGACGCCAAGAAGAACGGCGACGAAGCCAAGACCGGCACGTACACCGGCGGCAAGGGCGGCGACTACGAAATCGTCGGCAGCCAGGCCTCCCAGGGCGCCGAGGACGGCGGACGCACCGCCATGGAAACCCTCCTCGCCAAGAACCCGAACATCAACGTCGTCTACACCATCAACGAACCTGCAGCAGCGGGTGCTTTCGAGGCACTGAAGGCCGCCGGCAAGGAAAAGGACGTGCTGGTGGTTTCGGTGGACGGCGGCTGCACGGGCGTGAACAACGTCAAGGCCGGCGTCATCGGTGCCACGGCCCAGCAGTACCCGGTCAAGATGGCCGAACTGGGAGTGAAAGCCATCGTTGACCTCGCCAAGACCGGCCAGAAGCCGGCCAACTCCGCGGGGCTGGACTTCTACAACACCGGCGTCGAGCTCGTCACGGACAAGCCGGCCGACGGCGTCAAGAGCATCACCACCACCGAGGCCTCCGACATCTGCTGGGGAAAGTAAGCACCCAGCTTCACTGCGGGGCGGGGAGGACGGAGCCTGCTATCGGCCTCCCCGCACTGCATCTACCGAGCTAGCTCCGCCCTAGCACCCATCACGGAAGATCAGGACCAATCGTGACCCAGCAACAGACCGCCGGCCCGCCCAGCGCCGGGCATGCCGACCTGGCGGAGGAATTCCTTGACCGCCAGACACCGCTCAGCCGGATCCGCAATATCCTCCACCGCTACCCGGCGGTCAGCCCCGCCCTCGTACTGCTCATCGCGGTGGTGGTGTTCGGCCTCCTCAATGAGAGGTTCCTGCGGGTTGAAAACCTCTCCCTGATTACCCAGCAGGTCTCCGTCGTCGGCACCCTGGCCATAGCCCAGACCCTCATCATTCTCACCGCAGGCATCGACCTTTCCGTCGGGGCCGTCATGATCCTTTCGTCCATGGTCATGGCCCAACTCGCTGTCAATAACGGAGTGCCTGCGCCAATCGCGCTGCTCGCGGGCCTAATCGTCGGACTCGCAGCCGGAGCACTCAACGGATTCCTGGTCACCCGGTTCCGGCTCCCGCCGTTCATCGTCACCCTGGGCACACTGAACATCTTCATCGCCCTGACGCTGCTCTACTCCAACGGAGCGACAGTGCGCGGCTCGGCCATGCCGCCCCTTCTGACCTGGACCGGAACCACCTTCCCGGTGGGCCCGGTCAGGATCTCCACCGGCGTCGTCGTGATGCTCTTGCTCTACATAGCCATCGCGTTCATCCTAGGCAAAACCGCATGGGGCCGGCACGTCTACGCCGTAGGCGATGACAAGGAAGCTGCCCGCCTGGCCGGCATCGCCGTGAACAAGGTCCTCATGAGCGTCTACCTCGCCGCCGGTGCCGTCCTGGCCGTCGGCGCCTGGATCCAGATCGGCCGGACCAACGCAGCCAGCCCCAACGCCGGCGTAGACCTGAACCTGGACTCCATCACCGCCGTCGTCATCGGCGGAACCAGCCTCTTCGGCGGCCGCGGCTCCGTCTGGGGAACCCTTCTCGGCGCCCTGATCGTTGGCGTCTTCCGCAACGGCCTCTCCCTCGCCGGGCTGGACGTGTTGTACCAGACCCTGGCAGTGGGCGTCCTGATCATCCTCGCTGTCTCCATCGACCAGTGGATCCGAAAGGTCAAGTCATGACCACGACAGAATTTTCAGCCCCCCACGTCGCCACCCGCGAGCCCATCCTGCAGGCCCGGAACCTCGTCAAGACCTTCGGCCGCGTCGTGGGCCTGGACGGCGTCAGTCTGGACCTGTATCCGGGCGAAGTCCTGGCGATCATCGGCGACAACGGCGCCGGGAAATCCACGCTGATCAAGTGCCTTACCGGCGCCGAGATACCGGATACCGGCGAGCTGATGGTGTCCGGGCAGCCGGTCCACTTCAAACGCCCTCAGGACGCCCGTGCCCACGGCATCGAAACGGTGTACCAGAACCTCGCCGTCTCCCCTGCGCTGGATGTTGCGTCGAACCTTTTCCTCGGACGGGAAGAACGGCGTGCCGGGCTCCTCGGCAGCGTGTTCCGGATGCTTGACACCAAAGGCATGCGCACGAAGGCCAAGGATGAGCTGACCCGGCTGGGAATCTCCACCCTCCAGGACGTCACCGTGCCGGTGGAGAACCTGTCCGGCGGCCAGCGCCAGGCTGTCGCCGTGGCCCGCGCCGCGGCATTCGGCTCCAAGGTGGTTGTGCTGGACGAGCCGACGGCGGCGCTCGGCGTCCGGGAATCGAACCAGGTCCTGCAGCTGGTTCGGGACCTCCGGGACCGCGGTCTGCCCGTCATCCTGATCAGCCACAACATGCCGCACGTGTTTGACGTGGCGGACAGGATCCACATCCAGCGCCTCGGCAAATGCGCTGCCACCATCACGCCGCAATCCCACACCATGACCGATGCGGTGGCCATCATGACCGGTGCTGCCACCGCCTGACCCGCACCACCCGATGCACCCAACAACTCCGTCCGCGGGCCCGCACCGGGCCCGCGGACGGCTCCACGAAAGGCTCCTCCGTGCCCGCGAGCTCCCCATCGCTTACCGCCATTCCTGCAGTCACTCCGGACGTCGTTGTTATTGGCGAGGCACTCGTGGACGTCGTCACCGCCGCCGAAGGCATCATCGAGCACCCGGGCGGCTCACCGATGAACGTTGCCTACGGCCTGGGACGCCTGGGCGTGCCCACTGCCTTGCTCACCTCTCTCGGGAATGACGCCCGGGGCGCGGCGATCGAAGCCCACCTCCGCAGTGCCGGCGTCGAGCTCCTCCCTGGCTCAAAGTCAGCGGTCCGTACGGCGTCAGCCACTGCCACACTCGCCGCCGACGGCTCCGCCTCCTACCGCTTCGACATCAGCTGGGAGCTGGCGCCGGTCGCTCCCCCTTACCTGCCCAGGGTGCTTCACACCGGATCCATCGCCACGTTCCTCGCGCCCGGCGCGTCCGCCGTCAAGAGGCTCCTGGAGCAGGCACACCGGGAGTGCCTGGTGACCTATGATCCCAACGTCCGGCCGGCGCTTCTGGGCAGCCAGGCCGAGGCACGCTCCATCTTTGAAGACCTGGTTCCGCTGACCGACGTCGTTAAGCTCAGCGACGAGGATGCCGGCTGGCTCTACCCTGGGCTCCAGCTCGAGGACGCCGCAGCCCGAATCCTGGCCCTGGGCGCCGGTTTGGCCGTGGTGACCCGCGGCGGGGAGGGATCACTGCTGACCACCCTTGCCGAAACAGTGCACGTCCCAGCCATCACATCCGTGGTGGCGGACACTATCGGCGCCGGCGATTCCTACATGGCGGCCCTGATTTTCGGCCTGCTGGCCCGCAGCACCGAAGGGCTGGGGCGTGACGTCCTGGAAAGCCTCGGCCGCACGGCGTCGAAGGCGGCGGCCATTACGGTCCGCAGGCCGGGCGCGACACCGCCCACGGCCGCGGAACTGGCAACCGAGCTGCCGGCGGCAGGGACTCCGGCCTTCATCCAGTGACATCTGGCCCACTGCCGGCGCCGGGGACCGGCCGCGGCCAGCCGGTCAGTGCGTGGAGGCCAGCCGCCTGTAGCTCAAGGACTTGAGCGTCAGCGTGCCCCCGGCCGTGACGGCTTTGAGGCCTGGAGTGCCCGGCGCGGGGAAAACGAGCGACGTCATGGTCTTTTCGCCGCCGTTGACGAAAACCTCAACCGAGCTATGGTCCACGAAAATCGTTAGCTCCACTTTCCCGTCACGCGCCGGGCTGACTGCGCGCCGTGTTGCCCGGTAGTCCGGACCGAGGTCGGCGTTGCCGGCGGCGGCAGAGCCAGCCGCCCGGGAGATGAATGCCGATCCGCCGGCAAAGTCATATCCGACCGTCGCGAATGTTCGCCCGCCGCTTCCGAGCTCGATCCTCGCAACGGAACCGTCGTCGCCGGCCGTCCGCTCAAGCGTCATATCGAGCCGGTACGCCCCGCCCTCCGGAGCGGGCAGCTGTCCTGCGCCGTCCCGTGTCATGCGGCGTTCCCCGATTGTTGCCGCCGGGCCCTCGATGGACTGCATGGCGGCCGTTGGGTTCGATACCAGGGTCGGCTTCCCCTCGACCGTTTCGAGCCTGATGTCGCGCACCATGGAGTCGGCGCCGCCGTGCCAGTCCTCGGTGGGCAGTTGCCGGGCGTAGGCCCAGTTGTTCAACCACCCGATGGCGTGCCGGGAGGACATCCGCTGGCTTTCGGTGAGCCTGGGATCATCCCATGTCACGGCGGCGTAGAAGTCGGACCCGGCGTCGAGCCACTGATGCGGAGCGCCGGACGGGGTGAATCGTGTTCCGTCCCAATCACCGGTCCAGTAGGCGACGCCCGTGGTGAATCCCTCCTGGCTCCCGTTGGCGCTTGCGGCCAGGACCCAGGTCCGTTTGGATGGATCGCCGTCGAGGTCCAGCTGGAAGAGTTCCGGGCATTCGAGGGTGCCCAGACCGGTGCGTTCGATGCCCGATGCGTAGTGCCAGTCCAACAGGTCCGTTGACGTATACATACCGATTTTGTCGCCTTCGGCGAGGGCCATCACCCATTGATCGTGGGCTTCATCGCGGATGATTTTAGGATCCCGCCAGTCCGGTTCGCCGGGGTTTTCCATGACCGGGTTCTGCGCATACGCGGTGAACGTGTATCCGCCGTCGGTGGAATAGAACATGGATTGCCGCTGGATGCCCTGGTCCTGTTGGGTCATGATCGCGATGACGGCGCCCTTGCCGAAGCCGGCCGCGTTGTCCTGGTCCACCACGGCGCTACCCGTCTCGATGTCGCCCAGCCCGTTTTTGTACTTCGCGATCGCCACCCCCTCGTCCTTCCAATGGACCAGGTCTGTGCTCGTCAGGTGGTACCACTCGGTACCGTTCTCCTTCGGGTACCCGGCGTTGTAGAGGTAGTAGTAGTGCCACAGCCCGTCCAGCAGGATGGGACGCTGCGGATCGTTCATCCAGTTCTTTCCGGGCGTGACGTGATAGCTCGGCCGGAACTCTGATGCTCCCTCGGGCCGATCGAATGCTGAAGGCGCGGGCGCCGGGATCTTCCGTGGCACGCCCATATCGGCGAGCATGGACTCCACCGCTTCGGATGTCATGCACTCCGGACGAACAATCTCACCCTCCCCTGCGCGGACCACCTTGTCCTCCAGACTGGACATGACCTCGACGTCGCCTCCGATCCGGGCGGCTGCCACCCACCCGTCGGGGCATTCGATGCTCCGCAGGTCAGTTACGCCCTCGGTCCGGAGCGGATGGGCCAGCTTCTCAAGAGTGCGGTCGGTACCGCTGAGCCAGTACGAGCCGTAACGCGCGTGGGATTCCCTGGCTTCGGCCTGCGCGTCGGCAATGCCCCGGAGTGCCTGCTCGGCCCTGCCCTGGGCAGCCGGACGGGGTTCCGCCGACGGGATCAGCGTCACTGCGACCAGTACAGCAGCGGCCGCTGCTGCCAAGGCAATCCAGATCGTCCGAAGGTTTTTCATGATTCAACATTCCTGGTTCTTGTGGAAGCCATCCCGCCCCAACTGTGGCCTGCACGTGCGAAGGGACGGAAGCGCCCGGAATCCCGGACGCTTCCGCCTCATGACCGCCTACTGCGCTACTTGTAGTGGCCGGCACCGCCGACTCTGAGGTTCGTGGGCAGGTAGCCGAACGGGCCGAGGCCGTTCTGCCCGAAGCTGCGGTCAACCGCGGATACACCGTTGCGGAAGTTGATCTTCACAGTGGGCGAGAGGGACCCGCCGCGGACGCCGTTGACGTTGTCGATGAAGGACTGCACCAGGCCGCCCGGCTGCACGTAGTGCGAGTAGGCCTGGAACTGGCGGCCGTTCTGGCGGGGATCGGGACCCTCGGGCGCGTTGGCCGGCATGTTCAGGTCCGTGGGGGATGCCAGGGCCAGGCCGCTGTTGTTCATGGGCTGGTAGTCGGAACGGACACCGTCACCGACGAAGCCGTAGACGCCGTCAGGGCCGCGCATTCCGTCAGCGTAGGTGAACTGGTGGCTGATGGTGAACAGGTAGTACTTGTTCTTGCCGTCCTCGTTCTGGATGAAGATCTGCGGGCGCTCGGTCTGGTCGTTGACGCAGTTTGCGGAGAGGATGGGCGGCAGGAAGGACCACTTGGTGAGGTCCTTGTTGTCCGCGACGGCGAGGCCGACGTTGGCGGTCTGGAACCAGGAACCGGTGCTGTTGACCTGCTCGAGGGTCTCGGCGTTCGGATCGCCGGGCTGGTAGCCCAGGTCCTCGTTCTTGCACTTGTAGTCGCCGCGGGTACCGCCGGTGTTGCCTTCGAAGACCATGAAGGTCTTGCCGGGCCGCGCCGGGTCCTCGAACGTGTACGGGTCGCGGAAGGCGAAGCCCGGGTTCTGGGCCTTGTTCTGGTACATGACGCCGTCCGGCTCCAGGAGCTTGGTGTGCTCGAAGCCGTCGAAGGTCACCCCGTTCTTGTCCGCGTGGATGTTGCCCAGGGCCTTGGCGATGGCCGCGTCCGGGGCGAGCCCGCCGCCGCCGGCGTTGCGCGCAGCCACATCGTAGAAGGTGGTGGCGGTGTAGAAGACATTGACGTGGTTGCCCTGCATCAGGCGGGTGGAACCGGACCATTCGGTGTTGCCGATGGAGGTGTTGTCCAGGAATAGGTGGCCGCCGTAGTTCCACTTGTCCTTGGCCGGATCGGCGTCGGTCTTCCGGAAGAAGTAGCCGATCCGGGCGTTCCAGTGCCGCTGGTCGAAGCCGTAGCCTGCCTTGCGGTCAGCAACGAGTGAGAAGATGACGTCCCAGCCCTTGTAGCTGATCTGGTTCGCCTTCTCGTCGGTCAGGGACCACGTGTCCCAAACCCACACGTCGTCGTTCATGGCCGGGAAGTCCTCGGGGATCTCCGGCATAGTGACGCTCGGGCTCATGGAGTTCTGGCCCGGTGCCCCGGTTGTGCTGCTTTGGGCCATGATCTGCTTGGCGTCCGCACGCGTCCATTTGGAGGTGAAGTCCGCGGCTGGATCGTAGGCCTGCTGGGTGTGCTTCGTGGGCAGGGGGAAGCCGGGCGTCGGGGCCGGCATCTGCGCACTGTTCGGCGGATCCGAGGGCTCGTTTGCCTGTGCCGGCGGAACGGAAAGGAAGACGGAGGCCGCCACGGCCGCCGCCAGTGCCGCGGCGACAGAACGCCGCCGCAGCTTCCGGGGTGAATTGTGTTGCTCGTGCATTGTTGCTCTTCTCGCGGAGTTGAGACCATTCGTGGAAGACGGGCATGTGCCCAGTCCCCGAGACTCCGGTAGCCCCGATGCCACCGCAGGCGTCATCGAGGACGCCATCGTGTCGGGGGGACGGGACCTGGGTAGGGTCCCGAGTGGCAGCGGGGGAATGTTGCGGCCCGGCGCCGGGAACCACGTTAGGCACGCCGCGCCGGGTTACCAAACCCTGCGTCGGGCGCCCGGGGGCCGGGTACCCAAGTCTTGTGTAAGCGCTTGCATTAACGTCGGCGCGCGCGTGCCACGGCAGTTCGAGCCAGTCAAATGTTGCGGAAAGTACCGCAAAAAGGCTGGGAATTGGCCCCGTATTTGCCCAATGTTTGCTGGGCGACGGGCTGCGGCGGAAAGTCTGGCACCTGCCTTACTGCTGCGCCATGAGCCGGGCTATCTCGGCGTCGTTGTCGCGGATCAGCTCGCCCGACACCTCGACCGTGACCGTGTGGATCGTGCCCGTGAACGTGAACGGCGGCTGATAGCCCTCGGTCGCCGGAGCGCCAAAGTCGTAGCCACAGCTCAGGCCCTCGAGTTCGAAGAGGAGAGGCGTGGTGTACGGGAAGTCTGCGTACCCGACGAGCTTGCCGTCGATGTAGAGCTGTGCGTGTCCTGGCGCTCCTTTGCCCACCTTGAAGTCAGGCTGACCGGTGGGCTCGAACTCGTAGCGGACGGCATGCCGTCCCGGAAGCAGCGTTTCGGACGAGGAAACCTCGAACTGTTCGCGTCCGACATAGTTGTACACGTACCGCGGTCGTCCGTCTTCCAAGAAGAACGTGTAGCCGCCGGCATCTCCACCCTGCGCGATGAGAACACCACTTGCCCCGTCAGCCGGAATCTCGATGTCGGCCTCGATGGAGTGGGGCCGGTTGTAGATGGGTGGCGCCGCGAAGGCAGGGACCAACGATGTGTGCGGGCGATAGACGAACCGGGTGCGGGGCCTCGATGTCTGCGGACGCTCCGTCGCCAGACGTGCCTGAAGCGAGCCGTCCAGGGGCAGTACTTTGTACTTCCCGGCTTCCTCCCACCAAAGGGCAATCAGCTCGCGCAGCCGGTCGGCGTGCCCGGCGGCGACGTTGGAGGACTCCGTGGGATCCTCGTTGATGTCGTAGAGCTCCCATCCGGTCGCGTCGAGCTGCTCGAGGACCTCAAGCGTAATCGGCGCACCCATCCGGCGGCCCATGGCTGCGGCCTCCGTGTAATTCGGCCCCGGCCAGGGACACACCGCCCGCCACCCGTCGTGGTAGATCGCCCGGTGACCGAACATCTCGAAGTACTGCGTCGTGTGGCCGGTCGGCGCGTCCGCCGCGTCGAAGGAACCAGCGAAGCTGACCCCTTCGATCGGCGACTGGGCAACTCCACGGACGGCGGCCGGCGGCTCAACTCCAAGGGCGTCGAGAACGGTCGGCACCAGGTCGATCGCGTGGGCGTACTGGCTGCGGACTTCGCCGCGGGCCGCGATCCTCGCCGGCCAGGCGACGACGAACGGGTCGGTTGCCCCGCCGCGGTACGTCTCACGCTTCCAGCGGCGGAACGGCGTGTTGCCCGCCCAGGTCCAACCCCACGCGTAGTGGTTGTACGACCGCGTGCCGCCCAGCTCGTCGATCATGGCGAGGTTATCGTCAAAGTTCTCGGGGACCTGATTGAAGAACAGCATCTCGTTGAAGGAGCCCGTCACGCCGCCTTCGGCCGAGGCGCCGTTGTCTGAGATGACCATAACCAGCGTGTTCTCGAGCTCGCCGATCTGCTCGATTGTGTCCAGCACGCGCCCGAGGTGGTGGTCCGCGTGCGAGACGAAGCCGGCGTAGACCTCCATCATGCGGGCGTATAGCCGGCGCTCGTCGTCGCTCAGCGAGTTCCATTCCGGGACATCAGGGTCACGTGGCGAGAGTTCGGCGTCGGCCGGGAACAGGCCGATCGTCTTTTGCTGGGCGAACACCGTTTCGCGGTAGGAGTCCCAACCCTCGTCGAACCTGCCTCGGTAGCGGTCGGCCCAATCCTTCGGAACGTGGTGTGGGGCGTGTCCCGCCCCGGGTGCGTAATACAGAAAGAACGGCTTCTCCGGCGCATTGGCCTCACTGTCCAGGATCATCTTGATCGCCTGGTCCGCCAGGTCCTCGCTGAGGTGGTAACCGTCCTCGGGCAACCGGGGCTGGCGAACCGACGCGTTGTCCTGGGTGAGGTCGGGGAACCACTGGTTGGTCTCGCCGCCGAGGAACCCGTAGTAGCGCTCGAACCCTCGCCCAAGCGGCCGGCGGTGGAACGGCCCGGCCGGGGAGTTGTCCTCCGTCGGCGACAGATGCCACTTGCCCACACAGAACGTGTTGTAGCCGTGGTCAATCAGCATCTCGGGCAGCATCCCATTCTCGAACGGCATGCGGCCGTCGTAGCCCGGAAAGCCGGTTGCCAGCTCCATGATGCTGGCGACTCCGTTGGAATGATGGTTGCGGCCGGTGAGGATGCACGACCGGCTCGGCGAGCACAACGCCGTCGTGTGCATGTTCGCGTACCGCAGGCCGCTCGCGGCGACACGGTCGATGTTCGGCGTCTCAACCAGTCCACCGAAGCAGGAAAGCTGTCCATAGCCGACGTCGTCGAGCACGACGAGCAGCACGTTCGGCGCTCCTTCGCGGGCCCGTTGTGGAGCGGGCCAGGCCGGCTCCGACTCCTCGACCGTCCGCCCGGCCACGCCTGGGAACGGGTCACCGGGTGTGTACTCCGTGATTGACATGGGACTCCCCTGGGTTGTTGTTTTGCTGGCTTGCCATTCACTCTGCTCCGCCCCGTCGGCCCCTGCCTCACCCCAAAGGAATGAACCTGTAGGGCATTGACCCGTCGGCAACAGCCTGGCGCCGAGGAACACCTGTCGGGGGACTTCCGACCGCGTCTGGAACCATCACGCGATAGCAAGTAGCATCGGCTCAAACCATGGCGCCCGAGCGACATCCGGTCCCGATCTGACGGAGCAGCCGGCGCACGCGGAATGGGAAGGACAACGCCCGGCATGCCTGAAGCGCCGACGATGCTGCATATTCCGGCCGGTGAGTTCCTGATGGGATCGGACGCGTTTTATCCCGACGAGGGACCCCCTCACCGGGTCCGCGTGCAGGCCTTCGAGCTCGATGAGCGTCCCGTAACCAACGCGGAATTCGCCGCATTTGTTGCGGCCACGGGTTACCTCACAGTGGCCGAGGTGCCGCTGGACCCGGCGGAATTCCCCGACCTGTCGCCCCGGGACCTGGCTCCCGGCGGGCTGGTGTTCACGCCTTCGCCCGGGCCGGTGGACCTGGGCGACTGGAGACAGTGGTGGCGCTGGGTCCCGGGCGCGTGCTGGCAGCAGCCGCTAGGCCCCGGGTCCTCCATCGAAGGCCGGGAGGACCACCCTGCCGTGCAGGTGTCCTTCGCGGACGCCGGCGCTTATGCGGCCTGGGCGGGCAAACGACTGCCGGACGAAGCCGAGTGGGAATTTGCGGCCAGGGGCGGACTCTCCGACGCGTTCCCCTATGCGTGGGGAGACGAGGCGAGCCCGGACGGTGTGCTCATGGCCAACACGTGGCAGGGGCTTTTCCCGTACCTCCAGACGGGCGCGAAGGGGTGGAAGGGAACGTCCCCGGCGGGGACGTTCCCGCCGAACGGGTACGGGCTCTTCGACATGATCGGCAACGTATGGGAATGGACCAGAAGCTACTATTCGAACTGCCACGACCTGGCCGCAGGAGCAAGGGCCCAGGACCGGGCAGGCGGGTGCGCATGCACCCCGCACCGGGACGCGGCCGCCGAAAGCGCAGAGCCCGGGTCCGGCATTCCACGCCGCGTACTCAAGGGAGGCTCACACCTGTGCGCCCCGGAGTACTGCCTGCGCTACCGCCCGGCAGCGCGTTCGCCGCAGTCCGAGGACACGGCAACCTCGCATATCGGCTTCCGGTGCGCACGTTCGCTGGCCCCGCACCAGCAATCCGGGCCCTTCACTGGGTTGGCCCGGCAACCAGCTTTCTGATCTCGGCGAGCTTTGCTTCGGACTCTTCGAGGCTCAGGCGGAGCCCTTCGACCGTTGAGGCACTCGTGTCAGTCGCAGAGGCGCGCGGTGCGGAGTCCGTCTTCTTGGGAGACAGGAAGAAGTTGGCCAGGTAGCCGGTGAAGGTGCCGAAGATGCCGACACCGACGACGATGATGCCTGCCCCGATCATGCGGCCCGCATCAGTGACCGGATATTGGTCACCGTATCCGACGGTCGAGATCGTGACGATCGTGAACCAGAGGGCATCCGAGGCGGTCGTGATGTTGGCCCCTGGGGCGCCCTGCTCGACGGTGAGCATCGTGAGGCTTCCGAATTCCAGCACGAGAATGCCCATGATCAGCAGTGTGTACAGGGAGCTGCCGGCCCGATCTTTGATCAGAGCCCCGCCGACCGTGCGGATGCCGACATCGCGGAGCAGGCGGTACACCCGGACCAGCCGGAAGACGCGCAGGACCTTGAACTGCGCCAACGGCACGCTGGCCAACAGGTCGGCCCAGCCGAAGTGCCTAAAGAAATAGGCGCCCGCCGATGGCGCGGTGAAAATCCGGTAGAGGAAGTCGACGACGAAGATCGCGCTGAAGAGGGCGTTCATCACCGTCAGCACCGTATCGATCGATTTCTCCTGCGCGGCATACAGGAGCCCCAGATTGACGATCGACAAAATCGAAAGGATACCGATGAAGATCTCGTAACCGATGCTCTTCAGTTCACTGCGTTCCTTGGTCATGTGAGGATTCTGGCACGCAAAAAGGCGCGTGCCGACACCTTTTTTCGCCCGGCCCTGGCGGGATTTTGGTGACTACGCCCGCGCGGCGGCGTGGGCCTGTTGGACGCTTTTTGTGCCGGGCATCGCGATCACGGCGACGACCGTGAGGACGGCACCGATCATGACGGCCAGAAACACGGCGGCGGAGGCCGCCACGACCGTGTGGGGATCCGTGCCGCCGTGCGGCGTGCCGGCGTAGACGGCGTTCGCTATTGCCCCGAAGACGGCGACGCCGATGGCGCTGCCGATCGATCGGGCGAAAAGGTTGGTGCCGGTGACCACACCGCGCTCGTTCCATTCGACGCTCGACTGGGCGGCAATAAGGGTCGGGGTCGCCACAAGCCCCAGTCCCAGCCCAACGATGAAGCAGCTGGCCGCGGCCGTCGCTATGTTCGGCGAAAGGGCGGTGAATGCAAGGACTGCCGTGCCGATGACGGTGACCGAGACGCCGATCAGGGCGGTCCTGCGGAACCCGATTCGAAGGTACAAGCGCCCCGACTGCGACGCACTGATCGGCCAGCCGATCGTGAGTGCGGCCAGTGCGAGCCCGGCCAGGATCGGGGAGGTGGAGAGCGCACCCTCGAGGAACGTGGGCACGTAGGAAGTGAGGCCAAGCATGACGGCTCCGACGCCGAAGGAAACCATCGCCGTCGTCGCCAGCAGCCGGCGGGACGCAACCCACGGCGGCAGGACCGGTTCCGCGGCCCTCCGCTCGACGAAGATGAACGCGGCGAACAAAACCGCACCGGCGGCGAACACCGCGTAGCTGACGGCAGAGTCCCACGCCCACGCCTGGCCGCCCTCAAGGGCCCCGAGGATGAGCAAGGTGAGGGAGACCGTGAGCAGCCCCGCCCCCAGATAGTCGACCCGGTGCTTCACGCGCTCGATGTTCTCGTGGAACGACCGGACCAGCATCCACCCGGCCACCAAGCACAGCGGGATGTTCACGAGGAAGATGCCACGCCAGATGCCGAGTGAGGCAAACACTCCCCCGAGCGTTGGACCGACAACCGAGGAGACCGCCCACACGCTCGCAAGGTAGCCCTGCACTTTTGACCGCTCTGCCAGCGTGTAGATGTCGCCGGCGATGGTGATGGCCATCGGTTGGACTGCTCCGGCGCCCAGTCCCTGCACCACGCGGAATGCGATGAGCGCGGGCATGCTCCAGGCGACTCCACAGAGGATGGAGCCGAGCAGGAACAGGCCGATTCCGAGGAGCATGATGGGCTTGCGGCCGATGGTGTCGGAGAGCTTCGCGTAGACAGGGACCGACACCGCCTGCGCCAGCAGGTAGGCGGAGAACAGCCATGGGAACGAGGTAAAACCGCCGATGTCGTCCACGATCGAAGGCACCGCTGTGGCCACCACCGTGGCATCGATCGCCACCAGTCCCGTGGAGAGCATCAGGGCGATGAGGACCGGTCCGCGTTTGGACCGGAAGCCCACACCGTCAGCATGCGTTGTCGTCACGTAATCCCATTCCCGTCGGCGCCCAAAAGCGCGTTGCCGGCAAAACCGGCTCCTGTTCCGACTGCATAACCGCACCGTCCGCCGAATTAGTCCCGGACCTGCTGCCAACCGCGTTGAATTAACTCTTGATCACCGATACTTACCGATATATCGTTAACTATCGCCGATAGTTTCGGTGACCAGCGAAGGAATGACTCCCCGAGGAAGGACGATGCCGCTATGAAAGGCATACACGACGACAATTTCCCAGAAAGCGGCTCCGCCCCGGGGCGCTTCGGCCGCGGCAGAGGGCGCCGCGGACCCCACGGACACGGCGGTTTCGGGCCGGGCGGCGGCTTCGGCCCGGGCCGCGGGTTTGGGCCAGGGTTCGGCCCCGGGTTTGGTCCCGGGTTTGGTCCGGGCGGTTCACGCCGGGCGAACCGGGGCGATGTTCGATCCGCGGTCCTCTCCCTTCTGGCCGAATCGCCGTCCAACGGCTACGGCCTGATCAAGGCAATAGCTGAGAAGACGTCCGGCGCTTGGCGTCCCAGCCCAGGCTCCGTGTACCCGACGCTGCAGCAGCTCGTTGATGAGGAACTCATCGCGCCCGTGACTGACGGCCGGCGCACCGAGTTCGCCCTCACCGAGGCGGGCAGGGCCTACGTGGCCGATCACGCGGAGGAGCTCGGGAACGCCTGGAACACCGACCCTCAGGGATCCGGCCCGGCGTTTCATCAGAGTGTGGGAAAGCTCATGGGCGTGATCCACCAGTTCCGCTTCTCGGCCTCCGAGGAGCAGCGCAAGGCAGCGATGGAAAAAATCGATGAAACCCGGCGCGCGCTGTACCAGATCCTCGCCGACTAGCACCTGCGTGCCGACCCGGGACCATGGTGGCGCGGTTGACCCGATCTTATTCATGGGCGACCGCACGGATCAGCAGGCTTAAGCTAATTGGACAACGTCTCTTCCAGCTCCGGGAAGGTCATCATGGACTCTGAAACCGCCGATGTAGTCGATCATGATGTCACCACCATCACGTGCGTGTGCGGCAACACCGTCAGCAAGGACGGGTTGATCCAGGCCAACTCACAAGGCGTCCCCGTCCATCTCGGAGACGCAACCCCGGCCCCCGCCGGGCTGGCGGAATGGCCTGCGGATGAGGATCTTTACACCCTGTGTCCCTCCTGTGGCCGCGTGTACCGTGACTCGGTCATCGAAGAGACAGGGACCGCGCCCGTTGCTTTCCGGGTCGACGTCACCACCGGCCCGATTGCCGAGGCAATCCGCGTCCACTGGAACCTCAGCGCCCAGGAATAAACCTGTTGAGCGGACGACGCCGGGATCTCCCGCCGTCGCCTGGTGCCGCTCGCCCGGGTGATCGGCCCAAAGCGTGTCGTGCGAACTCAGAAGACTGTTGCACTTAGCAGCAGCCCTTGGAGGACTAGAAACCCCTACTATTCAGCGGGTCGTCTGCAAAGTATTACGTTTCCCGCGCGTAAATCTTTTGTGAACGATGGTGACAAACAAGAACTAACAGTGCATTCTTAGTTGTGACGCGGCTAACACACGGGCCGACAAGACCTTCGACTCAGGAGCACCATGAAACGCCCTCTCCCCATCGTTCTTCTCCTAACTTCGGTAGTGGCTTTGTCCGCCTGCACTTCGGCCGGCGCCCAGACACCAGCAGGATCCGCCGCGGCCGGCGGTACAACCCAGTCCGGACTCACAGCATCCGATGCCGTGGGCGATGTCGCAGCCAACGCTGCAGCTCAGGCACTTCTTCCGGCGAAGATTAAGGAGTCTGGCACGCTCAAGATCGGTGGGGAGACTCAGCTTCCTCCATACCTGTACACAGAGGGTGACAAGATCGTTGGGCTAGAGGCTGACTTCATGGTCGCGCTAGGCAAGGTCCTGGGGCTCCAGCCGGTGGTGGAGAATACGAAGTTCGCCGCGATGGTCACAGGTCTGACATCCAACCGGATCGATGTGGCCATGAGCGACTTCTCCGACACGGTCGAGCGTCAGAAGCAGGTCACCTTCGTCGACTACACCAAGGCTGGTCAGCAGCTCGTGGTCCAGAAGGGCAACCCGAAGGCCATTCAGTCTTTGACCGACCTTTGCGGAACGGCCACGGGAGGTCCGACGGGGTCGCTGTCCGTCAAAGTCGCACAGGAGCAGTCCGAAAAGTGCGTTGCGGAGGGCAAGTCAGCGATTGACATCAAGCAGTTCCCCTCAGGATCTGACGCGAGCCTGGCTCTTCAGAACAAACGGATCGATTCGCTTGCCTTCGATGCTGCCCTGGCTACCCAGCTGATGAGGGAAAAGCCTGACGCCGTCGAGGTCGCCGGAGACCTCTTTGCCTTGGGATACCACGGCGCGGCCGTGCGGAAAACCGACACCGAGCTGCAGAAGGCACTTCAAGCTGCGATGGATAGCCTCATGAGCGATGGCACCTACACGAAGATCATCAATAAGTGGGGCGTGGAGAAGATGGCCATGGACGGCACGGAAATCAACGCCGCCAAGTAGCACTCCGGCTTCCACGAAAGGCAGGAAATGACTACTAAGTCAGCCGGCGCTGTTCAAGCTCCGGAAGATCAGCGTCCCCATGCGCCATTGCGCATCATTCGGCGAAAAAAGACCGGCCAGCTGGTTCTGGCTGCCGTGCTCGTCGTCGTGATGATCTCGTTTGTCGTCAACCTTGCAGGCAACCCAAACCTTCAGTGGCCGACCATGTGGGAGTACGTATGGAATCCGCAGGTATTGCAAGGCCTGTGGACCACAATCGTCCTAACGGCGATCTGCATGGTTGCGGGCAGCTTGCTCGGTGTGCTCCTGGCAACCATGGCCTTGTCCGATAATGGGGTCCTTCGAGCGGTCTCGTTCGGTTATGTATGGATCTTCAGGGGCACCCCCCTGCTTGTCCAACTGATTCTTTGGTACAACCTCGCAGCCATCTTCCCGACACTGGGGCTGGGAATTCCGTTTACGGACATCGGCATAAGCGTCGACACCAACACCGCCATCACCGGGTTCGTGGCTGCCCTGCTTGGGTTCACTCTTAACGAGGCGGCCTACATGTCCGAAATCGTCCGCGCCAGCATCGGTTCCGTGCCACCCGGGCAGGCCGAGGCGGCGAAATCCATTGGCATGACCAGTGGCAGGACCATGCACCGCATTGTGCTTCCCCAGGCCATGAGGGTGCTGGTTCCGCCCACCGCCAACCAGGCAATCAACATGCTGAAGGCCACGTCCTTGGTTGCCTTCATTGCCGGCGGGGACCTCCTGACGGCGGTGCAGAACATCTATTCTGTGAACTTCGCCGTTATTCCGCTGCTGCTCACAGCCTGCTTCTGGTATCTCGCCATCGTGTCGGTGGCGAGCGTCGGACAGCATTTCCTTGAAAAGAAGGTCGGAAAGGGATTCACGACTTTCACGGCCGAGGCAGCCCTTGCTGCGGGCCCCGACACCGAGAGTGGTGAAAAACGATGAAGACAATGGTCGAAATCAGGAATGTCCGCAAGAAATTCGGCCACGTCGAGGTTCTCAAGGACATCAGTCTGACCGTCCAAGAGGGCACAGTGACCTCAATCCTGGGTCCTTCAGGGTCCGGGAAATCGACCCTGCTCCGGTGCATCAATCACCTGGAAACTGTGAGTGAGGGTGAAATCCTTGTCGACGGCGACCACATCGGTTACAAGCGAGTGGGTGACGCCCTCAAGGAGCTTTCGGGCAGGGAACTAGCCCGGCAGCGCGCCGGCATCGGCATGGTTTTTCAGAACTTCAATCTATTCGCCCACAAAACGGTGCTGGAAAATATCATTGAGGGCCCCGTGCAAATCCTCAAGCAGCCCAGGGCAAAGGCAAAGGCCAAAGCGTTCGAACTCTTGGACTCGATCGGTCTCCCCCACAAAGCTGACGCCCACCCCGCGCAGCTATCGGGAGGTCAGCAGCAGCGGATCGCCATTGCCAGGGCTCTTGCCATGGACCCGAAGGTTCTCCTGTTTGACGAACCGACGTCTGCACTCGATCCTGAACTCGTGGGCGAGGTTCTGGGCCTGATGAAAAAGGTCGCTGAATCCGGAATCACAATGTTGGTCGTTACCCACGAAATTGACTTCGCACGGGAGGTATCCGATCAGGTGGTGTTCATGGCGGATGGATATATCGTGGAAACCGGCGACCCAAGCCAGGTCCTCCGCGCCCCTGAACATCCTCGGACGCGTGAGTTCCTGGCCCGCGTGATCTGAGACAGGCACTTCAGGGTGGCGGCGACAAGCCTCCGCCCTGCGAACCAAGCGTCGTTGCAGACCTCTGGGTCCTGCAACGACGATTTACTTGCAGACTGAACAGCAGCACCTACCTGAAGGATTCCATACATGTCCGGTCTGGATGCAGCCCCCGCCAAGTCCGGGCTGCGCAAGGATGCCCTGAGAAACATCGGGCAGATCCTGAACGCAACAGGCGCCTTGCTCCGCTCTGATCCGGCCGGCGCGACCATGCAAGCAATTGCTGACCGCGCGAATGTCTCCCTGGCCACGGCGTACCGGTACTTCCCCACGCTGCAGAGCCTTCACAACGAGTTTCTTCACAGCGTCGTAGTAAACGTGCGCGATTACAGCCTGGCTTCACAGCTTTCCGGAAAGCCACTCTTTCGGGACATCGTGACCAAATGGGTGCAGATTCTGGACGTCTACGGCAAAGCCATGATCCAGATCCGTTCCAGGCAGGGTTTCCTCGAACGCCTGGACGCGAGCGATCCAGTCACCACCGCCATCACTGAAGTGTGGGAGAGACCGATCCGGGAGGTCCTGAGGGAGATCGGCGTCTCGGAGCGGTTCTTCCGCCCTGCGCTCTTTCTTTTCAACATGATCTTTGATCCGCGCGAAATCGAAGACCTCCGGTCGACAGAAGGACTGCCGGGGGATGAGATCGTAGCTGTCTTGAGCCAAGCCTATTTCGGTGCGGTCCTGGGTTGGGTCTCGGTACAGGCTGCGGATGAATCGACAAAGGGCCGCAGCCCCGCCGACAGGTGAAGAAGCAGGCCGAATCATTGTGATGGCCGCCGGCCGGGCAGATCAGGGTGCGTAGACTGCCGACCACGAACGTGGCTTGCACGGGTCCACTGCGGCTGCGGGCCATGACTCGTACGCCAGACGCCAGCGGGCCGGCTCACCGGCAGAGCACGGCATCATCGCACCCTGTTGCACGAAGCGGATTGCGCCTTCGGCATCCAGGGGCGCCCACCAGCCGCTCACCGGCGAGTGCGATCCGGTTGAAACCGTCGTGGAAGCACTTCGAGTGTTCGACCGAGGTTCGCTGTTCATGGTCCGGCCTGTATCCAACATCGGTGACTCCTGCGGTTCTAGCTGGACACAACAGCCGGGATCGGCCGTCCCGCAGCCTTGATCCTGTGCCGGAGGTCGTTTTCAAACTCGTCAATCTTCACCAGCTGGCCAAGGATCCGTTCGGCGTCTGCCATCGGCACGACAGCCACGCCGTCGCCGTCGGCAACGATGATGTCGCCTGGGTTCACAACGACGCCGCCGCAGGCAATGGGAAGAGACACCGTGCCTGGGCCGTTCTTGGCGGGACCTGCGGGCGAGACGCCCCTGGCCCAGAGAGGTAGGCCGAGGGCAGCTATGGCTTCGCGGTCCCGTGTCAGTCCGTCAATGACCACTCCCGCAACACCGGCCTGGATGCAGATCTCGGCGAGCAGATCACCGAACACGGCACGCGTCGTGCCGCCCAGCGCGTTGATGACCAAGAAGTCGCCCGGTTGGGCCTCGTCCAGCGCGCGGTGAATGGCGAGATTGTCCCCTTCCTTGGTCATCACGGTCAGAGCCGGCCCAACACACTGCTTCGAGGCCCACTGCGCGCGTATCCCGGTGTCCATCAGGTTAAGGCGGTCCATGGCATCGCCGACGTTGGCGACTGGGTATCCGGTGAAGGTGCGAATGACTTCCCTGCCCACCCCGTTCGCTGCGCGCGGATTGACAGTAAGGCTGGTGATGGGGGCGTCGATGAACATTGCTGTCTTTCCTCGCATCATTCGAAAGTATTGAAAATAGAATATCAATTGATAATCTATTCTTAGTTTGGCTCACTTCGGCGGCTAAGACAAGACCCCTCCGGGCCTTGTCTTGCGCCGCTTCTGCACCACCGAACCAGGAGTCCACCATGAACAAATATCGATCCAGCTCTGTCCAGACAGTCCTCGCCGGCTCCAAAGCTGTCGAGCGCATATCGGACGCCTCACGCAGACCCGCGTCGCTGGGCGTGAATTCGCCGGATGTGATCTCACTGTCGATGGGTGAACCCGACAGCGGAACGCCAGACCGCGTAGTTGAGGCGGCCGTGGCGGCGCTGCGTAATGGCCGCACCCGGTACACGCAACTCACGGGAGCACCTGAACTGCGAGGCGCTCTGGCGTCCACTCTTTCTGTGAAGGCAGGACGTGAAATATTTCCCGACCAAGTTGTCATCACCCACGGCGGCAGCGCAGGACTCGCCGCCTCTGTTCTTGCGCTTGTCGACCCAGGGGACCGAGTCCTTATACCGGAGCCGACCTATTCGCTCTACGCCGATCACCTAGCCATGGTGGGCGCTGACGCGCAGTGGGTTGCCAATCGCCAGGACGGAAGTCTGGACCTCGATCGACTCGCCAGGGAAGCGGCAACGTCCCGGATGATCATCTTGTGCAATCCCGGCAATCCGACCGGCCGGGTCTACTCACACGACGAACTCCGTGCCCTCGCCGGGATATTGGAAGAGAATCGGCACCTTCTTCTCCTAGCTGATGAAGCGTACGCGGACATCATCTTTGACGGCGCCGCCTTCCTGTCTACCCTCGAGCTCCACTCCGTTGCCGACCAGGTTATTTTCTGCAGCACATTTTCAAAGACCTATGCGATGACGGGGTGGCGTCTTGGGTACGTTGTTGCAGCATCGGAGCACGCTGCAAAGGTCAACCTCGTCCACCGCTCCATAAACGGCTCGGTCAACACATTCGTCCAAGATGCCGCCCTGACTGCCCTCCAGACACCGGAGGCAGATATCCGAGCGGCCGCGGCCTCGTACCAGCTCCGGCGTGACTTGGTGGCCAAGCGGCTGACCGGGCTCGCAGGAGTGACCCTACTTCAGCCACAGGGTGCGTTCTACGCCTTTCCGAAAATTGATTCCGGCCTGTCCTCCGATGAGATGACCGCCCGTTTTGCCGCTGCCGGCGTCATCGTTCGGTCTGGGAGCGAATACGGCCCTTCCGGTGAAGGCCACGTACGGATCTCGTTCGCAACGGACACCGCCAGCCTTGATGAGGGAATGCTGAGATTCGTCGAAACCGTCCTCTCCATGGTTCGACAGTCCTGACTGCTTGTCAGCAAGCGCCGGTCGAGCGTTGGTGGCCGGTCTGTGACAATATACGAAACCGAACTAGCGCCACGCGGCCGTAAGGAACATCAGTGCGCAGCGATACAAAAAGAAACCAACAACAGCTGATACAGGCCGTTGCGGAGGAAGTCCGGCAGAATCCGAACGGAATCTCGATGCAAAGTGTCGCAGTCCGCGCGAAGGTCGGCGTAGCCAGTGCGTACCGCTACTTTTCGTCGTTGGATGAGCTTCTAACGGCCTACATGGTGCAGATCATGGAGGAGCTACAGGATTTCGTGGCAGAATCCGCACTGACCGGGTCCGAGCTGTTCGAGGCGACGCTCGCCAGATGGGTGGATTTGGTCCTCGACCATGGGAAGGTGATGGTCCAGCTGCGGTCCCGCTCCGGGTACCTGGATCGCCTTGACCATGGCGACCGGGTCATCGGCGCTTCCCTGCTCATCTGGGAACGGCCTGTAGCCGGACTGCTGGAGGATCTCGGCCTGCCGGGCACAATGCTCCGGCAAGCACTGTTCATCAGTAACGCTCTATCTGACCCCCGCGAGGTCTTGGACCTCCACGAAGCAGACCGACTCTCCCGCGATGAGATCAGCCGAACATTGAGCGCCGCACTGGCGGGAGCACTCCGGGGGTTGAACGCCGTCCGAACTCAAAACACCCGGTCTTCGGATTTCGGTCAAGGCTGACCTTCGACCGCCGATTTCTTAGCGATCAGCCGGCGCCCTGGCCCTCGCGGGCCACCTCCTCCAGGACCCTGGCTGTCGGCGACGCCGACACCAGTTGCCCTATCACCTCCGGTTTGTCCCATACCTGGCTGCGGAGCCGTTCCAGAAAGACGGTCGCCGCGTCCTTGGTGTCGAAGTCCAGCAGCACGGCGATGCTGTTCTGGTCCTCGGCATCCCGGAACACCCGGACAGACCGGGCACCTGAGGCGGCGCGGCCTGCGGGATCGCTGTCGAAGACCTTCTTCCATGCCTCGTAGTCCCGGACCTGATAGCCAATCTGCAGGGTGAACATCGTCGGTTCCTTTCCTCGGGCTGATTCAGGTCCACGATAGGACGTCCAGCGGCCTCCCGGTAGGGCCGGAGGGCCGCCTCGCCCGCCTCGCGCGGCGCGGGCCGCAGAAAATGCCCGGCTGGCCCGGACACCTTTTCCTCCAGCTGAGACAATGTCCCAATGGACATCGCGCTGGGACTCCTGGTTCTCGTCGCGGTGGTCTGCGCCGGCAGCGCGCTGGGCAGGAAGCTCAACATTTCGGTGCCACTGCTGCTGGTGTTGGCCGGCGTGGCGGGCTCCTTCCTCCCCTTCGTCCCGCACATTGAGCTGAACCCGGAAGTGGTCCTTGTGGGACTGTTGCCGCCGCTGCTGTACGCCGCGGCGCTTCGGACTTCGCTCTTCGATTTCAGCTCCAACCGCCGCGCCATCGGACTGCTCTCGGTGGGCTATGTCATCTTCGGAACCTTCGCAGTGGGCTTTGTGGTCTGGTGGTTGTTCCCGGAAATCCCCTTGGCTGCCGCTATCGCTCTCGGCGCGGTCGTGGCGCCGCCGGATGCTGTGGCGGCCACCGCCATCGCGAGGAAGGTGAGGATGCCACGCAGGATCGTCACCATCCTCGAGGGTGAATCCCTGGTCAACGACGCCACCGCCCTGATCTGCCTTCGCGCCGCCATCGCCGCGATCGCGGGTTCGGTGTCCTTGACGGGGATCGCCGGTGACTTCCTGCTCGCGGCCGGGGGCGGGATGGTGGTGGGCATGGCAGCCGCCTACGTGCTGACCGAGCTCCGCAAACGGACCCGGAACGTCGCCATTAACACGTCGACGTCGTTGATAGCCCCGCTCGTCGCATACCTTCCCGCGGAGGCGATTCACGCGTCCGGCGTACTCGCCGTCGTCGTTACCGGGTTGGTGATGGGCACCAAGGCGCCCTCCATGCCCAACGGCGCCGCCCGGCTGAGTCAGCGCAGCAATTGGAACACTGTGCAGTTTCTGCTGGAAAACGCGGTATTCCTGCTGATCGGGCTGCAGGTGCGGACCATAATCGACGGAGTCCAAGACGACTCCTTGGGCGCCGGGCGGATTTGGGCCGGCTGCGCTGTGATCCTGCTGGCCGTGCTGGTGCTCCGGCCGGTGTGGGTTTTCCCGGCCACTTACCTGCCCCGCCTGATTCCGGCCGTGCGGCGGAATGACCCGGCGCCGCCGTGGCAGTTCGCGGCGATTGTCTCCTGGGCCGGGATGCGGGGAGTGGTCACCCTGGCCGCGGTGCTGGTGCTGCCCGCAGATCTGGAGCACCGTTCGGTGCTGATTCTGGCCGCCCTGGTGGTGGTGGGCGGCACGCTGACGCTGCAGGGGTTCACGCTTCCGGGGTTGGTCCGTCTCCTGAGGGTCCAGGGCCCAGACCAGCGCGAAGACGCGTTGAACCAGGCTTCGCTGATGCAGCTGGCCACCGCTGCCGGAGTTGCCCGCCTGCAGGAACTGCGCACGGAGAACGATCCGCCAGAGGTGGTGGCCATGCTGAAGCGGCGCACCCAGGAGCGCGGTTTGGCTGCTTGGGAACGGCTGGGCCGTCCGTCGGCGGAAACGGCGACCCCAAGCGCGCGTTATGCCTGGCTGCGGCTGGCCATGCTGGATGCGGAACGGGCCAAGGTACTGGAACTGAGGCGAGGCGGCGAGTACGCGCAGGAGGTCCTCAGTGATGTGCTGGACCGGCTGGATGTTGAGGAGTCCATGTTGGACATGGCGTTGGACGAGGTGGACACCTCCGGCGAGGGCGGCGGGGAAGGGATCGCGAGGCCGGGCGGAGTATGTGCCCACCTCGAGTCGGCCCGGTCTCCGGAGGTACCCGGGGACCCCTTCTGCGCGAACTGCCGGAAGGAAGGCACGACGACGGTGCACCTGCGGATGTGCCTGGCGTGCAGCCAAGTGGGGTGCTGTGATTCCTCACCCGGAAGCCACGCCTCGAGGCACTTCGAAGCGACCGGGCACCCGGTCATGCGGAGCATCGAGCCGGGCGAAGACTGGCGCTGGTGCTATCAGGACGACCTGCTGGGATGATTAAGAACGTCTCTTCCAGCACCGGGGAGGTCACCGTGCAACCTGAAACCGTCGACGTCACCGCCGGCCCAATCGCCGGAGCCATCCGGGTCCGCTGGAAGCTCAGCGCCCGGGAATGAACCACGTGGGCGGACGCGACGAGGCGCCCACGGGAAACGTGGCGCTCGTGACCGGCGCGAGCCGAGGGGTGGGCCGGGGCATCGCACTTGGCCTCCTGGCCGCGGGGTTTCAGGTGTACGGCACGGGCCGCTCGATCGACCAGGCGGATCTGCCGCGGGAGATACGGCGCCTGCGCTGCGACCATCTCAAAGACGACGAGACGGGGCACGTGATTGAAGTGATCCGGTCCGAGCGGGGCCGTCTGGATCTCCTCGTCAATTGCGCCTGGGGCGGCTACGAGCAGATGGTCGAAGGCGGTGCGTTCACGTGGCCTGCGCCGTTTTGGGAGCAGCCGATGCACCGCTGGACCGGCATGATCGACGCCGGCGTCCGCGCGGCATTTGTTTGTTCGGCGCACGCTGAGCGCCTGATGACGCCGCGGCACAGCGGGCTGATCGTCAACATCAGCTTCTGGGCCGCGCAGCGTCACCTCGGCAACACGATCTACGGCATCGCCAAGGCGGCGACGGACAAGATGACGTCCGACACGGCCATCGAGCTGAAACCTTTCGACGTTCCGGTCATCTCGCTCTACCCGGGCCTGGTGCGAACCGAGGCGGTCCTGGCGGCGGCGGAGAGTGGCGCGTTCGATCTCTCGACCAGCGAGAGCCCCGAGTTCATCGGCCGCGTGATCAGCGCGCTATTCCACGATCCGAACCTGATGGCCCGGACCGGCCAGGTGCTCGTCGCCGCCGCGGTTGCGAAGGAGTTCGGCGTACTGGACATCGACGGAAGTTCGCCGCCGGCCCTGACCCCTGCGGACATCCAAGACGGGCTTTGAACTAGTTGGCACAGCCGTCGTCGTCCTCCACTCGCCTACGGCCAACCGGCACCTTTCCGGCCTTCTCCGCTGGCCCTTTTGCAGGGGCCGAACTGCCGGTTTTTCCGCTATCGCCGCATTCGGGGCCGTGGTACGTTCAGCGTTATCAGGATGTCCCGACGCGGCCCCTTGACCAGCCCGGCTCCTGGCCCTACCCCAGAAAGCTGAGGCAATGATGCCAACACTGATGATTTTTCACGAAGTCGACGACGTTGAGCACTGGCTCAGCTCACCAAAAAGGGAAGAGGTATTCGGGCCTCTGGGCATCACGGTCCGAACGTTCATCGACCCGGCAAAGAGCAACCGTGTGGGCCTGATCGTCCAAGTCCCCGACATGGAAACCTTCCAGCGGATCATGGAGTCCGAAGAGACAGCCGAAGCCATGAAATTCGACGGCGTCCGTCCGGAAACAATCCTGACGCTGGTCGAGCCTTAGGCCCGACCAGCTCCGATGACAAAAGAGCCGGCGCATCCTTCGACCCTTTCATTGGGGCCGGGAGGCGTCGCATGATGAGCGCATGGCGTACATCGCATCCGCCGACGAGTCCGCTGTTGCCAAGGCTCAACACGAGCTCCAGGAGGCCGGCGTCCGCACCGTGATCGGCACGGTGGTGAACGCTTCGGGCATCACGCTGGCCAAGAGCGTCCCGCTGGCCCGGCTCGGAGCCTTCCACCTGTCCGGGATGGGCGCCGCCCCCGTCTGGCATGTCTTCACCATCGACGGCGGGATAGCGTTCACGGACACCATCACCACCGTTGGCGACATGCGCCTGAAGATCGATATCGCGGGACTCCGTGTCCTGCCGGGCGGCCGGGCCTGGGCGCCGGGCAGCCTGTTCGAACAAGACGGAACCGCTTCTCCGGCCTGTGCCCGCGGGCTGCTGGCCGACGTCGACGGCAGACTCGACGCGGCCGGCTACCAGGCACTCGTGGGCCACGAACTGGAATTCTTTCTCGTCGCCCCGGACGGTTCAGCGCTGGAAACCGTGCCCTGGGTTCCGTACGGGGCGACCGGTCTGCTGGACCGGTCGGAGTTCCTCGATGATCTGCTGTCAGCACTGAACCAGGCCGGCGTTCCGGCGGAACAGGTCCATGCCGAGTACGGCAGGAACCAGTTCGAGTTTTCCCTTCCCCCTGCTCCGCCGGTTCGAGCCGCGGACGCCGTGGTCTTGTCCAAGATCATGGTTGGCATCGTTGCCCGGGCCCACAACATGCAGGCCTCGTTCTCCCCGCTGCCGTTTGCCGGCACCGTCGGAAACGGCGCCCACCAGCACTTCTCGCTCCACAAGAACGGCCTGCCGCTGTTCTCCGGCGGCGGCGGACCGCACGGCATTTCCGCCGAGGGAGGCGCGGCCATTGGCGGCATCATCGCTGGGCTCCCCGAGATCCAGGGTTTTCTCACGGGATCGGTCTTGTCCGGAAGCCGCCTGGCACCCGGCACGTGGTCGGGCGCCTACTTGTGCTGGGGCCTGGAAAACCGGGAGGCCTCGGTGCGCTTCCTGGAGGAGGGCGAGAGCAACCCGCACGGAGCCAACGTCGAGGTGAAAATCATCGACCCGTCGTCGAACGTGTATCTCGCGTCCGCAGCCATCCTTGCGCTCGCCCTGGGCGGCATCCGCCACGGGCGCAGGCTGCCGCCACAGATCCCCGGCGACCCCGGACGGCTCTCCGAGGACGAGCGGCGCCGGGCCAACATCCGGCTGCTCCCGGGCTCCCCCGCCGACATCATCGACACGCTGGACACCTCACGCCTGGCACGCGGGCTCCTCGGCGACGCCATCGTCGATGCCACGGTGGCCGTCCGCCGCTATGAACAGCGAATGTCCGCGGGACTCCCGCCGGACGAGCTTGCTGAACGCTTCCGACTTGCCTGGTCGATCTGATGGCGCCCGGCTCCTTCACGGACTTCGTCGACCACGTCAGCCTGATCGATCACCACGTGCATGGCGCGTTTTACGCCGACGGTGATGAGGCACGCTTCCAGAACGCGCTCAACGAGGGGAACACCGAACCGCTGGCCCACCCCGGGGACGCGTACAACTCGCAGATCGGGCTCGCCATCCGGCGCTGGTGCAGCGGCATTCTTGACCTGCCGCGGCACGCCCCACCGACGGACTACTGGCTCCGGCGCTCCGAGCTGGGCGAACTCGAGGTGTGCCGGCGCATGACCCGCGCTGCCGGCGTGAGCGACTGGCTGATCGATACGGGACTGGATGCGCCTGGCTACCTCGGCACGGCCGGCATGGACGACGTCTCCGGCGGCCGGACCCACGAGATCGTCCGGCTGGAACTGGTCGCCGAGTCGCTGATCCAGGAGATCGCCAACCCCGCGGATTACGTCGACGAGTTCGGCCAGCGGCTTCAAGAGCTCACCCGCAGCGCCGTGGCCGTCAAAACAGTGCTCGCCTACCGCGCCGGATTCGACCAAAATCTCAGCCGGCCGTCACCGGCCGCAGTCGTTGAAGCAGCCCGCCGGTGGCAGGAGAACCTGCGCACCGGCACCCACGTGAGGCTCACGGATGTGACCCTCCTTGCCCACGGGATCCACACGGCCGTGTCGATGAAGCTTCCGCTGCAGTTCCATGTGGGGTTCGGGGACCGCGACCTCGACCTCCATAAGACCAGCCCCCTGTACCTCCTGGATTTTCTGCGGGCCCGCGACGTCCGGGACACACCGATCATGCTGCTCCACTGCTATCCGTTCGAGCGCGAAGCCGGCTATTTGGCCCACGCCTTTGAAAACGTCTACCTCGATGTGGGGCTCGCCGTGAACTACACCGGGTCACGGAGCCCGGATCTGGTGGCCCGCTCCTTCGAACTGGCCCCCTTCACGAAAATCCTTTACTCCTCCGACGCGTTCGGCCCGGCCGAACTGCACTACCTCGGCGCGAAACTGTGGCGCAACGCCATCACCAAAGTGGTCGGCGGATGGATCGACGACGACGACTGTTCCGAGGCGGACGCCCGCAGGATCGTGCAGCTCGTCGCACACGGCAACGCCCGCCGTGTGTACGCGCTCCCCTGAGCGCCGGCCCGAGTTGCCGCGCATCTATTGGCAAAAACCCGGGCTCCAGGTCTCCTACAGGTCTTGCGCGCTGACTCGCTGGCCATCCAGCAGGAATCTGGCGTCGGTGCTCTGTTCGAGGCCGAGGACTTCGCGGGCTGCGATCTCCCCGATCACCGGTGAGGTCTTAAAACCCTTGCCGGAGAAGCCGGCCAGGACGAGCACGCCGGGCATGCCGGGATGTTGGTCGACATACTCATGGCGGTTGTGCGTGTAGGCCTCGAAGTACGGGGCCATGCGCATCGGATAGGTCTCCAGGTGCGGCAGGAAGCGCCGGACGAGGTCGCGGACTGCCTGGAGGTCTTGTTCGGTGACATTCAGACGGGCGGTGTCCGGAGAGTCGACGGGTAGGTGGTTGGCGAACCCGAGACCAAGCTTCATTGCCAGGCCGTCGGCGGTCGGCAGCCCGTAGGAGTAGTTCGGTTCGGTTCGGATGTACGGCAGCATCCCCGCCAGGCTCTCGCCGCTACGGGGCAGGAACCAAGTCGAGAGCACTCGACGGGTGGCCAGATATGGAGCCATGTCAGGCAACAGTGTCGCGGTCCAGGCGCCGGCGGCCACGATGACACGGTCGTAGCGCTCCGTGTGTCCGTCAGCTGTGACCGCGACTTTGTCGCCTTCCTGGGAAATGTCTGTCACGCGAGCTTCGGTGTGGATCGTGGCACCGTTTGCTTTGGCTGCAGCCGCGGCCGTGCGGATTGTCTTCTCGGGGAAGATCGTTCCGGCGCCTTTGTCGAGGATCACGATCTCGTCCGGGTCGGTCTCGTACATCGGGAACCGTGATCTAGCCTCGGCCGCGGTCATGACCTCAACCCGGTCGCCCAGAAGCTCTGCAGACTGCAGGGCGATGCGGGTGGCCGGGGCACTTTCGGCACTGAACGTCAGCGCCCCGGAGATGTCCCGCAGCTTCTGACCCGTGGCCGCCTCAAGGTCCTTCCAGAGCTCATCGGCCCTTTCTACGACTGGCTGGTATTGCAGGTCCTCGATCTCGATGTGACGGAAGAGCCGCGATTCCCCGCCGCCTGCGCCGCGGGAGTGGCCGGGGCTGAAAAGTTCGTAGCCGGTGGCTTCGCAGTCGAGCTTGGAGAGCTGCCACAGGGTCTGCGAGCCGATGGTTCCGGTGCCGATGACGGCGATGCGTGGCGTGGTCATACGAGACTCCGTTGTGCCCGGTCGTCCAGGCCAACGTACAAGCCGCGGTGGATGGGCCTACGCGCGGTGAAGAGCGCCAGTCCGGCCACGATCGCGATGAGGGCGACGGTGAGGAAGAAGGTGTTGTTGGAAACGACTGTGAAGTACTGCCCCAGCAGGCCAGAGAGCGAGGAGCCGAGGGCGAGCGTGAGGAAGTTGATGGCGACCATCTGTGCCGTAAACGCCTTGGGGGCAATCTGGGTGGCCAGGGAGAGCCCGATGGGTCCGATGAAGACCTCTGAGGATCCCATGATGAACATGAACGCGATCAAGAAGCCGAAGGGGATGGTTTCATCGGCGAACAAGTTCGAGATGACCAGCAGGTAGAGGAAGGCGATCCCGATCTGCACGAGGCCGATAGAGAATTTTGTGCCGGCCTTCGGCTGACGCCGACCCATTTTCTTCCAGATGGCGGCGGCCAGCGGGAGAGTCAGCACGCCGGAGAGGGAGGACAGCATGGTGATCCAGCCAACGGGAAAACTCCAGTCTCCGATGCTGAGGTCGACGCGGTCCTTGATGAGCAGGGATATAGAGGTGAACTTGGCGAAGAGAAAGCCGAAATACAAGCCGGAGGCCAGAAAGAGGGGGATGAACGAAGCCACGCGTTTCTTCTCGAAGGAGTCCACGGTACGCGCCCGGAGAATCACGCAGAAGTAGACGGCCGCCGCAACCAGCGTGAGGACGGTGACAATGCTCGCCAGGCGTTCCGGCCTCAGCAATCCCGTCGTGGCGGCCAGAACCACCGCGGCGACGGCGACCAGACCGATGGTCACTGCTTTGCGCAGCTTGTCCATCGGCAGTGGATTCGTGACCTGGGCGGCACGCTCGGGGAGGAACCGCTGGGAGTAGATGTACTGGCCCACGGCGACGAGCATGCCGACCGCAGCCAGTCCGAACCCGAGGTGGAAGCCCCACTGGTTCTGGGCGAAACCTGTCACCAGCGGGCCCAGGACGGCGCCCGAGTTGATGGCCATGTAGAAGTACGAGAACCCGGCATCCTTCTTGGCCGAGCTCTCCTCCTGGAGGATGAAACCGACGATCGAGGTGATGTTGGTCTTCAGGGCGCCGGTGCCAAAGATGATAAAGACAAGGCCCACGCCGAGGCCCACAAAACCGGGGATGAACGCCAAGCAAATGTGGCCTGCGGCAATGACGAGCCCGCCCCAAAGAACAAGCTTCTTCGGGCTGACGAGTCGCTCCCCGACCCACGCGCCAAGCAGCTGGGACAGGTACACGGCCCCGCCGTAGGCGCCGGTGATGCCGGCGGCCGCGGCGGCAGGCAGGGCGAGACCGCCTTTGTCGAGCTCATAGAGGAGGTAAAAGGCCAAAATGCTCTGCAGGCCGTAAAAGGAGAAGCGTTCCCAGAGCTCGGTGAAGGCCATGCCTCCGACTCCTACGCTGCTCTGGTTCTGGTTGCCGGGCGGGGCGGCGGGCTGGGTCAACGTTGACATAGGTTTCCTCTCAAAGGGACGTTCGCTCCGCGGGGGCGTACGTCAGTAGGTAGGCGGAGACATCGTCCACAGCACCCTGGCGCTGTGGGTGCCTGTGGCCTCGACGATGCGGTGAGCCTGATCGCTGCTGTAGTGGATGGAGTCGTAGGGCCCCAGCTCGCGGGTCGTGCCATCGACGGTGACCTGCACGCGGCCCTCGAGCACGAGGAGCAGCTCCTCTGATTTGCCATGGGTGTACGGCTCGTTGCCGGTGTCGCCACCCGGCTCGAACTCGCCCAGGAGGACTTCCAAGTGGTCGAAGTGGGGAGGTGTGAGCTTGACCTTGGAAGCGCTATTCCCAAAGTGGATGCGCCCGGCATCCGCGAAACGCAGCACTGGTCCGGCAGGATCGGCCCGGCCCTGGAAGAGGTCTCCGACGTCAAGCTTCAGGGCGGCGCAGACCCGCTGCAGTGTGCCAACGGCTCCGCTGACGACGCCGCGCTCGAGCTGGGACAGGTACCCAGTGGTGATGCCAGCTTCCTCAGCCACCTGTTGAAGGGTCAGCTGGAGGGCACGGCGGCGCTTGCGAAGGCGGTCACCTGCGGTAGTTCCGGGAAGAGCTTCATCCATGTGGCCTACATTACATCTTTATATGACCCAGATCTCAATTTTTTGAAGTAACTGCAATTTTTATTGAGCTGGAGCCGCGCCTCGAACCATGTTGCAGGTTGCGCCATTGTCGGCGGCGGCCCTGTTGGCACCTGCCAGCACGCAAAGGACGACGGCGGGACTTCCCGCCGTCGTCCGTTGACTTGCTTCTGGAACTGCCAGGCAGCTAGCCCTTGAGGCTGAGGCTTTGGCGCGCTTCTGCTGCGGCAGGGGCGACAGCTTCGTCTTGGGTGCTGAAGCTGTCTGCGCTTCCGTAATCAGATCCCAGGTCGCGTGACCGGGCAAGCAGCCCGAGTACCGACACGATGGTGATCACCACGTGCACTACGGCCAAGACGATGACGGCCATGATGGAGCCGGTGACATTGAACAGGTACTGCCCCATCATCGGCGCCGTGCCGGCGAAGATCGTCGAGCTGAGCTGGTAGCTGAGCGAAATGCCCGTGTAGCGGATGTTGGGCGGGAACGACTTGGCAAGGATGCCTGCCAGGGCGGCGTAATACATGGAATGGGGAATGGTGGCCAGGGCCATCCCGATGACAGCGAGCATGTAGTCCCCCGTCCCGATCATTGTGAACATCATGGGAAGGACCAGGAGCTCCGGGAGCAGCATCAGCAGCACTGCTTTGCGCAGCGTCAGCTTGGAGGCGAGCACTGCGCCGAAGGGCTGCACCAGGAACTGCACCACCAGGGAAATCGTCACAATGGACAAGAAGTTTTGCCGCGTGAACAGTCCTTCTTCCACGGCCCATGCCAGGGCGAAGGTGCCCTTGAAGTAAGTAGCCGAGACGGCGATGACGCACGCACCGATTCCAAGCGCCACGATGCCCTTGGAGTTGCGGAGCACTTCGCGCAGCGGCGCCTTGGCAACCGTTTTGGTCTCCATAAGCGCCCGCATTGCCGGGGATTCCTCGATGCTCAACCGGATAAACAGCCCGATGCCCACCAACACGGCGGAGAGGAGGAATGGAATCCGCCAGCCCCAGGTCAGGAAATCCTCGTCCGGAAGCTGCGCGACGGCCAGCCAGACCAGCGTCGAAAGCAGGTTGCCCATCGGCGAACCCTGCTGGGCGAACGCGCCGTAGATGATGCCTTTGCCTTTGGGCGCGTGTTCTGCGGCAAGCACGACTGCGCCACCCCATTCGCCACCCATGGCAATGCCCTGGACAAGCCGGAGTACCACCAGGATCACCGCTGCCCAGCCGCCGACCTGGGCGTACGTGGGCAGGAGCCCGACGGCGGTGGTGCAGATGCCCATCATCAGCAGGGTGGTGACCAGCGCTTTCTTGCGGCCCAGCTTGTCGCCGATGTGGCCGAAAATTACTCCGCCGAGAGGCCTGGCGAGGAAGCCGACCCAGAATGTCGCAAAGGCAGCGAGCGTTCCGACGGCTTGATCCTCAGCCGGGAAGAAGATTTTTCCGAAGACAAGAGCCGAGGCCGTCCCGTAGGCGTAGAAGTCGTACCACTCGACCGTGGTGCCGGCAAACGACGCGAGGCCTGCTTTCCGGGCCATCTTTTGGCGGTATTGGGCCGCGCCCGCCACCGTCTCTTGCAATCCGCTCACAACAACTCCATTGTCTGGTCGTGGCACCCTGTGACTCAGCACACGGTGAATTTCCTCCCTTACCCTGACAGTCAAAACTCATAGCGTCCAATAAATAATCAGACCTACAGCGAGTTGGAATTGTTACTAATAGGGGGTTTCAGCCGTTGAAATTCACCGCCTGCAGGGCCGGTGTCGGCAGGAGTCGTTCGGCAATCTCCAGCACAGCCCTCGTCGCGGCAGATACGTTTTCCTTCCTCCACGCGAGGACAACGGCCAACTGGGGGAGGTCATCCTCCAGCTCCCGGTACACCAGCCCCGGAGTATCGATGTGCTGCACGGACGATACCGTGAGGGTCACCCCGACGCCGGCGGCAACCAGGCTCAGGATGGTGTACGAATCCGGCGCCTCCTGCATGATCCGCGGGGTGAAGCCGGCCCCCATTGCCGCGTGAATCAACGCGTCCCGCACCGTGGAGCCCTGGGTGCCCGGGAAGGTGACAAACGCCTCGCTCGCCAGGTCGGCAACGCGAATCGTTTCCTTGCACGCCAGCGGGTGGTCAGAGGGCAGGGCGGCCACCAGGCGCTCGTACTCGTAAATCCGGGTTGAGACGCTCTGGTGATTGGCCGGAAGGCGTGAAAAACCAATGTCCAGCGACCCTGCCGCCACCTCGGCAATGGCCTTGCCGGCGTACGTCTGCCCCTGGAGCACCAGTTCTATGCCGGGCTGTTCCGCCCGGACGGCACGGGCCAGCAGGGGTAGCACGTTCCGGCTGCTCGCCCCGGCGAAGCCCACCACCACCCTCCCGACAATCTCCGAATTTCCCAGAACCGCCGCCCGGCGGGCGATGTCGACGTCGGCCATCACCTGCCGGGCGGGTCCGAGCAGCGCTTTCCCACCATCGGAGAGCGTGACGGACCGGGTGTTCCGGTGGAACAGTTCCACGCCCAGCTCCTTTTCAAGGAGCCGGATCTGCTGGCTCAAGGCTGGCTGCGCCACGTGCAGCCGCGCAGCCGCCCGTCCGAAATGCAGCTCTTCGGCCGTAGCAATAAAGCCTGCCAAATGTCTCAGTTCCACTGCGGACTCTCCGATCAAGACGTTTTCGTTATCACAGAAGTGTAATTTATCTATTGGACCTTATATATGCAGACTGCCACCATGAGGGGACCCGCCGAAATATCCGGAAGGCATTTCCCCTTGGCCGAAAAATTGTTCTCCCTCAAGGACGCAGTGAGCACTTTCGTGTCTCACGGCGACGTCGTAGCGCTGGAGGGATTTACCCATCTCATCCCATTCGCCGCAGGCCACGAAATCATCCGGCAGCGCCTGAAGGGCCTGACACTCGTTCGAATGACGCCGGACATCATCGCCGACCAAATGGTTGCCGCCGGCTGCGTTGACAAATTGGTCTTCGCCTTCGCCGGTAACAGTTCCGTTGGGTCACTCTATGCGGTTCGCCGAGCGGTTGAGGCCGGCGGCACGGGGGGTCTCGAACTGGAGGAGTACAGCCACTACGGCCTTCTTGCACGGTACCAGGCGGGCGCCGCGGGCATTCCGTTCATGCCCGTCAGGTCCTATGCCGGCAGCGATCTGGTGGGCATCAATCCCCAGCTGCGGAAGGTGGAGTCCCCGTATGACGAGGATGTGGAGACCTACGTTGTGCCCGCCCTGAATCCCGACGTCGCCGTGATCCACGCCCAGCGGGCGGACCGGCATGGCAACGTCCAGAGCTGGGGAATTCTGGGACCGCAGCAGGAGGTTGCCTTCGCTTCCAAGCACACCATCGTCCTGGTTGAGGAGATTGTGGACGACGACGTCATCCGCTCAGACCCCAACAGGACCCTCATCCCCGGGTTCGTCGTCGACGCGGTGGTGGAGTGCAAGTACGGGGCGCACCCTTCCTTCGCCCAGGGCCACTACGACCGCGACAACGACTTCTACCGGTCGTGGTCAGCCATCAGCAAAGACCCGCAGCGACTCCAAAGCTGGATCCAGGAATGGGTCCACGACACGGGCGGCCACGACGGCTACCTCGACAAGCTTGGCGACGGGTTCTTCGACCGGCTGACACCGGCCCCTCGCCTGTCCACCCCCGTCAACTATGGGAGCGTCCTATGACCAGCGTCATCGAACCAGCCACCGCTCCGGCACCGGCGTACACCGTCAGCGAGCTCCTCGCGGTCGTCAGCTGCCGTTACCTGCAGGGCAAACGGCGGGTCTTTGCCGGCATCGGCCTGCCAACCCTGGCAGTCGCGCTGGCACAGAAGTCCACGTCTCCCGATATTGAACAGGTGTACGAATCGGGTGTCTGCGGCGCGCACCCCCCAAAACTTCCTGAAACCATCGCGGACGCTTCACTGGCCACCGGCGCCGAAGCCATCCTGACCATGCCCGTGCTGTTCGGATACGTGCTGCAGGGCGGCTGGATCGACGTCGGATTCCTTGGTGCAGCGCAGATCGACAGAGATGGCAGCCTGAACACCAGCGTCATCGGCGCGTGGGGCTCGCCCACAGTCCGCCTTCCCGGGTCCGGTGGCGCCGCAGAGGTCATGGCGAACTCCCAGGAGGTCTTCGTTGTGATGCGCCGGCACAACACGACCTCCTTCGTCCGGGAACTGGACTTCTGTACCAGCCCGTCGCCGGTAGCGGCGCGCCGGGCTGATCCCAAGGTGCCCACAAGGGGAACCGGAGTCACCACCGTCATCAGCGAACTCGGTGTCTTCACCTCGGACGCTGCTGGTGAATTGTGCCTGGCCAGCATCCATGAAGGCGTGACCGTGGAGCAGGTCCGTGAGCAGACCGGATGGCCGCTCAGGGTGCTGGACGACCTTACTGTGACACCGCCGCCCACCGAGGCGGAGCTCCGGCTTTTGCGGGACGAGATCGATCCGGGCCGGGTGTACCTGCGGTGACGGGGGCGATGTTTAGCACCACCATGTTCAGTGGCCGCACCGCGCTTGTCACCGGAGGCTCCTCCGGCATCGGCCTGGCGATTGCGGAACGACTCGCATCCCTGGGCGCCAGGACAGCAATCATCGGACGCGATGAGCTGAAACTGAAGACGGCAGCGACCGCCCTGGCGGACAAGGGTCTGGACGTCAGGGGCTACCGGGCGGACGTCCGGAACGAAGCAGCCGTGCAGGACGCCCTCGAAGCCATCGAAGCGGATTCCGGTCCCGTAGGCCTGCTCGTGAACAATGCCGCAGGCAACTTCCGCGTGAACCCGCTGGACCTCACCCCGAATGGCTGGAACGCCGTCGTCGACATTGTCCTCAACGGCACCTGGCACCTCACCCAGGCTGTGGGCCGACGGGCCATCGGCTCCTCACTGCCGCTGTCGGTAGTGAATATAGGCACCTCCGCGGCCGTGCTGGGAAACCCCGACACCGTCCACTCAGCCAGCGCCAAAGCGGGGGTGCTGGCCATGACGAAGTCGCTGGCCGCGGCCTGGGCGCCTCACGGGATCCGTCTCAACGTGCTCACGCCCGGGCTGACCGAGGGGACCGGCGGCGCCGGGGTCCTGTACGGAACCGAGGCCGAGACGGAGGCGCACCGGGCGAACATTCCGCTGGGACGACTGGCACGGAAAGAGGAAATAGCCGATGCCTGCGCGTTTCTCCTCAGCGACATCGGGGGCTACATCACCGGCACGGAACTACTCGTCGACGGCGGCAGGCGCCTAACCGGCCACTGACGCCGTCGCGGCGTACCGCGAGAGGTAGGCGGATTCAGCAGCGGTGAGCTTCCGGGGTCGGTCCGATTCACGGCTCAGCGGGACCACCACCGTGGTGCCCACGAAGACCACGCTGCCTACTTGGGTCCCCGTGTGGCGGACGGTGAAGGACCCGTTGCCCACCCTGGTGATGTCGAGCGCCAGCAGGAGCTGATCCTCGTAGCTGACGGGCTTCAGGTACTCCACGTTGAGTGAGGCCACCACCTTCGGGCACCGGAATGTTTCCAGCCCTTCGGACGCCGCCGTCGAGTTCAACCACGTGACGCGTGCCTCCTCCATCAGCGTGACGATGCGGGCGTTGTTGATGTGGCCGTTGAGATCCTGGTCGGACCAGCGGAGCGGCATGATCATTTCGAAGTGCTTATGCATGCCGGCCGCCTGTGATTTCCAGGACTGTTCCGGTCATGTAACTGGACATGCCGCTGGCCAGGAACAGCACCACACTGGCTACTTCCGCCGGCTCGCCGAACCGGGACAGCGGGATCTCGGAGAGTTTCTTTTCGAGCACATCCGCCCGCAGTGATTCCACCATCTCTGTCCGGATGATGCCCGGCTGGATTGCATTGACCCGGATGCCGGCGAACCCGAGTTCCTTGGCGGCAGCCTTCGTCAGTCCGACGATTCCTGCCTTCGCGGCGCTGTAATTCGTTTGACCCGCCATGCCGACCTTGCCCGAGATGGAGGACACGTTGATGATGGAGCCTGCCGTTCCCAGCCTGCGCATAACGTCAGCGGCCGCGCGGGTACCCAGCCAGGCGCCCTTCAGGTGGACGGAGACCACGTCGTCGAAGTCCGTTTCGGTCATCTTGCGCATGGTGGCGTCCCGGGTGAAGCCGGCATTGTTGACCATAACGTCCAGGGACCCGAAACTTTCGACGGCGGCATTCACCGCTGCGTTCATGCCCTCCGCGGAAGTCACGTCGCAGACGACTGTCACAACGCCGTCGCCCAGTGTCTCAGCTGCCCGTTCCAGCGCCGCGGGATCCAGGTCGGCGAGAACGATGTTGCTCCCCTGGGCAGCGAGCGCCCGGGCTGTTGCGAGGCCGATGCCCCGCGCTCCTCCGGTGATCACACTTGTTGTGTCCTGCATTAGCAAAGGTGCGCTCCTAGGTTTGGTGAGAATCTGCTGGTGATCCCGTAAAGACGGGGAGGCTGCGCTCGGCGAAGGCCCGCTTGCCTTCGGCGAAATCGCTGGAAAAGTAGCACCCCGGCTGGTCGCTGGCCTCGGCGGCCAACGCGTCTTCCCAGGAAGGCAAGCCATCTGCCAAGGACTTCTTGATGCCCCCGACGGCGAGAGGTGCCAAGGTGGCGAGCTGGCCCGCCTTGGCCGCGGCTTCCGCTGCGAGCTGCCCCTTTGGGTAGGTGTAGTCAGCCAGTCCGAGGAGCAGGCTTTCTTCCGCTCCAACGTTCCGGCCCTCTAGCAGCAGCTGCCTGGCCCTGGCGACGCCGACCCGTGCTGCGAGGCTGTGCAAGATGCCGCCGTCAGGCAGCAGCCCCAGCCTGGAGAAAGGGAACATAAGCCGGGCGTCGTCCGCCATGTAGATGTAGTCGCAGCACAAGGCAATGCTGGCCCCCAAGCCTGCGGCAGCACCTTCAATGACGGCGACGGTGGGCATCGTGAGTCCGCGCAGCATGTTCACCAGGGTGGCGACGTGCGCCAGACGGTCCCGGGCTGCAGCCATGTTCTCCGGTGGCATGGCCGCCAGGTCACCCCCGGAGCAGAACGTCCCGCCGGTGCCGCTGAGCACAAGGGCGCGGACGGAGCTGTCAGAGCCGGCGCGGCCCAGGGCGGCGATGAGTTGACCGCGCATCTCATCGCCCATGGCGTTCCGACGGGCAGGGTCATTGAGGACCAGTGTCAGGACGCCGGCGTCCTCGGCGGTTTTGATCAGCAACCGGCCCGTCCCCCCTCGTCAGTCTTTCGCGTGTGCCCCTCACAAGGTTCCCAGCGCTCATTGGAAAGATCCAATACTGATTCGCAATCGCATTGAGTCGGCGTTCCAATGAATAGTCCGCGGCGGGGTTGTGCCGACCGCCTTGCTCCAGTGAAATTCGACGGCGTCCGTCGGGACACAATCCTGACGCTCGTTGAGCCGTGGCTCGGTTATCGAAGTGCCAAGCGGGCGACGGCGGGACGTCCCGCCGTCGCCCTCTTCCGACTGGCGCCTACCGGCTGAAGGGGACCTTTTCCCAGGCCAGCACGTCCGTGCCGTCGGCACTGTTGCCGGCGACGGTGAACCGGACGTAGTTGGTGGCGTTGGCGGATCCGTCCACGGTGATGCGCTGCAGGTCATCGGCGGCGGGCTGGCCGTAAATGTCCAGCCAGGGTGAGCCCTCCGCGAGCGGCCGGTTCTCGGCGAAGACGTGGCTGTCACCGTTGATGAGGTAAACCGGGGCGTCGAAGCTGTTGGTTTCCTCGACGATGGCCTGCACGATTTCGCGGAAGCCGGACATCGTGTCCGGGCTGGCGGCCGCGGCGGCGAGCAGGGACGGGTCGAACATGTCGGCCTGGGTCATCAGGACAACCGCACGGTCGTTGCGGCGTTCGGCGTCGGCGAAGGTGGTGCGGATCTGGGCCAGGACGGCGTCCGTCCGGTGCTCCACTTCGGCCAACTGCTCGGGCTTGGCCGTGGTTTCGCCCAGGCCGGTCCACGGCTGCAGCGAGTTGTTGCTGCCCTGGATATTCAGCACGGAGAACGCCACCCGGTTCTGGGTGAAGCGGACGTTTTCCGGCAGCCCGAGGTCCGCCTGGGTCTTGACCGGCATGGTGGCGCCCAGGGTCTTGCCGGGCTCGTCGAAGAAGACCTCCCGCAGCTTGTCGAGCCGTTCCAGCGGGTTGTACGCGCCGTTGTTGGTGCGGTGGCAGTCCACCCATTCGTTGTCGCCCGGGGTGAAGACCAGCGGGTGCTCGAAGGTGTCGAACTGCGCGCGGATGTTCTGGAAGTACTCGTCCGAGCAGACCGAGGAGCCGTTCTTGATGTCGCCCACATGGGTGACGAACTTCAGCGCGCTGTCGGCGTTGATGTCCTGAATGCGGGCGGGGAACTTCGCGATTTCGGCCTCGCCGTAGGGGATGTCGCCGATCACGCCGAACGTGAATGCCCCGCTGTCGGGGGTGTTGTCGGCAGTTTTGTCGGCGGCAGTGGCGGGCTGGGACGCAAGGAGGCCGAGCGCCAGGACGGCTGCCGCCGTCGTCGTTTTGATGGTCAATGAAGGCATGGCGGTGTTCCTCTGCTTTGCGGGAGTAGGGCTCGACGTGTGCGGCTTAGGCCCCGCGGGCGGTCAGGAATTGCTGCAGTGCGGCGAGGTCGTCGGTGTTGATGTGGTCCACGCCGGCGTCGAAGAGTTCGTTCCAGATGGCGTCGCGTGCGGTGCCGGGCATGTCCGGGGTGGCCCAGAAGCGGACGCGGTAGCCAGAGGCGTGCGCCTCGGCCACGTAGTCGCGCAGTCTGGCGCGCTCGGCCTCCGGCATGGGGCCCACGCCCTGCCAGGCGAAGAGCTTGGTCCAGTTGTCGCTGACCAGCGGCATCAGGCCGGCAGGTTTTCCGGAGGTGAGGTCTGCGGAGCGGCCGTCGTAGAAGCTGAAGCGCTTCTCCTGTGCCTGCATGGTGGCGAGCGGGCGGTTTCCGCTGATGACCGCGGTGACCGGGCCGGTCTTGGTGTCGCCGTGGCTGTAGCGGCTCATGATGTCGCGGTGCTCGGCCAGTTCCTGCTCGATTGCGGCGTAGGTGGATTCGCCGTCGCTCTTGATGTCGATCAGAAGCTGGAGGCTGCCATCCCACTTCGGGAAGACGCTGTTGCCCTGGCCGCGGACCAGGTCCTGGAGCGGATCGAGGTAGAGGCTCTCGAGCGTAACGCCCGGCTGGGCATCCGCCAGGTCGTGGGCAACCAGCAGCTCGCCGTCCACCAGCCACACGTCCGCTTCCACGCTGGTGAAACCATGCTCCAGCGCATCGAACAGGGGACGGTCATGCTCATAGTCGTTGTGCGCATGCGCCTGGGCGAGCGGCTGGCCGACGACGACGGGAGCCGGCTTGGCCGCCTCCGCCGGGGCAGGGGCTGCTGCTGCTGTCCCGGCCAGGGACGCAAGGACGACGACGGCGGCAAGAGTGCTTTTCACGAACAAGGAGTACTCCTTAGATACAGGGGATTCTCCGCCCGGCACATGGGGACGTGCCGGGCAAAAGGGTGCGTGAAAAGACTGCTGGTCGCGGGAGAACGCCGGAGGGCGTGTTGGTGGCTGGTGGGTGAACTGGGAAGGATCATTGGCGTCGTGGGGCTGGCGAGGGCCCTGCCAGAGTTTCCCTGGGTCAGCCTTCCAGGATCTGCCGGATTCCGAACTCCCCCACGGCGAACATCCGCGGGTTGTCGTCGGAGTTGCTCAGCAGGGCGGTGGACAGGATGAGGGCCCAGCCCCGGGCCCGCAGCCAGGTGTCGCCGTCCACTGCGGGGCCAAAGGCGCCCATAAAGTGCTGGCGGGCGCCGGCGTCGAACATCAGCCATCCCACCGCAAGATCGACGGCCGGGTCCCCTGCCCCGACATCGCCGAAATCGATGACGCCGGCCAGCGAGCCGTCGTCCGCCAGCAGGATGTTGCCGGGGTGGAGGTCCCCGTGGAGCATCATCGGCGGACCGTCCCAGGCTTTGGCGGCACGGGTCTGCGCCCACACCGCGCTCAGCGCTGCCGCCTGCGGGTAGCGTTCGCGGTCCCCGAGCCGTTCCACCATCGCAGTATCACGCTCCAGCAGCGGCACGCCGCGGAACGGATTCACCGGGACGCCGGTGTCGGCGGGCACGTGCAGGGAACGGAGGAAACCCGCCAGACCTTCGGAGGCCGGCCCGCGGTCTGCGGGGCCGACGTCGGCCGCGGCGGCCCCGGGGACCCACCGCACGATGCTCCACGGCCAGGGAAAGTCCGGCGTCGGCCGGCCGGCATGGACGGGGACAGGAACCGCCACCGGGGAGCGGCGGGCTATGCCGGGAAGGTAGCGCTGCTCATGCAGTATCAGCGGCACTGCCTCCGCCCTGCGCGGCAGCCGGACGGCCAGGTCGTCGCCGAGCCGGAACGTCGCATTGTCCCAGCCATTCGTGACCCGGACCAGAGAGCGGTCGGCGAGATCGGGCCGCTGGTCCCGGACGAGGAAGTGGACGACGGCGTCGTCCACTTCCAGCGTGGCTGGTGGCATTACCGCCATTCAGAAACCCGCCTTCCTTAGTGCCGCAATGCGGTCCGATCCTTTACCTTGTCCGAACATCGTTCAAGGCTCCAGAACGGAGGGGGCGCTGAACGACGACGTTCACGGGCGATCGCCACCTGGCCGGCCTACCGGCCAGGCTTACCGGCCCGCGCGACGAGTGAAGATCAGATGGACAACTCCGGATGGAGACGGGGTCGCTTCGATGTCAAAACGTTGTTCGAGTCCTTCCAGTCCATCCCAGAGCCGTTCGCCCCGGCCCAAGACGATTGGCACGAGGACGATGTGCATGTGGTCGATCAGATCGGCCTCGAGGAACTGCCGAATCGTGCTGACGCCGCCACCGATCCGGACGTCGTGGTCGCCGGCCAGGGCGCGGGCCTGCTTGAGCGCGGAGACGGGGTCGGCGTCAACGAAATGGAAGGTTGTTCCGCCATCCATCTCGAGGACCGGCCGGGGATTGTGTGTCAGAACAACGACAGGGGTGTGGAAGACAGGATTATCGCCCCACCATCCCTTCCATTCCTCGTCCTCCCAGGGACCGCGTTGAGGACCGAACTTGTTGCGCCCCATGATCTCCACGCCGATTCCGGGCCCCCACGCACTGGCGAAAGCCTCGTCGACGCCGAGGGACCCCTCTGATTCCCCGTGGATACCCATCTCGCGGAAGGTGCGCGTCTCGAAAGCCCACTCCATAAGCCGTGAGCCTGCGTGACCGAATGGAGCGTCGAGTTGCTGGCCCTCGCCAGTGCCGAAGCCGTCGAGGGAGACCGAGAAGTTATGCACGCGGACGAGGGACATGTCATCTCCTGGAGTGCTTGTTGTTCGCATCACCTTATGGTGATCGAACCCAACGGCTCAAGACCGACGATGGGAGCATCAAGCCGCCGTGCACATGGAACCGCGAAGCGGGATCCTCGTCAGTTGATGATTTCGCCTCGCTCGTCCGCACGGAGGACTGCCAGGCGCTCTTTCCACGCCTGCAGCGCCTCGGGCTCCAGCCGTGTCCAATCGGTGACTTCGCCGACGACCCTGAGCGGGGCACCGCTGCGATAGGACCGGGTGGGGTTGCCGGGAAATTTCTTGTCCGTCACGTTCGGGTCGTCCTCGAACGCCCCGGTCGGCTCTACGGCGTAGACGCGCGGGGCGCCGTCCCCCGGCGCGAGTTCCGCAGCCAGTCCCGCACCGTTCGGAAGAGCGGTGAAGTAGATGTGATTCATCACTACTTCGGGACGGTAGTTCGACCTGAAACCCGCCCGAAGGAGATCACCGTCCCGGAGGTTGGCTTTCGTGCCGTGAAAGAACGGACCTTCGTCCAGCGGTTGGCTCATAGTTACAGCCTAAGCCGACGACGTCGCCGAGCAGCCGCTGGCGTTGCGGCCCCGTTTAGGCCTTGTCCTTGGCCCACCACAGGAACTCGGCAGCGTGCTGCTGATGCCGGAATCCGTCGCCGAGAAGGGCAATCAGCAAGTCGTTGCTCCACAAGATGAGGCGCCCAATAGTCCAGTTGACCTTTTCGGGGTCGGGCAGTTCGAGACCCCAGAGCGAGCGTGCAATCTCCCGCTTGCCGGCCACTCCGGTATACATGAGGATCGTCAGGTACCTCTCGGGGTCGACGACGCACAGGACCCTCGTCAGGAGCGACTCCTTGAAGCCCTTCATCGCGAAGGGGGTGGTGTCCTTGATGAGGGCGGTGAGGCGGTCCTCCAGCTCGACGGGCGCTGTGCCGCGAAGCAGATACTCGACTGCCTTGCGGACCTGTGCCGCTCCAGCCTCGGCCCCCATTTCGTTCCATGCCTCATTGAAGACGGACATGTTCCCTGGGTTGGCGCCGACATTTGAGTTGGCGAAGCCCTTGAGGTCCAGAGGGTCCGCTTTCGGCAGGCCATCGGCGCTGAACACTTGCTGGTATTTGGCCCAGTACGGGGCGACGTTCGACTCAGGCTCGGGCTCCCGCTGGAGAAACTCAGCCTTGAGTTCGTTGGCCCGTGCGAGCTTGACGGGATCGACGTCCCCCGGCTTCGGGAACCGCTTCTTGATGTCCTCGAGCGATGGCAGGGGGATCTTTGGCCGCTCCGGCTCGCCACGCAGCCACTCTAGTCCGCAGTGCCCACATTTAAGCCTCTTCTGCGTCCCCGACAGCCGCTCAGCGAGCACAACGTGTTCGTCGGTGTGGCAGGTGGAACAATCGAGATCAATTGCCATAGGAATTACCTTCCAAACACCTTGAGTATGGCCGCAGTTGGGCCACCCAAACGTTAGCAAGCTTCAGCCCGCATCCGGCGGTGAAAGGCTGCGTGTCAGTACCCGCCCTGGCCATCGCGGGCTACCTGCTCCAGAATCCTGCTGGTCGTTGTCGAAGACTTGCCTGCATGTCCCGGAGTCCCGGGCTTGACACCAATCTGCAGGGTGAACGTCGCCGTTCCTTTCCTCGGGTATCGGGACCTTTCCTTACCTCCGGAGCAAATCCTCCACCTGTTCGCCGATGAACACGCTCTCACGATCCATCCAGTAACGGCGCAGCACGTTGACCCCGACGCAGGTGTCCATGGTCTGGATGCCGGGGAGGGCGCCGATGTCTCGGGTGATGAATTCCGCCAGTTCATCGGGTCCCCTGAAGAGTCCGTGAAAAACCACGGGCGCCTTGCCGGTGACCATGGAGACCATGCGCGCGGAGTCGTGGGTGGCGAGCCGGTCCAGGACCGTTCCAATCGACTTGGGCTTGACCTGCAGGGAGATCACGGCACTCAGCGGAAAGCCCACGGCCGTGGGTTCCACTTCGACACGCGGAGAAATAGCTCCCGTAGCCAGGAGCATCTGAATGGCGCGGTAAGTCGATGAACTGCTGACATCCAGGGTTCTGGCCACTTCCGCAGCTGAAGCCCGGGCGTTGCGTCCTAGCTCGCACATCGTGCCGAATTCAACGTCGGTCAACTCCTCTATATGGCGCAGGGCCGGCTGGTTCACGGGGACAATGTGCGCTGTCAATGCCTCGGTCTGCGCCGCCGACAGCCGCCCCAGCCGCCACGACTGGCCAACGCGGCGAGAATCGAGCACCAGGCGGCTCTCTACCGATTTGATCCCAGCGAGGGACGGAATGCGATTGCTGAGCAGATCATTGACATCTGAGCCGCGCAATGGGAATAGGTCCGCATAGATGTCACAGGTCCCTGACGTGGTCATCACGAACTGGATCTCCGGGAAAGCTTTGAGCTGCTCCGCCACCTGAGCAGCCTGCCCAGGCAGGCAGCGCACCCAGAGCTGCTGGGGATTGCCGGAGAGGATCAAGGGCCACGCGAAGCGGCCGATCACCTTCATCAGGCGTTCATTCTGAAGCCGGTTGAGCCGACGGGTGATGGTGCTGGTAGGGACCCCCAGGATCTCGCCGAGAGTGTTCGCCGGGACCCGAGGGGCCACTTGGAGGGCAGCGACAATGTCCAAGTCCGTTTCGTCCATGAAAGAAATGTCGGCCTCCACCATCGTTGTCTCAGCTCGCAGCAGTAAGTCCAGAGTACCCTCCCAAACCACGCATTGGTGCGAAAATAACCGTTGGATGGCGTAATTTTGAATGATTTTCCCACAAACTGTTGCCTGAAAGCATGATCTGCCCTAGGTTTGAAAATTGAGAGCTGCATCACTTGCCGGGAACTGCTTCCTTGGCAGGGGCGGACCGAGTCCCCGCCGAACCGTATGCACCTCGCGAACAATAAGGAGTGCTGATGAACGACGCCCCGTCCTGGCAGTGGCCCGAGCCTCAATGGCGCGGTCACGTGGAAAAGGTCCGCGCTGGACAGGCCCTGGCCCACCCCGATCCGGCACGGCGCTGGAAAGGTGGTGCGAAGGCGGCGGTCCTGTTGTCCTTCGACTCTGACCACGAGACCCCGTCCCTTCGCGACGGCGAGACGTCACCGGGGCGGATGGCGCAGGGCGAGTACGGCGCCCGGGTTGGTGTGCCGCGAATCCTCGAGCTGCTGCGCCGCTATGAGGCTCCAGCATCCTTCTACATTCCCGCGGTCTGTGCCCTGCTCCGCCCCGACGAGGTCCCCACCTACGTGGAACAGGGCCACGAGGTAGCAGTGCACGGCTGGATCCACGAGCGCAACACACTGCTCAGCCATGAACAGGAACTGGACCTGCTCGGCCGCGCCACGGACGTGCTTCACCGCCAGGCGGGAGTCCGGCCCGTCGGGATCCGGACGCCGTCCTGGGATTTCTCCGATTCGACCCTGGACGTCATCCGGGAGCTCGGATTTGTCTACGATTCCTCGCTCATGGCGGACGACGAACCCTACGAACTGCTCTCCGACGGCTCGCCGACCGGAATCGTGGAGATTCCGGTGGAGTGGATCCGCGACGACGCCCCATACCTGATGATGGACCGCTTCTCCGGGCTCCGTCCCCACATGCCGCCGCGTCAGCTCGTCCAGATCTGGAAGGACGAATTCGACGCCGCTTATGCCGAGGGCGGTGTATTCCAGCTCACCATGCACCCGCACATCATCGGCCACCGCTCCCGGATGCTCGTGCTTGCCGAACTGATGGAACACATCCGCACGCACGACGACATCTGGATCACCACGCACGCAGACCTGGCAACGCACGTTGCATCCCAACTCACCACCAGGATGGCCATTTCATGAGTGAACTAACGACGCTGGAACCAATCCACGACACCAAACTCTCCGCCCGGGGTCGCAAAGCCATCATCGCCGGCGGCATCGGCAACGCCGTTGAATGGGTGGACTGGGCGGTCTACACCACGTTTTCGTCGATCTTTGCCCACCACTTCTTCCCCAAGGGTGATCCGATCGCGGCGCTCCTGGCGACCCTCGCGATTTTTGCGGTCGGATTCGTGATGAGGCCAGTCGGCGCGGCGGTCATGGGGGCCTACGCCGACCGTCACGGGCGCAAGAAGGGCCTGGTGCTGACGATCGGGCTGATGGCAGGGGCCACGGCCGTCATCGGGTTCGCCCCCACCTATGAAACGGTCGGAATCCTGTCCCCGATCATCCTGGTGGTCGCACGGATGGTCCAGGGATTCTCCGCAGGAGGCGAGTTCGGGTCGTCCTCGGCGTTCCTGGTTGAATCCGCCGCCCCGCGCCGCCGTGCCTTTGCCGGCTCGTGGCAGCAGGTCTCCGTCGGGGCGGGCGTGCTCCTCGCCTCTGGGATGGGCGCCATCATCACTTCAACCCTGTCCAAAGAAGCGCTGGACAGCTGGGGCTGGCGGCTCGCTTTTATCGTTGCCGCGCTGTTGGGCCTTGTCGGCCTCTGGCTGCGCTCCTCGGTGGAAGAGACGGACTCATTCGTCAACGCCCAGGCCCGCAGTGAAGCCAGCGGCGAAAAGCGCGCCAACTCCGTCTTCACGATGTTCGTGAAGCACCCCAAGTCCACGCTTCGCGTCTTCGGCATCACGATCGCCGGAACACTCCTCTACTACATGTGGGTTTCTTACATGCCCACGTACGCCGCCGTGGCAACCGGTATCCCCCTCAGCCAAGCCCTGCTGGCCAACTTTATCGCCGTCGGACTGTTCCTGGTCCTCCTGCCGTTCGCTGGAATCCTTTCGGACAAGATCGGACGCAAGCCCACCATGACGGCCTTCGCCGCCGGCTTCCTGCTGTTTTCTTGGCCCGCTTTCGCCCTCCTGAACGGCAACTTCTGGATGCTCCTGCTGATTGAGGTCATCGGTGTCATCCTGCTCCTGGGCTACTCCGCCAACTGTGCCGTGATCATGGCCGAGCAGTTCCCGGCCGAAGTCCGGGCGACGGGCATCGGCCTGCCGTACGCGCTCGCGGTGGCGATCTTCGGCGGGACCGCACCGTACCTGACCACCTGGATGAACACCAACGGCCTCGGGCATCTCGTGTGGCTCTACTGCGCCATGGCCGCAGCGGTCGGCGTCGTGGTCTACCTGACCATGCCGGAGACGAAAGGCAAGGACCTGGATTGAGCCGGCACGCAGTCATCACAGGCGCAGGCAGCGGGATTGGCCTGCAGGTTGCACAACGATTCGCGGGTCTCGGCTTCCTGCTCACGCTCGTGGACATCAATCCGGGACCGCTCGCGGACGCCGCGGAGGCCTGCCGGGAAGCTGGTTCGGAGGCCGTCAGGACGCTGATAGTGGATCTTGGCTCGGCACTTGGCGCCGAGACGATGGTCGCCGACGCCTGGGCGCTCGCGCCGGTGGATGTCCTGGTCAACTCGGCAGGTGTCTACCCGGCGACGCCGTTCCTGTCCCTGGATGCGGCGACGTGGGACAAAGTCCTCAACCTCAACACCAGGGCCCCGCTGCTGGCGACGGTGGCGTTGGCCCAGCGGGCCGTTGCCGCGGGAAGACCGGCCAGCGTTGTGAACATCTCCTCCGGAGCGGCGCTGCGTGCTCGTCCGGGCGCGGCACCGTATTCCACCTCCAAAGCCGCGCTGGAGATGGCCACCAAGGCCTCGGCTCTCGAGCTCGGCCAGTACGGCATCCGCGTCAATGCTGTGGCTCCGGGCTTTGTCACTGTCAACAGCAGCATCAACCCGGTCACGGAGGAATACGCCGCGGCGGTCTCCGGCAACCCGCTTGGCCGCCGGGGCGAACCTGACGATATTGCGCGGGCGGTCGTCTGGCTCGCAGGGGACGAAGCCGAATGGATCACCGGCGAGACATTGCGAGTGGACGGAGGCTCCGCGACCGGAGCCCTGGACCTCCCGCTGCACTGGACCGCCGCCGGCGGCACCCGTGCCGGCGAGAACGAATTGAAAGGTAGCCATGCAGGATAGTCCTTACACAGTCGTGGGAGCAGGGGCCATCGGGGGAACCCTGGCCGCGCACCTCGATGCCCAGGGCGTGCCGGTCCAACTGGTCGACGCCGACGCCGCCCACGTCGCCGCGATACGGGAGAACGGACTCCGGATCCAGACCCCGGCCGGCGTCCTGGTGTCCAGGCTCCCGGTCTTCGGGCTGGACGACGCCCCGGAACAGCTCGGCCGTGTGCTGCTGGCGGTCAAGGCGCAGGCGACCGACAGCGCCGCGGCCTGGATTGCCCCGCGGCTCGGCCCAGACGGCTACGTCGCCTCGATGCAGAACGGGCTAAACGAGGCGACAATCGCCGCACACGTTGGTGACCACCGCACGGTCATTGCCTTTGTGGACCTCTTTGCGGATGTGCTGGAGCCCGGCGTGATCAAGGACGGCGGCAGCGGAGCCATGGCACTGGGCGAATACGCGGGAGGCACGAGCAACCGGATCCGGCAACTGGCCCACGACCTCCGCCACTGGGGCACGCCTACGGTTACGGACAACGTTGCCGGGTTCCTGTGGTCCAAGCTTGGGTTTGGGGCGATGCTGACGGCGACGGCGCTCGCCGACGCCGACATGAGCGAGCTCATTGACCGGCACCGGCCGGCCATGAACGGTCTGGCCGCCGAGGTCTTTGACGTGGCCGCGGCTGAAGGCATCAGGCTTGAGGGGTTCGATGCTTTCGACCCGGCGAGTTACGTGCGCGGCGCCGACCCCGACCGCAACACCGCGGCCACGGACGATCTCATCAAATGGCTCTCGACCCAGACCAAGACACGCTCCGGGATCTGGCGCGACATTGCCGTCCGGAAGCGCCCCACGGAAGTACCGACCCAGTACGAACCGGTGATCGAAACCGCTGCCAGGCATGGGCTGACGCTGCACCTCGTGGAGGAACTCGTCTCCCTGATCAGGCAGCTTGAAACCGGTTCAATCGCCATGGACGAACAACATCTCACCGCCCTCGACCGGAAGGCCACCACCCGATGAGCACCCTGAAGGACGCGCCCGACTGGGTTCGCCACAGACGGTCCGACATGGTCGAAGACCTGACCGCCTACGTTTCCCGGGAAACACCGTCGGATGACAAGGCGCTGCTCACCTCGGGTCTTGCCTGGGTAGAGGAGTGGCTGCAAAGCAGGATCGGGGACCCTGCCTCCCGCCGGCTCGTCGACGGAGGAAAGTGGGCCGACACCCTGGTGCTGGACTATCCCTCAAACGACGGGGCGACGGGCTGGATCACCGCCCTGTGCCACTACGACACCGTGTGGTCCGCGGGCACCCTCCGCGGCTGGCCGGCAAGTGTCGAGGGGGACCGGTTCACGGGCCCCGGAGCCTTTGACATGAAGGGCGGCCTGGTGCAGCTGGTATGGGCGCTGAAGGCCTCGAAGGAGCTCGGGCTTCCCCGCCCGAACGTGCGGCTGGTCCTCAACGGGGACGAGGAAGTCGGCAGCCCGGCATCGAGGCCCGTCATAGAGGCTGAAGTGGTCCGGGGAGACGCCGTCCTCGTGTTCGAGGCCAGCGCGGGAGGTGCCTTGAAGACCGCCCGGAAAGGCGTCGGCATCTTCCAGGTCACTGCCACCGGGCAGGAGGCGCACGCCGGACTTGACCCTGAAGTGGGCGCCAGCGCCATCGATGAAATCGCCCGAGTGATCGTGCAACTCCACGCTGAAACGGACCTCGAAAAAGGGACCACCGTCAACGTCGGGCTGGTGCGGGGAGGCACCCGGACGAACGTCAAGGCCGGCTCCGCGACAGCAGACATCGACGTCCGGGTCTCCTCCGAGACGGAAGTGCAGCGCATCAACGCGGTGCTGGGCGGGCTGACCGCACGGAATGCCAACGCGGCCTTGGGGGTCAGTGGCGACTGGAACAGGCCGGTCATGTCCCGTTCCGAGCAGACGGCATGGCTCTTTTCCGAAGCCGAAAACGTCGCCGACCAGCTCGGATTCGCACTCGCAGAGACATCGGTGGGCGGCGCCAGCGACGGCAACTTCGCCGCGGCACTGGGCCTGCCGGTCCTCGACGGGCTCGGCGCAGTGGGCGACGGCGCACACGCCCGGCACGAATGGATCAGCATCGACGGCATGCTCGAGCGAACGTGCCTCGCCGCGGGCCTGCTGGCTGCCCTGGCAGAGGCCCCGGAGGGAGCCCTCAGCGCTGTCGTCGGGGCGACCGCCGGTTAAGAAGTCCGACGGCGGGCGGCGGACTTGCGGGTCCGTAGCCCGCCGTCGTCGTGCATCACCACCGGGCCGGCAACCTCGCCGGCCCGAACTCAGGATTTGGAGAATGGACCGGAATGGATCGCGGAAGATTTGTTGAGCCGTTGAAGCTGCGCGGGATCGAAGTTGCCAACCGGATCTGGATGTCGCCGATGTGCCAGTACTCCGCCGACCACGACGGCGTGCCCACCAGCTGGCACCGCGTGCACTATGGTTCCCGGGCAGTCGGCGGCGCGGGAATGATCATGGTGGAGTCCACCGCCGTCGGGCCCCGGCACCGGACGACGCCACACGACCTCGGCCTCTGGAGCGCCGAGCAGGTCGAGGGACACAAGCTGCTTGCCGCGCAGATCAAGGAGTTCGGATCCGTCGCCGCAGTGCAGCTCAACAGCGCGGGCCGGAAGAGCTCACACCGGCAGCCCTGGGTCCAGAGCGGACAGAACAGCGCGGTCCCGGTCCATGACGGGGGCTGGGTGCCGCTGGCTCCCTCGGCCAGGGCATTCGGCAAGCTAACCGTGCCGGCTGAAATGACAACCTCGGACATCGACGACGTGGTGGACGCGTTCGCCGCCGCCACGGGCAACGCCCATGAAGCCGGGTATGACGTGGTGGAAATCCATGCCGCGCACGGGTACCTGCTCCACCAGTTCCTGTCCCCGATTTCGAACCACCGTCAGGACGGGCACGGCGGATCGTTGGAGAACCGGATGCGGCTCCCATTGCGGGTCGCCAAGGCCGTGCGTGATGCCTTCCCGCCGGAGAAACCCGTATTTGTCCGGATAACCGCTACGGACTGGATTGACGGCGGCATCACCCTGGAGGAGGCAAAAGTGTTTGCGCAACGCCTGGGCAGTTTGGGCATCGATCTGTTGGACGTGACATCTGGGGCCCTAGCCGTGGACGCCCCACCGCCAAACAGGCAGGGCCTGAACCTGGACTTCGCGGAGTCGCTGAAGGAAGCCGCCGGAATCGCGGTAGCACCGGTAGGCCAAATGGCGGACCCTGACCTGCTGCGAAACGTCTTCGAGTCATCCAGCGTCGACGCCGTGATCGTCGGAAGGGCGCTGCTGCGCGACCCCTACTATGCGCTTAGGCTGGCTGGCGGCCAGCCGAAGGAATACTGGCCGAGTCAGTACCACCGCGCGCTGTAGCGGCGCCAGGCAACGCGCACGGCCGACACGCCGACCAAGCTCGCCCGAAGGCCTCACCGCTACTGGACGCACCGGCGCCTTCTGGCTCGTCTACCGAGCCCAGTCGTCGTCGTCGTAGGGGCGGCCGCGGAAGTGGGCCCGGAGGTACTCCCCCACGACGGCGGCGCCCAGATCCCCGGTATCGGGCGCCACGACGCGGCCGTCAATCCGGCGGGCCATCCGCTGGACGAACCGTTCCAGGCCCGGGTCGTCGCCCAGCCGGAAGAACGTGGCCTGCGTGCCGGTGCGCCCCAGGCGGTCCAGCTCGGCGACGGTGACGCGGATGGTCTCCGGGTCCGGCGGATACGCGAACCAGGATTCGCCGTCGGCCAGCAGGTGCGCGGTGGGTTCGCCGTCGGTCACCACCAGCAGGACGGGCTGCATCGACGGGTGCTGGCGGAAGAACCGGCCGGCCAGCAGCAGCCCGTGGTGTAGGTTGGTGCCCTGCTCCCGGAAGGCCGGTAGGGCCGTGAGCTCGCCGATGTCCATGGTCCGTCCGTAGCGGCCGAAGCTGATCAGCTGCAGCCGGTCGCCGCGGAACTTGGTGGAAACGAGGTGGTGCAGGGCAAGCGCCGTGCGTTTCATCGGCACCCAGCGCCCCTGGGCGGCCATCGAAAAGGACACATCCACCAGCAGCGCGACGGCGGCCTGCGTGCGCGCCTCCGTCTCCGTCACCTCGATGTCGTCCACGGCCAGGCGCAGTCCGTGGCGCGGGTCGCCGCCGTCGGCGATCGTGCGCCGGATCGCGTTGGTGATGGTCCGCGTGACGTCCCACGCCTCGGCGTCCCCGAACTCCCACGGCCGGCTGGAGCCGGTCTGCTCTCCCGCCGCCCCGGCAACCCGGGTGTCCCGGCGGCCCTGCCGGCCGGAGAGCTGCCTGGCGGTGTCCCGGAGCAGCGACCGGCCGAGCCGCCGCATGGCCTGGGGGGAGAGCCGGAGGTCGCCGTCGGCGCCGCGCTGCAGGAAGCCGCCGTCGTGCATGGCCCGTTCGATTTCCGCCAAGGTGCGGGCCGACACCGCCGCGTCCTGTCCCAGCTGGCGGGCGAGGGCGTCCAGGTCCAGGTCGTCCAGGCGCGAGCCGTTGTAGGACTGGGAGAGCTGTTCGGCCAGCTCGTCCAGTTCGGCGAGGTCCTGCAGCACGCCGGTGCCGTCGCCGAGCCCCAGCCCCTCCTCGCCGTCGAAGCGTTCGGAGCCGGACCAGTCCTCGCCGGGACGCAAAGCCTGCAGGGTGGCATCGAGTTGGCCCAGCTGTGCCATAAGCGCCGGCGAGCCGAACGCCTGGGCGGAGAGCCGCATCAGCTCCTCGCGCTGCTCGGCGGACATGGACTGCAGCAGCCGCTGGGCGGCGGCCGCGCGCTGGGCGAGCGCGTCCACCAGCTCCTCGACCGACTGCGGGTTCTCCGGGAAGAAGTGGCCGTGCTTGGACATGAACTCTTGGAAGTCCGCGTCCGTGTCCTCGCCGCGCCGGTGTTTGTCGAGCAGCTCGTTGAGGTCCTGCAGCATCTCGGCCACGGCCGCGCGGTCCTCCTCCGTTGCACCCTCGAGGGCCTGCTTCATGCCGGCGAACCGCTGGTCCAGGATCTCGCGGCCCAGCAGGTCCTTGATCCGTTCGTAGGCTTCCCGGGCGGTGCTGGACTGCCAGTCATAGTTGGCGAGCTCGTTGACGGCCGCCGCCGTGGATTTGGGCAGGTTCTGCAGCTGCATCTCCCGGAAGGCGCGGTCCGTGTTGTCCATCATGGCGTCGCGGGCCAGCTGTTTGCGTTCCTCCAGCACCGCGGTGTCGAGCAGCTTCTGGACCTCGTTGAGGGTGCCGTCCAGCCGGTGCCGGCCAAGCAGTTCGCTGCGCCGCTGCTGGACGCGGCCGGCGAGGTCGTCGAGCCCTTCGCGGTTGCGGCCGCCGCGCCGCAGGTACTCCTGAAGTGCGTGCCGGGGCGAGTAGCCGGCCATGACGTCCTCGGCGACGGCGTCCAGCGCCTCGGCCAGGTCCACCGGCGGGGCGAGCGGATCCGGTCCTCCCCGGTAGCGGCTGTAGCGGGACCGGTGGTGTGCGGTCATGAGGCCTCCTGTGGTTACCCGTAAACGGTTGCCTCGTCGTCGGACTCCTTGGCGATCCGCCGGGCGAGGTAGAGGCCTTCCAGGGCCAGTTCGACGGCGGCGGCGCGCTGTCCGTCGTTTTCCGCGCCAAGGCGCTCACTGATGTCGTCGTAGAGGCGTGATCCGTTGAGCGGCGGGAGATTGCCGAGGAACTCCCGCGCCGTCACCAGTTCCCCGGTAGTCACCGTGGTGTGGCCGTCCAGCGCGGCCACGAGTTCACCCATGTCGATGCCGTGGAAGTGCGCCCGCACGGCTTCCGCGGTGGCCACGCGGAGGAGGTGGTCCAGGATGTCCTGTTCCCGGCCCTCCTCCCCGGACTCGAACTCGATCTTCCCGGCCAGGACTTCCACGGCGGCGTCCAGGTCGATGATCCGGGCGACGGCCTCGTCCTCGCCGCGCACGCTGGCCCGGCGCAGGGCGGCCGCGGCGACGGTTTCGGCGCCGGCGATGGCGAACCGCGCGGACACCCCGGAGGTCTGGTTGACCGCCGGAGACTGCCGCAGCGCCCGGGTGTACCGGGCCAGGATCTCGAGGATGACGGGCGGGACGCCGGCCACCAGGTGCCCCTCCTGCCGGATGACGGCGACCTCGTCGTCGAGCTCGATCGGGTAGTGGGTGCGGATTTCGGCGCCGAAGCGGTCCCGCAGCGGCGTGATGATCCGGCCGCGGTTCGTGTAGTCCTCCGGGTTGGCGGACGCGACCACCAGGACGTCCAGCGGGAGCCGCAGCACGTAGCCGCGGATCTGGATGTCGCGTTCCTCCATGACGTTGAGCATGGAGACCTGGATCCGCTCGGCGAGGTCGGGGAGTTCGTTGATGGCGATGATGCCGCGGTTGGAGCGCGGGACCAGGCCGTAGTGGATGGTTTCCGGGTCGCCCAGGCGGCGGCCCTCGGCCACGCGCATCGGGTCGACGTCGCCGATCAGGTCGGCGACGGAGGTGTCCGGCGTCGCGAGCTTCTCGACGTACCGTTCCGAGCGGTGGCGCCACGCCACCCGCAGCCGGTCCCCCTCGGTGAGGGCACGGGCGCGGGAGTGCTCCGTGATGGGTTCGTACGGGTGTTCGTTCAGTTCCGAGTCCTCGATCACCGGCGACCACTCGTCCAGCAGCCCGGCCAGGGTGCGCAGGAGCCGGGTCTTGCCCTGTCCGCGTTCGCCGAGGAGGACAACGTCGTGCCCGGCGAGCAGGGCGCGCTCGAGCTGGGGCAGGACGGTGCGGCTGAAGCCGTACATCCCGGGCCAGGGGTCGCGGCCGGCGGCGAGCGCGGCGAGCAGGTTGTCGCGGATTTCGCGGCGCAGATCCTTGTGCACGTGGCCGGAGGCACGCAATTCACCAACGGTGAAGATATCGGGGCGATCACTCACTCCTCCACCGTAGACCTGTGCTGGGCGGGGAATCGAGGGATTCTTTGAGATTCCTGAGCTTTGGGCCTTGGCCCGGCTTACGCTGGATCCTGATGACTGCAGCAACGTCTGGACCTTCAGCGGAGCCCTCACAGCGGGGCACGCTCCTGCTTCTGGTGCGCCACGGGGAGACTCCGACGACGGGCACCGTGCTGCCGGGTAGGGCGCCGGGACTGCACCTGTCGGACCGGGGCCGGGCCCAGGCCGAACGGGTTTCTGAACGACTGACTGGCCTGCCGGTCGATGCGCTCTATTCCTCCCCGCTGGAGCGCGCCTGCGAGACGGCGGAGCCGACGGCAGCCCGCACCGGGCTGGATGTGAAGCTCGAGGACGGGCTGCTGGAGTGCGATTTCGGCGATTGGACCGGTGCCGCGATCGCCGAGCTGGCCGTCCTGCCGGAATGGCAGACCGTCCAACACGGCCCGTCCGCTTTCCGATTCCCGGGCGGCGAGAGCTTTCCGGAGATGCAGGCGCGGATCGTCGGAGCGATCGAGGCGCTGCGAACAGCCCACGGCGGGGGCGCCGTCGTGTGCTTTTCCCACGCCGATCCCATCAAGGCCGCCGTAGCCCACGCCCTGGGCACGCCGCTGGACCTCTTCCAGCGGATCGTGATCAGCCCGGGTTCGGTGTCGGCCATCTCTTACACGGACGGGCAGGACCCCGCGGTGCTGATGGTGAATTCGACCGCGGAGCCGCTCAGCGGACTGCGGGCCCGGTGAACGCGTTTCCGCGGCGGGAGGGACCGTGCCCGGCCCGGAGCTGACCCTGCTGATCGAGGGCGACATCAAACTGTTCGGCCTCATTCCGCGCAGCAGCAACCAGACGTTCCTGGTCCAGGTTTCATGCGGCGAGGAGGCGGGGTACGCGGTCTACAAGCCGGAGGCCGGCGAACGTCCGCTGTCCGACTTTGAACCCGGGCTCTATAAGCGCGAACGCGCCGCATACTTGCTCAGCGAATGTCTTGGCTGGGGCCTCGTCCCGCCAACAGTGATCCGCGAGGAGGCGCCGCTGGGGGTCGGGTCCCTGCAGTGGTTCATCGAGTGCGACTTCCAGGAGCACTACTTTACCCTCTTCGAGGACGCCCCCGAGACCCACGCTGACCTCGCCCGCATCGCCCTGTTCGACTACGTCGCCAACAACACCGACCGCAAGAGCGGCCACGTGCTCCGCGGTGACGACGGCCGGATCTGGGGCATCGACCACGGGCTCTGCTTCTCGGCAGCCTTCAAGCTCCGCACGGTGATCTGGGACTTCGCCGGCGAACCCATCCCCGATGCCTTGCTCGAGGACATCGCTCCGCTTGCGGAGGCCGCGCCTCCCGAGGTGGCCGAGCTCCTCGACGACGACGAGGCCACCGCCCTGCAGCACCGCGCCCAGCGCCTGCTCCGCGCACGGGTCCTGCCAGTAGACCGCACCGGCATGCGCTACCCCTGGCCGCTGGTTTAGGCGCTCGCTCGTACGATCTGGCTGGCGGGTGGCGGGACCGCCTTCAGAGTTCTCGGTAGTAGTAAAACATTGGAACTGTCTGATCGGGTTCAGTGTTTGTGAACCCGTGGGCTTCGTAGAAGCGTCGTGCATCAGTGTCCTCGCCGTCCACGTTGATCTCAATGAGCGAGCCGCCCCGGTCGCGTACCAAGTCGAGTGCCGCATCCAACAGAGCGCTGCCGAGGCGGTGACCGCGCAGCTCTGGACAGACGTAGAGTTCGTCGAGGATCGCGACTGGCCCGCGGTACCAGACGTTGGGCCGGAAACTCGACGTTCGACACCCGGTAGCGCGATTCTGGCCACTCACAAACACGACTCTCTTTCTCCGGACACCCGACACGGGAACCCTCCGCCCGACCCTCCATCTTCCTGGATGCCCGCGACCAGCGTTTCACAGGATTTCACGCATGAGGGTTGGCTACTGCCCCATGGCTACGAAAGCGCCGCGACGATCAGCGAGCGCAGTGGGGACAGGTCTCCGGAGTTGGCCCGCAGAAGGGCATTCTGTTGTTCAATTCGCGCCTCCGCAAAGCTGGGCGGCAAGGCAACTCCCAGCAGCTCGCGTAGCATCTGATCAAGCAAAATGCGTCCTAGCCTTCCATTTCCATCAGTGAACGGATGGATCCTTAGGAACTCGTAGTAGGCGCGGGTGATGACATCAAGTTTCTCGTCCTGGTTGTGTGACAGGAGCCGGTTGTAGCCTTCGCGCCAATCGGCACACCACGCACGGAGAAGTTCTGGCACGTCTTCGGGTGCCGGAGGGACAAAGACACCCGTTGCCGGATCTAGCGATTGCACCGTCAAAGCCATCTTACGAAGAACTCCAGCAAGTGAATCGGGCATACCGGTGCCGGAAACCAGGATTCGGTGCAGCCACAGCAATACTGGAATGTCGATTTCAGAGCTAGCGGGACCGGAACCCAGCAAAAGGTTGCTACCCAACTGGGGACCGGAAGTCGACGACAATTCTGCGCGCAGGTCCATGAACATCGACGAGGTCCGGTTGAGCATCAAATCCGTGCTCGAATCGAGTTGTTGGATAGTTCTTAGTTGCAGCGCCTCGATGCGATCGAGTTTCTTACCAACGTCAATATTCGCGCTGCTCCAATAAGCGATCTGTTCCTCAGGCGTCATCGGGAGGCGCAGATACTCCAGCCGGATTCCGCACCCCTTAGGTGAGTCAAGAACGGCACGAAGTCGTTCTAGGTGATACAACTCCATCGACTCGGTGTCAGATCCTGCCAGAGCCCTAAGCTCGCCACGTTGGCCGATGGTCAACGGCTGATTCACTATGAAGACGAAACCTCGGACGGAGTTGTGGGCAACGCCAGCAAGATCGTCGGTGAACTTTTTCTTGATCTGCCCAAAGGAAGGCTATGTCGGGGGAAAATAGGCTGCGGCCACGAAGTTCGTAATTCCGCGACGGCAAACAACATCCTTGATCCCGTCCGGGCCACCAAGCGGATGCTGCGGGTCGACCGCGGAGAAACCTTCGATCGACAATATGCCTGCAGACATTCTCTCCGCTTGTGTTTGCCCAAATCTCCAATCCCGAAGGACTGCCTCTGTCGTCGTCATATACCTAAGCATGCACTCTTCGCCCGAGGCTTCGGGCTATGACGTCGCCGTACCGCAAAGATCGCCGAGCGGCCATCTCGGGCAAAGCGCCGGCTCTTCGCTACCCTGGCGACGTCGAACGCATAGGTGCTTGACGCCATCGATCAGCCCGAGCGCTGATAAGTGCGCACGGGAAACCCGCAGGTCCGAAGGCCAGCTCTGCCGGCCACTCACTTTGTCCTCGACTTCTGGACACCCCAACCACTGCGTCGATGGTCTAACCGATTTCCTTGATAGCTGGTCCGCAACTCTGCTGCGCCGATCGCGGTGAGGCCAATGCCGTAAGGGATGAGGTCGACGGACGGTTTCGGTTGTTCTGGAGCATGGTTTGCGGAATCGCCCGTCGGACGATCTATGTTTAAGGGAAGAACTCGGGCTGTATTCGTTTCTTAGGAGCAGGCCTCACGAGTTGTACCGCCATAGTGGATCCCGTTTCGTTAGCGTGCTCCCATAACCTAAGAGGACCGAATGCAGTTAGATCGCACCGAGCTGGAACTGGAGTCGATTGTTAGGCGCATCTCTGATGGAGAGCTGGATCTTCAGCCGGATTTTCAGCGCGGAGAGATCTGGGACAACCGGCGTCGGCAAAGGCTCATCGACTCAATTCTCCGCAAGTGGTACGTTCCAGCAATTCACATAGTCCGAAAAGATGACGGAATGGAAGTTGTCCTAGACGGACAGCAAAGATTAGCAGCCATACGGGATTTTTTCTTCGGCAAGTTCAGCGTTGATGGCTCGATCGAGCCTCAGGACGAGACCATAAAACAACTGCACGGAAAGAAGTTTTCGCAACTTCCTGATCATCACCAGCGCGCTGTTAAACGCTTTGCGTTACCTATTGTCACTCTCAAAGAATTTGAACCTCAGGAACCTAACGAACTATTCTTTCGGCTCAATCAATCCTACAACTTGACTCCCCCCGAGAAACGAAATGCGCTACACGGGCGAGCTCGCGATCAGGTGAAGGAACTCGTGGTTCTTTTCTCTGAAAATGGCCTCCTCAAGCATGAGTCCGTAGGGTTCTCTAACGGTCGGCTCGCCTATGACGACATCATTGCCCGGACATGCGTGGCCGTAGAGAGACGAGACTTGGGTCAACACATCAACAACGGCGTTGTCGAAGAGTTCTACCGCTCAGAGGTTTTTACTCCCAAAACAATCGCTGGCGTCGAAGCTGCCGCTTTCGAGCTACTGGAGCAAGTGAACGCCTGCGAAAACCGAGTTCGGTTTAACAAGGCGACCTTGTTCACCTGGCTCGTCTACTGTTTCTGGAGCCCTCGGCTGACTGGGCGCGGCCTTCCCCAAAATCTCCTGTCGACGTTTGAATCCGAGCGCAGAACAGTTAAGACAGGAGAGGTCGAGGACTCTTCCGATCCAATCTATGGGGCCGTCGCCCTCTACGATGATCGCGCTTCCTATCGAGTTACTGACGTGAGCTCCGTACTGGCTCGGGATGTGGTTCTTCACCTGTATTCGGAGGCGCGTTTCAATACGCCGAGCCTCAACGGATCCCACCTTCTCATGGAAGAAGTTCGACGCAGCCGCCGGGACCAAGTTCAAGATCTGACTTTCAAATTCATAGATAGCTCGGATTGGCGATCTGTCCTGGGTCGCACACACGAAAGCGACATTCGATGAGAGCAGTTGTAGAGCGACAAGCATGGGCAAACCTCACCAAGGAGCGAAGTGGTCAAGATCCTGTCGAAGTCCCGCTCGACTCGAAGGGCACCTCCCTTACGCTGCCTGGGCCATGCACAGTCTTAGCTGGGCTCAACGGAGCGGGCAAGACGCGAGCACTCCTTTCCTTCAGTGATTCACTTGGAGATCGGGCGGTTCTGGTACGTCTCCATGAACTTTGCGAACATGCAAGAGTAAATCTTCGTGCCAGAGATGACATCTCTGAAATGGCAGAAGAAACTGGTGCATCGACACTTGACCCGGCCACGCTAGATCATCTGAACCGTGTCATAGGCCGGGACTACGAGTTTGTTGAGTGGTACGCCCTCGATTTCGAACCGACCGCGGATTACCTTTCCAGTTTCGATTGGCCAGATGATCAAGTCACTATTCCCCACTTTCGGGTGAAGCACAAAGGTATCGAATACTCCTCTCTCGAAATGGGATTGGGGGAGTTTTCCGTGCATCTTCTTTTTTGGATCATGGCGCAGTATAGGGACGCTCCCGGCATGTACTTTCTGTTGGACGAGCCCGACGCATACCTGCCGCCCATCACTGCGGAGCGTTTGCTTGTCAGGCTTCTCGAGGTTGCCCGAGCCAACGCGTGGAATCTCCTGATCGCTACGCACTCCGAATCCATCGTCGAGGCAGCATGCCAGAACGATGCCTTCGTCCTTTTGAGGCGCGGCCAAGAAGGCGTCGAGGCATACTCTTCCAAGGACTATGGAGTGACTGTCGCATCCGATCTCCTGCCGGTTCGCCCTGTCAGTTCCCTACTCTTCTGTGAAGATGAGTCTGCAGCAGCATTAGTACGCGCCATTCTCGAAACCGAAGATGGCTGGCTGGCCGCCTCTACGTCGGTAATCTGGAAGGACGGTGACGGATACCTCCGGAAACTTGCACAACATCTTCCCCGGTACCGCGGGATGAAGATGTCCATGGCCCTGGTATTCGACGGTGACCAACGCGGAAAGCTTGCCGTCCGAGGAGCATCCGAAGAAAAAAGCTGGCCCTCACTCTTGCTCCCTACTGACAAAGCGCCAGACGGTTTGTTCAGAGAATTGGCGAGTGATGGCCCCGCGCTGGCAGCGGCTCTCAATAGGCCTCTGGAGTCTGTCAACAGAGCCTTGGATGCTCTCGAAGGATCGGACGACCACGATTGGGTTAACGGGATGTGTAGCCGTTTGGGAGTAAGAACACACGTCCTGGACATCCTGGCACGGACATGGGTAGAGCGTAACGCGGCTGAGGCAGGTGCGTTCCTGGCAAGCATCCCTTAGCGCGGAGTGTCTGGCCTGATAGATCACTTCAGCAGCGACGACATGTCCTCGGTGCCTTACTCTGTGCCTTAATTGACGTAGGGCCAAGGCAGAATAGAAGAATGTCTGTTTCCGCTTCCCTGCCTCACGTCGATACGGCAGAGCTGCGTAAGGCCCGGGGGGCCTTTTTCACCCCAGCTGCGATCACCCGCTTTGTCACTGACTGGGCCATTCGGACCCCCCTTGATCAGGTTCTGGAACCATCGGCTGGCGACGCGGCGTTCTTAGTCGAGGCCGTTCGGCGGCTCCAGGAACTCGGCAACGACTCTGCTATACAGCCCATCGTGGACGGCGTTGAGATCCACGCCGACAGCGCCCTGAGGGCGGAGTCGCGTGTGGTTGAGGCCGGGGGGATTCCCCAGATCAATGTCTGTGATTTTTTCCGCGTGAATCCCGATTCCAAGTACTCTGCTGTCATCGGCAACCCGCCTTACATCCGCTATCAGGACTTCAGCGGAGCGTCCCGGGCTCGTGCCCGCGAAGCGGCGTTGAAAGGTGGCGTTGCGTTGTCAGGGCTCGCTTCGAGTTGGGCCGCGTTCACAGTGCATTCCGCGTTGTTCTTGAAGGACGGGGGCCGGCTGGGACTAGTTCTTCCGGCTGAGCTCCTTAGCGTTAACTATGCGTCTTCGATCCGGCGGTTCCTTTTCGACAGATTCCGCAGCGTCCAACTGGTGCTCTTTGATGAGCAGGTGTTCCCTGAAGTCGAGGCGGACGTGGTTCTTCTGTTAGCCGAAGGCTTCAACGAAGGCCCAACGGACGCTGCGATCATCCGACATGTGCGCAATGCCGAAGACCTGCTCTCCGACAGCGTGGGACAACGCTGGGTGCCCTCGGACCCAGCGGGCAAATGGACTGCGAGCCTCGTCCGCAGAGACGCACTAGGACCCCTGTCCGAACTGCGGACTACCGGGCGCTTCGCTCCGTTGGAGCAGTGGGGTGACACCACGCTTGGGATGGTCACCGGGAACAACGGCTATTTCGCGCTCTCCCCTGCACGTGTGAAGGAATTGGGGATTCCGCGGGGAGATACCCTGCGCTTGTCCCCTCCGGGCAGCGCGCACCTTCGCGGACTAACTCTGTCCAAGGACATGCTCACGCGGCTCGGCGCGGCCGGCAAATCGACCTTCCTGTTCCGACCACCGGGGGAGCCCTCCTCCGCATCCGCCGAATATATAGGCACCGGCCAGGCTACCGGCGTCGACCGTGCTTACAAGTGTCGAGTCAGAAAGCCCTGGTACCGCGTTCCTTTGGTGCCACCCGCGGATCTGCTGCTGACCTGCATGAACGCCGACACGGCGCGGTTGACCACGAATGAGGCCGGGGCACACCACCTGAACTCCGTACACGGCGTCTACCTCAAGCCGGAGAACAGGAAGCTGGGACGCGAGCTGCTCCCATTGGCGAGCTTGAACTCGGCCACGCTGTTGAGCGCGGAGATGGTCGGCCGCTCATACGGCGGCGGCATCCTGAAGATCGAGCCCCGGGAGGCAGATGTCTGGATGATGCCTTCCCAGGCAATCGTCGCCGGGCGGGCCGAGGCCTTGCGCGGAGTGCGGCAGCAGGTTACTCGGCTTCTCCAAAAGAACAGATTGCTGGACGCTGTGGCTGTCATCGACAGAGTTCTGCTGATTGAAAGCGGACTGCTAACGCCCGATGAACTGGAGAGCATCCGCGCCGCCCACCACACCCTTTCCCAACGACGAGTAACGAGGTCAGCAAGTGGCAGGTAGCCCATCGATGAAGTCACAGGCCTGGGCGCTTTTCGACCAGATAGTCGCCGACGCCGCACCCGGGAGAGTTCATACAAACCCTTGGGTCCTCATGGAGCGGAACAAGCTGGTGTACGTGCCGGATTTCGAGACTTTGAAGCGGCTCCTGGGTGTTCCCCTATATCTGAAGGCGGTGACACAAAGCGGGGTGCCCGCCCTCGCCTTGGATGTCTGGGTCTCCTACGAGATGCGGAGAGCGGGCTTCGACAACGACGCCGTGTGGCCCCGGGCCGAGCATCCACGGATCATGCCCCGCTCCGTCGTAAGCCTTCTTGCAGGCCTGACGCCCCCTGAACGCAAGAAACTCGAGGATAGACTCACCCGAGAATCGCCTATGAAAGGCGTGGTGGCCTCCAGCGCCAGCATCTTGGGCAAGAACTACTTCAAACAAGTCGACGTAGTCATGTCCGACTGGGACACAGGGCCCGAGATCCTCATCAGCACCAAACGGATGGACTCTAGCTTCGGCAAGAACGCCGCGAACCGGGTCGAAGAAAGCTACGGCGACGCCAAGAACCTTCGTTTGCGCCACCCGCTCGCCGCCCTCGGATTCGTCTACGGGCTACGCTCGACCATCTTGGAGAAGGAGCCGGATAAGGCCGAATGGATTATCGACCTGCTCCACAAACTAGGTAACGAGGACGACGCCTACCACGCAGTCGGTCTGCTGATGATCCAGTACAGTGACGACGTCGCGGCGGAAGAGGGTGCTGACGTCACTGACGAGGGAGACGACGCTCTGGCGGCAGCTGGAGTCGAAACTGGCTCGAGCCCCGAAGATGAAACCCCTGAAGCGGTCGCTGACACAGAGGTCAGCCAAATCCTCCAACAACTTCCACCTGTGTCCCTGATCTTTGACGAACGTGCGGAACAGATCCACCCAGCACTTTTCCTCGCTGCCATGGTCCGCCGTGTCATCGCCGCCACGCCCGTGAACCGCCATCGCGAAGCCAGGGAACGCATGAAGAAGGCACCGATCGAGACATTGGACCACGCCGTTGACTCCGTGGGCTAGCCCCCTAGTGAGGAACGCGTGCAAGGGAAAGAACGGGAAAATGACGATGAGTCGCGCCGACAACTCTAAGAGAAGTGATCGGCTATGACTCGCTCGAAAGACAAGACAGTCATCGCGGTAATGGCGGCTGACGACCTGTATCAGGCTCGTGCCATCGCAGAAGAATACCGGCGAGACTGGCTGAGCTTGAATGTTCGATCACCAAATCTCACCATGGTGACCGACAGGGTCGTACTGATTGTCGGTTCAGGGGCATTGATGGCTCTCTGCCTTGGTAGGAGCTTAGGACGGTCTGGAGATCTGGACACCCGAGTTCGATACTCCAACCTCGTCCTGTTGGAGATCGCTCTTCCAATAGAGGAACTCTCTGACCAAATCCCCGACTCACGTCTGAAGCTCAAAGCAGAGGAATACCTTTCGGTTGGCGGCATCGTCCCCGAGAGAACGGAACAAGCCCTCATGGAAGCCTTGATCCGTCTGCGCCCCGAAGTGCCGTCGGCGTTAAGGCGGATCCTCGCTGCCAGGAGGGACCGAGCAGCAGTAAGCACGAACCGCCACCGCATCGTGGCCGAACAGCGGGATGCCGTTGCGCTGGCTCTTGAAATTGCTGGTTTTGATAGTCGGTTGATCGTCCCTGAACCCACGGACACTGACATGCCCTTCCTCTCGGGTTTGGATGAGGGCGGAACATCCGAAGCCGCCATTATCCGGCACGACGCAACACACTTCGAAGATTGGCCTATAACCGATGCTCCCATTCACGATGTCCTGACATTCCACGATCCCGACAACCTCAACGCACAGTGACAGTGGTCTACACGGACAAGGAACCTCTCGAGAAGCTGACTGGAACCGACCTGATCTACTACCGCAGCACCCACCCAGGATTCGTTCTAGTCCAGTACAAACGAATGGAACGTCTTCCTGCGCAGAACGGGATGGCGGAATGGGGCTACCGGCCAGACTCTCAGCTTGAGAAGGATTTCGAGCGGATGCGGGCATGGTTATCAGACGAGTCAACGTCCGATCCCGATGAATGGCGCCTTTCGCAGGAACCTTTCTACTTCAAACTCGTCGAAAACAACATGAGACGCCCTGAAGGGAACAAACTCGTCAAGGGGATGTACTTCCCGCGGCCGTTATTCGAGCTTCTGCAACACTCGGACCGGATCAAGGGCCCACGAGGCGGCAAGGTCATTGGATGGCGGAACGCCGAGCGCTATTTGGAGAAAGACGAGTTCGTGTCGCTGTTACAGCGCGGATGGATCGGATCGACAGCGGATGTCACCCAGCGGCTGAACAGTATCGTGAAACACGCCCTCGAGAGAAAGCGGGGCGTATTTCTTGTCAGAGACGACACTGACGCCGAGATAGCCAACCAGCACCGAAAGCGTCGATAGAGAGGAATGAGCCGCGGCGGCACGGGTCAATGGGAGAGCATCGGAAAACCCAAACTCCGATAACACCTCATACCCAAACCTTCGGATGATGAGGCGATCTTTTCTGTCCCGCTGTGGATTGGCTACCCGTAAGCGCCTCCAGCGGCCCAGCAGAGTCGCTCCTCAAACCTCCGCCACAGGAGCCGCGAACTGCGCTTCGTACAGCGCCGCGTACGCCCCGCCCGCAGCCAGCAACGAGGCGTGCGTCCCCTGCTCCACGATCTGCCCGGAGTCCATCACCAGGATGAGGTCGGCGTCGCGGATGGTGGAGAGCCGGTGTGCGATCACGAAGCTGGTCCGGTCGGACCGCAGGGCGCTCATCGCCTTCTGCACCAGCACCTCGGTCCGGGTGTCCACCGAACTCGTGGCCTCGTCCAGGATCAGCACCGACGGCCGGGCCAGGAACGCCCGGGCGATGGTCAGCAGCTGCTTTTCGCCGGCCGAGACGTTGCCGCCCTCGTCCTCGAGCACCGTGTCGTAGCCGTCCGGCAGGGACCGGACGAACCGGTCCACGTACGTCGCCCGCGCCGCCTCGAGGATCTCCTCTTCCGACGCACCGGGCCGGCCGTAGGCAATGTTGTCCCGGATGGTCCCGCCGAACAGCCACGTATCCTGCAGCACCATGCCCATCCGCGAGCGCAGCCCGTCGCGGGTCATCGCGGTGACGTCCACGCCGTCGAGCGTGATCCGCCCGGCGTCGAGCTCGTAGAACCGCATCATCAGGTTCACCAGCGTCGTCTTCCCCGCCCCCGTCGGCCCGACAATCGCCACGGTCTGCCCCGGCTCGGCCACCAGGCTGAGGTCCGTGATCAGCGGCTTGTCCGGCGAGTAGGCAAAGGACACGTTCTCGAACACCAGCCGGCCCCGCCCGCCGTTCGGCGCCACCGCAGGCACAGCATCCGCGGACTGCTCCTGCTCGTCCAGCAGCTCGAACACCCGCTCGGCCGACGCCACGCCGGACTGCAGCAGGTTCGCCATCGACCCTAGCTGGGCCAGCGGCTGGGTGAACTGCCGCGAGTACTGGATGAACGCCTGCACGTCGCCCAGCTGCATCGCGCCGGCGGCCACCTGCAGCCCGCCCACCACGGCGATCCCCACATAGACCAGGTTCCCGATGAACGTCATGGCCGGCATGATCAGCCCGGACACGAACTGCGCGCCGAAGCTCGCCTCGTACAGCTCCGCGTTCTTCTGCCGGAACCGTTCCTCCACCTCCCGCTGCCGGCCGAACACCTTCACCAGCGCGTGCCCGGTGTACGTCTCCTCGATCTGGCCGTTCAACTCCCCCGTGTGCTTCCACTGCGCCACGAACAGCTTCTGCGATCGCTTGGCGATCACCGCCGTCGTCACCAGCGTCAGCGGCACGGTGACCAGCGCGATCAGCGCCAGCGTGGGCGAGAGGATGAACATCATCACCAGCACGCCCAGCACCGTCAGCAGCGACGTGACCGCCTGGCTGATGGACTGCTGCAGGCTCTGCGAGATGTTGTCCACGTCGTTGGTGACCCGGCTGAGCAGCTCGCCGCGCTGGATCGAGTCGAAATACCGCAGCGGGAGCCGGTTGATCTTCGCCTCGATCCGCTCGCGCAGCCGAAACATCGTCCGCTGCACCACGCCGTTGAGGATATAGGCCTGCATCCACATGAATCCCGACGCCAGCACGTACAGCGCCAGCGCCCACAGCAGCACGCTGGCCAGCGCCGCGAAGTCGATCCCCGCGCCCGGGGTCAGCGTCATGGCGCTGAGCATGTCCGCCTGCTGGGTCTGCCCCTCGGCGCGCAGCTGCGCGATCAGCTGCTCCTGGCTCACCCCGGCCGGGAGCTGCTTGGACACGACGCCGGCGAAGATCAGGTTGGTGCCCTCGCCGAGGAGCCGCGGTCCGATCACCGAGAACGTCACACTCACGACGGCGAGCAGCAGGACCAGTACCAGCCACAGCCGCTCCGGCCGCAGCTGGCCCAGCAGCCGCGTGGCGGACGGCCAGAAGTTCATCGCCTTCTCCGCCGGGACGTTCATCCCGGCGAACGGTCCGCCGCGGCCCGGCCCGCCCGCCGGCCGGGGAATGCGCAGCGGGGCCTCCCGGGTGGCGCCGCCGGGGCCGCCGCCCGCGGCGCCGGTTCCGGGCGTCTGGGACTCGACCTTGCTCATGCCGCCTCCTCCGCCGCGAGCTGGGAGTTCACGATTTCGCCGTAGGTCTCCGAGGTTTCCAGCAGCTCGGTGTGCGTGCCGTGCGCGACGATCCGGCCGCCGTCGAGCACCAGGATCTGGTCCGCGTCGACGATGCTGGAGACCCGCTGGGCGATGATCACCAGGGTGGCGCCGGCGGTGTGCTGCCGGAGCGCCTGCCGCAGCCGGGCGTCGGTGGCGGTGTCCAGCGAGGAGAAGGAATCGTCGAAGATGTAGAGCTCGGGCCGTTTCACCAGCGCCCGGGCGATCGCGATCCGCTGCCGCTGCCCGCCGGAGACGTTGGTGCCGCCCTGCGAGACGGGCGCGTCCAGCCCGCCCTCCATCTCCCGGACGAAGTCCTCCGCCTGCGCGATGGACAGCGCCCGCCAGAGTTCGTCTTCGGTGGCGTCGGGTTTGCCGTAGAGCAGGTTGCTGCGGACCGTGCCGGAGAACAGGTACGGCTTCTGCGGGACCAGGCCGATGTGCCCCCACAGCAGGTCCGGGTGCAGCTCCCGGACGTCGACGCCGTCGATCATCACCGAGCCGGAGGTCGCGTCGAAGAGCCGCGGCATGAGGTTCACCAGGGTGGTTTTGCCGGAGCCGGTGGCGCCGATGATCGCCGTCGTCTGCCCCGCCCGGGCGGTGAAGCTGATCCCGGACAGGACCGGCTGCTCGGCGCCCGGGTAGGCGAACCCGACGTCGCGCATCTGGAGCTCGCCGCGGCCTTTACGGCCGGAGAAATCCAGCGGGTGCTCCGGCGGCCGGACGCTGGATTCGGTGCCCAGCACCGCGCCGATTCGGTCCGCGGAGACCGCCGCGCGCGGGATCATGATCGCCATGAAGGTGGCCATCATGACGGACATCAGGATCTGCATGAGGTAGCTCAGGAACGCGATCATGGTGCCCACCTGCATGGAGCCGTCCTGGATCCGGAACGCGCCGAACCAGATCACGGCCACGGACGAGACGTTCAGCACCAGCATCACGACGGGGAACGCGAGCGCCATCAGCCGGCCGGCGCGGAGGGCGGTGTCCGTGACGTCCTCGTTGGCCCGGGTGAAGCGGGCGGTCTCCACGTCCTCCCGGACGAACGCGCGGACCACGCGGATGCCGGTGAGCTGTTCGCGGAGCACCCGGTTCACGGTGTCGATCCGGGTCTGCATGAGCCGGAACAGCGGCACCATCCGGGTGATGATCAGCCCCACCCCGATCAGCAGCACCGGCACACTGACCGCGATCAGCCAGGACAGCTGCAGGTCCTGCCGGATCGCCATGATCACCCCGCCGATGCAGAGCATGGGCGCGGCCACCATGAGGGTGGCGGACATGAGGACCAGCTGCTGGACCTGCTGGACGTCGTTGGTGGAGCGGGTGATGAGGCTCGGCGCGCCGAAGCGGGTGACCTCCTGCTCGGAGAACGCCGCCACCCGGCTGAAGATCGCCCCGCGCACGTCCCGGCCCATCGCCATGGCCGCCTTCGCCCCGAAGTACACGGCCGCGATAGCGCACGCGATCTGCAGCAGGGTGACCAGCAGCATCACGCCGCCGATGCGGAGGATGTACTCCGTGTCGCCCTTCGCCACGCCCTGGTCGATGATGTCCGCGTTCAGGGTGGGCAGGTACAGCGAGGCGATGGACTGCGCCAGCTGGAAGACGACGACGGCGAGCAGCAGCCTGCGTTGCGGTGTCAGGTATTCAACCAGCAGTTTCCAGAGCATCCGTACTCCCAGCCGTGCGTTCCGCCGAGTAATCCGAACGTCAGTTTACGTCCGGAGGCTTGGAGTGGAACGGGTTCCTCTCAGGGCGAATCCTGTGTGTTGTCCCGGGTCATCTCCTATTCGGGAGAACTCGACCACCCGGGTGAAGCGTGTGTGGGACGCCCTACGCCCCAAAGGTATTCACAAGGTCTCTGAGATAAGCATGTGACTGAGTTAACGGCTCCTCCATTCGCCGGACCATTGAGGATCTCAAGCTGTGAGAAAGCCGGACGAAACCGGGGAACCCCTCGCCGCCGTGAAGAAGCACACGGGGCAACGCATCCGAAAAGCGCATCCATCTGCGCACCTCCGCCTTACATATCTGGGGCCCAGACGGCCCGCCGAACACCGGAGATACTCATGAAAAGATTTGCCCCCTCTGCCCTGCTTACCGCCGCGCTGCTCGCTGGATCGTCGGCAGCTGTCGCCGCACCCCCGCCACCCCGGCCGGACTTTCCCCCCGACGTGGTGGTCGATCCCGGAGAGGGCTGCAATTTTGCGCTGGGGGTTGCCGGGACCGGCGCCAAGGCGCGCGTCAAGACATTCGCCAACGGCAGCCAGATCATCTCGGGCAAGGGTTACCTCCTGACTTACACGAACATGGACACCGGGACATCCGTGACCTTCGAAACCAACGGAACGTCTGAGCACACGTCAGCCCCCAACGCTGACAACGTCGTGACCGTCACGTCGAGGGGAAGCAACGGCCTGATCCTGTTCTCAAACGATGTGTCCAACGTTCCTGGCGTACCAACGCCGTCAGCAATCCAGTACACGGGGCGCATCGTCTACACCTTTAACCTGGTCACCGGCTTCACTACGCTGATCAGCGCTTCCGGCACACAGCGGGACCTCTGTGCCGAGCTGTCGTAACAGGAACGACCATTGCCGGGACGACGCCTAACGCCTGCCCAACAACTTCCGCGGGCAGGGACGGGCTTAGGCCCGTCCCTGCCTGCCTGTCCTGCCGGCGGGTACGAGCTAGGCGGAGGGATCGGCGTCGTGCTTCGCCGGCTGATGGCCGTCGACGGCGGCGGGGACGTCGCCGTCGTCGTGCCCGTTCTTCTTCTTGCCGAACGGCAGCACCTTGAGCAGCGGGACCAGGACCGCCATGACGACGAGGCCCCAGGCGAGGCCGAGGACGGCCGAGCACAGGGTGTTCACGAGCCAGGCCAGGAAACCGCCCACCACCGGGATCCCGACGAACGGTTTCTCGAGGACGTGGACCAGGTCGTACGGCAGGTGCCAGCCGAGGTCGTGGGCCCCTTGCAGCATGATGTGGCCGCCGACCCAAAGCATGGCGACCGTCCCGACAACGGTGATCGCGGCCAGCACGGCGGGCATCCCCCTGACGAGCAGCTCGCCGAAGCGCTGGGAGCCCGCGGAGTCCTTGGCTGCCAGGTGCATGCCGATGTCGTCCATCTTGACGATAAGTGCGACTGCGCCGTACACGGCCACCGTGATCACGAGCGCCACGACCACCAGGATGATGGCGCGGACCCACAAGGACTCGGCGGCCACCTCGTTCATGGCAATGACCATGATCTCGCAGGAGAGGATGAAGTCGGTGGTGATGGCGCCCTTGGTGACCTTGGCCTCCGCCTCCGGGCCCCGGTCCACCGCGGGCTTGTCTTCCTCGGCCGTGTGGTGGCCGAAGAACTTGTGCCAGACCTTCTCGGCACCCTCGTAGCAGAGGTAGGTGCCGCCCAGCATGAGGATGAACGGGATGACCCCCGGGATGAAGGCGCTGATGAGCAGCAGGGCCGGCAGGATGATCAACAGCTTGTTCCGGAGCGAGCCCCAGAAGATCCGCTTGATCATCGGCAGTTCGCGGGACGGGTCCGCCCCGGACACGTACTGCGGGGTGACGGCGGCGTCGTCGATCACGACGCCGGCGGCCTTGGCCCCCGCTTTGGCAGCACCGGCCGCGACGTCGTCCACCGAGGCGGCTGCAATGCGGGCCAGGGCTGCGATGTCGTCCAGCAGGGCGACCAGACCGCCGCTCACAGCCCGCTTCCGTACTTCTTGAGGTCGGACGGCTGGACGAGGTTGCCTCGGTCAAGGCGGGTGATTGGCATTCTCGAATTATATGGTGGCGGGCCGGCCGCCGGCGGATGCGGCATGCGTTAGCTGGGCGGCGACACGTTCGCTGGCGGGGGTCCGCCACCGTCTCGGTTACCGTGGGTCTGAGTAAGAACGCAAGGACCGGAGTTACGCGCGGCTATGTGCGCGGGGAGGCCGCAATGGACTACGACGAATACGACGACGATCTCCTGGCCGCCATTTACGACGACGACAACCCCGACGGCCAGGACCACGACTACTACCGGGCACTGGCTACCAGGCTCCATGCCACTCGAATCACCGACCTGGGCTGCGGCACTGGGATCCTCACCGTCACCCTGGTGGCACCGGGCCGGAGAGTCCTCGGTATCGACCCCGCTGCTGCCATGCTCGGACGGGCCGCAGCCCGGCCCGGCGGGGATGCAGTCGAATGGCGGTTAGGCACGTCGAAGCTGATCGACGCCGGGGAGAGCGACCTCATCACCATGACTGGAAATGTGGCCATGCACATCCTCGGAAACGACTGGCATACCACCTTGAGTGACATTCGCCGGGGGCTGAAACCCGGCGGTGTGCTGGCCTTCGAAACTCGCAATCCCGAGGCGCGGGCATGGACCCGGTGGAGCGATCCCGGCTCCGAGCGGAGCACCGCCGTCGGCCGGCTGCGCGAGTCAACAACCACCACGGCCCCCGACGCCGACGGAGTGGTCACCATGGGGTGCCACAACGAATTCCTCGACGCCGACTGCGTGGTCGACGTCGAGCAGCGCCTCCAGTTCCGCACGGCCGGGCAGGTTACGGCAGATTTGAACAATGCGGGTCTCACGGTGCTACGCATCTGGCGGGACTGGAATCGCACACCCTTCACAGGCTCGGCCGCAGAACCTGTGATGGTCTTTGAAGCGAGCGCTGGCTCCTAACTGACGCGGGCCAGGTTGCGCATGAGGGTGATGTCCTCGGTTTTCGCGGCCCGGCGGGCAACCTGTGTCATGTAGCGATGTTAGTTCTGTTCTCTTTGGGCGAGCCGCCGTACTTGCCATTGATGCACGTCGGGCAGCCACTCCAGCGGCGCGGACGGACCGACGCGCGGGTCGTCGGGAACACCGCCGTCGAGCAGGGCTTGTACGTACGCGCGGTCCTGTTCGATCCGTGCCCGCAGCTGGCCGGCTCCGCCGACTGAGCCGTGGCCGGGGACGACGGCAACAACGCCGTCGGCAACGCTCTCGAAAAGCCGCAGCGCTGCGAGGTAGTCCTCGAGCGGAGCCGCGGCCTCCAGGTCGAGGAACGGCATGAGGATGTCGGAGAGCATGTCGCCCGCGACGAGGACGCCGCGCTCCTCGATCAACAGCGCCGCATGGCCTGGGGCATGGGCCCGGTGCTCGATGATCCGGATTGTGGGGCCATCCCAAGGAATTAGCGCAGCGTCGGCTGGCAGCCCGGTGATGAGACCGAGCAGCTCCATCGGAATCTCCTCGGCATACTCCGGCGGCAGTCCCTCGGCCACGCGGGCCTCCCAGTCCGAGTGGGACAGCAGCAGCTGGATGGAGGCAGCGCAGCGGGCTGTACCGTAGCGGGGCGCATCGCCGAAGGCCGCGTGCCAGAGCAGATGGTCCCAATCAGGATGCGTGGAGAAGCCTGCCACGACGGGCTGGCCCAGTTCACGAAGGTCGTTCGCGAGGTCGGCCATTTCGTTGCTCGTGATGCCGGGGTCGATCAGCAACACCCCGGCCCGGCCCTGCACCACAACGGAGTTGCTCTGGATGAACTCGCTCTCATGAACCAGAACGCCCTCAGCGACTTGCTTCAGCATGAAATGTCTTCCGCTAGTGGTTTTCAACCGCTGGTTGGGACGGTATTCCCTGGCGTTAGTCGATGGCAAGCACTCAGGGCGAGGCGGGTGACCCGCCTCTCCGGGCTGACCTAGCCGCCCAGCACCACGTTCACCGGCGGCTCGCCCGCCAGCATCAGGTCGATCTGCCGCTGCAGGAGCTTCCCCATCCGCGGGCGCATGGCCGAGCTGGCCCCGCCCACGTGCGGGCTGATGATGACGCCGGGGGTGCGCCACAGCGGGTGGTCCTGCGGCAGCGGCTCGGGATCAGTGACGTCCAGGGCGGCGCGGATCCGGCCGGAGCCGGTGTGCTTCACCAGGGCGTCGGTGTCCGCGACCGGGCCGCGGGCCACGTTGACCAGCAACGCGCCGTCGGGCATGGCCGCGAGGAAAGCGTCGTCGATGAGGTGGCGGGTGGCGTCGCTCAGCGGCACCCCGACGATCACGATGTCGTGCTCCGGCAGCAGGGTGTGGAGCTCGTCGATGCCGTGGACGTGGCCGCGGGGGTCCGTCCGTTCTCTGCTGGCCACCCGGGTCACGGTGGTTTCGAAGGGCAGGAGCCGGTCCTCGATCGCCTTGCCCACACCGCCGTAGCCGACGATCAGGACCCGCCGGTCGGCGAGGCTGGCGGTGGGCCGGGTCTCCCAGCGGCCTTCCTGCTGGTTCTGCAGCAGCCGCGGGAACTCGCGCTGGCTGGCCAGGATCAGGGCCAGGGTCAGTTCGGCCGTGGAGGTCTCGTGGACGCCGGCGGCGTTGGCGAACACCCGGCCCGGCGGCAGTGAGGCCGCGACGCCGTCGTACCCGATCGACTGGCTCTGCACCAGCCCGGTGTCCACCGTTTCCAGGGCGCGCAGGACCTCCGTGCTGCCCATGTAGGGCTGGACCACGATGTCCAGGCGCGGCACGGGAGGCTCCCCGGTGAAGTCCCACTCGAGGACGGTGACATCGGGGTGGGGCGTCAGGTACTCGCGCAGGGTGGGGTCCGGCAGGCTCACAGTTATTTTCCTCGGCATAGCTGCCAGCCTAGTGCGGCATGCTGCCCGGGCGGTGATGGCGGCATCTGGCACAGCCGGGAGTCTGCCCTCACCTCCGCGCCGCGCCGCGCGTCTTTTGGAAATGCCCCGCGGCCGGGCATACATTGCAGGAGACCCCTCCGCCTACTGACCTGGAAGGTCCTGCACCATGAACACCTCGGGATCATCCCGTCCGGCCGCAAAATCCCTCAATGCCCGCGGGAAACTGCTTCTAGTCTGGGCGGCCACGGCCCTGGTGCTGCTGGGCATGGTGACGGCCGCCGTCGTCCGCACCGGTCCGGTACCTAGGACGGACTTCCTCGCCAGCCTGCAGAGCCAGTGGGAGGGGCAGCCCGAGGCGGCGGCCCCCGCCACGTCGACGCCGGCCCCGCGGGCCGCCGTCGACGTCGACACCGAGATCAAACGGATCCTGGCCGAGAACCCCGGCTACCGGGTGGGCGTCGTCCTCGCGGACACGCACGGCGGGGATCCGCGCAGCTACGGCGACGGGACCGAATTCGTGGCGGCCAGCACCGCCAAGATCATCACGGCGGCCGCCTACTACCACCTGGTGGAGACCGGCGAAAAGTCCCTGGACGTGCCGCTGGGCAGCTACGACGCCGCGTTCCAGGTCAAGGCGATGGTCAACGCGAGCAGCAACGACGCCTGGCTGCTGTTGATGCAGGACATCGGCTACCCGAAGCTGATCGAGTACGCCGCCTCGATCGGGATCAGCTACGACCCGGAGCAGAACCTGCTGACCCCGGCCGAGATGGCGGAGCTGCTCAAACAGCTCTCCACCGGCAAACTGCTGAACGCGGAGCACACGCAGGAGCTGCTCGGCTACATGCAGCAAACCAACAACGAACGGCTCATCCCCGCCGCGGTCGGCCCGGACATCACGGTGCAGCACAAGTACGGCGAGCTGGAGGGCTATGTCCACGACGCCGCCCTCCTGAGCTCCGGCGAGCGGTCCTACGCGCTGGCCATCTACACGTGGGGCGAGGACGGCGAGAGCGAGGAACGCCTGGCCGTGATCCACTCGGTGACGGACGTGGTGGCGCGGGCGCTGCGGGAGTAGTCGTGCGCTCTCCTGCCGGGTAAGTGGTCGGGTTAACGGTCCGAGCCCCCGCTACACCTTGTGCAACGGGGGCTCTGTTCCAGCTGGAGAACCGGGGTTAGCGGCCGAATAGCTTGGCGAAGAAGCCGGTCTTGGTGCTGACTTCACCTTCATGGCCCTTGCAGCGGTCGGCGCTCTTGACGCCCCGCATGACCTGGTCAACGTGCTGGCCGCAGCCGGCCCAGGTGGTCTTACCGCACTTCTTGCATGCAACCTGTCGGCACATCTGGTTCTCCTTGTTGGTAGGTCTGTCGTAATTAATATACCCCAGGGGGTATGCGACGGCAAAAGCGCCCGCGGGAACACCCTGTTGCCTGCCGGCGTTGGTTCCGTACAGTGGCACCAGCGCTGCGCCGCTCCTGCACGAACTGACTTCCGAACCGTACCGAGAGGACCGCTGACATGGCTTACATCAAGGTTGGAACCGAGAACAGCACCGACATCGAGCTCTACTACGAGGACCACGGGACCGGGCAGCCGGTGGTCCTGATCCACGGCTACCCGCTGGACGGATCATCCTGGGAGAAGCAGACCACGGCCCTGCTGGGCGCCGGCTACCGGGTCATCACCTACGACCGGCGCGGCTTCGGCCAGTCCAGCAAGCCCACCGACGGCTACGACTACGACACCTTCGCCGGGGACCTCAACACCCTGCTGACCACCCTGGACTTGAACGACGCCGTGCTGGTGGGTTTCTCGATGGGCACCGGCGAGGTGGGCCGCTACCTCGGCACCTACGGTTCGGCCCGGGTGGCGAAGGCTGTGTTCCTCGGCTCGCTGGAACCCTACCTGCTGCAGACCGACGACAACCCCGACGGCGTCCCGCAGTCCGTGTTCGACGGCCTGCTGGAAGCTGTCACCGCCGACCGCTACGCCTTCTTCACCGAGTTCTTCAAGAACTTCTACAACAGCGACACCTTCCTGGGCACGCCCCGGCTGTCTGAGGAAGTGATGCGGGCCGGCTGGAACCTCGCGACGTCGGGCGGCCCCACGGCGTCGGTGGCCGCGCAGCCCACCTGGCTTACCGACTTCCGCGCCGACATCCCGAAGATCGACGTCCCGGCGCTGATCGTCCACGGCACCGCGGACAACATCCTGCCGATCGACGTCGCGGGCCGGCGGTTCGCCAAGGCCCTGCCCAGCGCCGAGTACGTGGAGATCGACGGCGCCCCGCACGGCATGCTCTGGACCCACGCCGCCGAGGTCAACGAGGCGCTGCTCGGGTTCCTGGGGAAGTAGGTCCCTCAGCGGGCCGGGGCCCGGGTCCGCGCCGCCCGGGGGCACTTCGACACGAAACGCCGGGCCGCCGTCGTCCATTTCGACGCCGGACGGCGGCAAAGTGCCCCCGGGCCGGAGGGCGACGTCGCCTTGGCCTCTTGATCAGGGGCCGCAGCCGACGGAGGATTAAAGCACCGGGTCTCCCACATGCCACGAGCAGACGCCGGATTCGAGCCCCCGCACAGAACGGGTGAGCTACGTGAAAATTGGACTGGATCGCCGCCGCCCTCGCCTGCGGTGCCACCGCGGCGTGACCCGGGCGGGCAGGCGCCGTCCCAAGCTACAGATTCGCATCTCGCAGAAGAACCAAGACAATGTCCATCATCAACGCACCAAAAAAATCCCGCACCCGGGCGGCCCGGATCGCCCTGATCCCGGCCGTCGCCTTGGGGCTCATCGGAGGACCAGTCGCAACGGCCGGGCCGGCCGCCGCAGCAACCTCCGAACGCGGCTGCACCGTGAACCCTCTGAAGCCCACCAAACAGGACAACTGGGACAGAAGCAGAACCACAGTGGACTTCCGGATCTACGTGAACTGCATCGGAAACAGGACCGTGCAGATCCGGCAGTTGCGCTTTGAGGACGAGCGCGGCAGGAACGACGAATTCCTGGGGTGGTCCACGTTCTGGAAGTCCTTCGACCGCCGTGACGACGCAGTGAGGATTCACAGTTTCGACCACGTGCGGAACGGCCCAGGCGCCGAGGAGGTCTACCAACTCGTTTCCTTCCGCGTCCACAGCGGCAACAGCGATCATTGGTCCGATTGGACCCGCTGGGAAAAGAGCGACGTGGCCAGGATCCACTAGTGATCATCCAGCGGCCCGCGCGGCCGTGCACCGAGAGCCAGGGGACGGGTCCTCTGGCTCCCTTTTTGCCCGGATCCCTAGAACAAACCCTCCACCACAGCCGCTGTCAGCTGATGGATGACGTCCGTCCGCTCGGGGACGCTGCCTAGGCCGGCGCCCTTGGTGTAGATCACCAGGGCGTAGGCCCTGCCGTCCCGGGCGAGGATGCCGGCGTCGTGCAGTTGCCCGCCCAACAGGCCGTACTTGTGGAAGACGGTGATGCCGGCCGGGACGGCGGCCGGAATGAGCGTCTCATAGTTGGTGTCCTGCATATAGGACAGCAGCTGCGCGGCGTGCCCAGATTCCAGCAGCGTCCCGGAGTACAGCCCGGCCAGGATGCGGGCCATCTCCGCGGGCGTGAGCGTATTGCTGGTGGGGGCGTAGTCCACCCCGATCGATGCCGCGTAGTCCGTCAGTTCCGCGTAGCCCACCGCGTTCATGATCAGGGACCAAGAGTCGTTGTCGCTCTGCTGGATCATCGCCTGCAGCTGGAATTCCGCGGTGTAGGCCCCCAGCGGATCGTCGAGGGAGGCCCTGCCGGTTTCGACGAGGTGGTAGTAGGCCTCGGCGGCCAGGACCTTGGCCGTGCTGGCGGCGACGAATGCCGCCTGGACGCCGTATTCGTGGACAGCGGTTGAATCGGCGCCGTCCGACAGGTCCACGAGCGCGACGCCGAGCTGGTACTCGCTGTTGGCGTCGATGATGGCGTTGATCCTGGCATCCAGCTCCGTGCCGATTGCTCCCGCGGCCGGTGAGGCCGGCGCTGCCGTTTCCGTGGCCGCCGGCAGCGCTGCCGCCGCAGCGGGCGCCTGGCCGTTCGAAGTCGGCACCGGCGTCAGGCTGTCCGTCACGCTCCCCGACTGGACGGCCGCCGTCGGACGGGCCTGCGCGGCGGAGTGAACACCGGCACCCACCGCCACCGCCACCACCGCGGCGCACAGCGCGAAGATGACCGCACGGGTGCGGCGGAACGTGCGGGAGCGCCGCCGGGACGCAGTGCCGCCGTGGCGGTGACTGGGCTCCCGGGGCGTGCGCTGTTCCATAGTTGCCCAAGCTAGCCACGCCAGCTATGCCGGAGCTATGAATCAGCTGTCACCCCACCCAACAGGGCCTCAATGTCAGGCCTCGTCGTCCCACATGCCGGTGTCCGCGGCAGCGTCTTCCGGCTTGTCCTCCGCCGCCGCGTCGCCGGACCCGACATAGGCGGCGGGCACCGTTCCTGCGGCCTGGGTCTGCTGTTCCTCGCGGATATTGCCGGCCTGGCCGGGTTCGGCGTGCGGCTGGCGGGCTTCGACGGCGTCCGGGTCGCCCGGCCCGCGGAGGCCTGCGGGATCGGTGGCCGGTTCGTTGGGATCACTCATGACACTTCCTTTCGTCCGTGGATTGAATCCTTTCCCAGACTAACGTGGGCCCTAGACCGTGAATCCAGCAGCCGCTCACTAGGACATGTCCCATGCACCTTGAACAGTTCAACTCGGCCAGCCGCACCGAGGCCGCCGATGCCCTGCGCCCCTGCCTGGACATCCCGCGCTGGATCGACGAACTTGTCGACGCGCGGCCATACTCCGGCCTCGCGGCGCTGCTTGAGGCTGGCCGCGGCGCAGCCAACCCGTTCAGTCCCGCGGAGATTGAGGCGGCGCTCGCCCACCACCCGCGGATCGGCGAGCGGGCGCCGGGAAACAGTATGGAGGCCAGGCTGTCCCAGTCGGAGCAGACCGGACTCGGCGAGGCGGACACCGCCGTCGCGCAGGCCCTGGCGGAGGGCAACCGGGCCTACGAGGAGAAGTTCGGGCAGGTGTTCCTGATCCGGGCAGCCGGCCACAGCCGCGAGGAGATCCTGGCCGCACTCCACACCAGGCTCGCCCACACGCCCGGGGAAGAACAAGCAATCATTGGCCATCAGCTGCGGGAAATCGCCGCGCTCCGACTCGAAGGACTGATCGGCCAATGAGCATGTCCCACGTCACCACCCACGTACTCGACACCGGCTCCGGCAAACCGGCGGCGGACGTTCCGGTCACCCTGCACAGGCTCGACGGCGACCGTTGGGTCCAGATCGCCGAGGGCGCCACCGACCCCGACGGACGCGTCAAACAACTGGGTCCGGAGCGGCTGCCCACGGGAACGTACCGCCTGGCCTTCGACACGGGAAAGTACTTCGCGGCCAGCGCCACCGAGACGTTCTTCCCCGAAGTGACCCTCACCTTTGGCGTGGTGGAGTCGGAGGCCCACTACCATGTGCCGCTTCTGCTCAGCCCCTTCGCCTACTCCACCTACCGGGGCAGCTGAGCCCGCCGGATTTCGACCCGACGGGCAGGCCGCCGGTTTCTAGCGCGACTGGGCTACAACGCCTTGAACCCATCGAGTGTGCAGTTGACGGCAATGTTCCGGCCCGCGACTGCCGTCAACTGCCAACTGGATGCATAGGCTGGGTCCATGGCTGACTCATCGGAACGGCTCACTGCGGCGGGATCAACGACGGCGGTGCTGCTTGCCGCCGGCGCCGGGACGCGGCTCGGGCTCGGTCCCAAGGCACTGCTCCCGTTCCGCGGCCGCACCCTCGTGGAAGTTCTGGCCGACGTGCTCCTCGCAGGCGGCTGCCGGGAAGTGGTGATCGTCCTCGGCGCGGACGCGGCGAAAGTCCGCGCCGCTACCGACCTCGGCCGGCACCGGGTCGTCGATAACCCGGACTGGGCCACCGGGATGGGCAGCTCATTCCGAGCCGGAGTCGCCGCGGCGGACCCGGCGGACCGTGTGCTCATGGCGCTGGTGGACCAGCCGGGACTTACTCCGGAGACCGTCGCGCGGCTGCTGGCAGCCCACCGGCCGGGCCGGGTTACGGCGGCCGCCTACCGCGATCCCGAGGGAAAGCTGCGGCGGGGACATCCGCTGCTCCTGGACGCCGGCCTCCGTGCGGAAGCCGCAAAAACGGCGACAGGCGACGCCGGGGCGCGGCACTTCCTGCGGGCCCACCCGGACCTGGTTGATCTGGTGGACTGCAGCGACCTCTCCGGCGGCGAGGACCTCGACACCCCCGACCAGCTGCACCTCCTCGACTGAGAAACGACCGCAGCTCCCCGCACAACCTAAGGAGAACCAGCAATCATGAGAATCCTCGTCACAGGTTCCGCGGACGGCCTTGGACGGGCCGCGGCGGATTCCCTGCTGAATGCCGGCCACGACGTCGTCCTGCATGCCCGCAACCAGGACCGCGCGGCCAGCCTCGCCGCCCTCGTGGACCGCGGTGCGGACATCGTGGTGGGCGACTTCACTGACCGCGATGCCGTACGGCGCATCGCCGCCGAGCTGAACGGCCGGGACCCGCTCGACGCCGTGATCCACAACGCCGGCGTCTGGCGCGGACGGGCGGTCATGCCGGTCAACATCATCGCGCCCTACCTCCTCACGGCCCTGCTCGACGGACCCCGGCGGCACGTGTTTTTGAGCAGCGGTTCGCATTTCGGCGGGCAGCCCTCGCTGGCCGGAGTCGATTGGCAGGGCACGACGCCCGGGTCTTACTCGGACAGCAAAGTGTTCGTCACCACGCTCGCAGCCGCGCTGGCCCGGCTGCGTCCGGAGCTGCTCAGCAACGCCGTGGACCCCGGCTGGGTGCCCACCAGGATGGGCGGACCCGGTGCACCGGACGATCTGGACCTCGGACACCGAACCCAGGCATGGCTCGCGGCAAGCGATGAACCCCAGGCGCTCACGAGCGGCGGGTACTGGTACCACCAGCAAAGGCAGCAGCCACACCGCGCAGTCAATGACCACACGTTCCAAGACCAGCTCCTGCGAACCCTCGCTGACGAAACGGGCGCCCGGCTCTGACCCGGTCAAGACACGCCGCCGCCTTACTGCTCCATGCCGGCGTCCAGGAGCTCCTGCAGCCCACGTTTGAAGCCGGACCGGCCGCCGTGGGCGGGATGCCTGATCTTCGGCACGTCCAGGCCGCCGCGCTGCAGGCTGCGGTGCGCCACATTGCCCACGGCCACCACCGTCTCGATGGGAAAGAGGTCCGTCAGCGCCTGCCAGAACGGAGTCCCCAGGGCCGCTTCGGCGGCGTTGGGCGTGCGGTTGGACAGCGGCCGCCCGGGGACGTGGGTATGCCAGGGACAGGCACTCCAGAGCAGGGGAAGGAAGTCCAGCTCGGCCAGCACCTCCCACATCACGGTGGCCGTCGGCTCCGCCGCAACCCCCGCGGCTTCCACCGGCAGCACGTAGCCCTTGCCCGGCCCGAACAGTCCGAACCCGTTGGCAGGGCCCTCGAACATCGTGCGGTTGGTGAAGGGGACGCCGGTGATCCTCATGCCGCGGAAACCGGGGGCCTCCCCCACCAGCAGCACCTTCGGGCGCCGGTCCAGCATTTCCTGCAGGTAGATCGCCAGGTTCCGCCGGCGCTGCGCATTGCCGGGGACGGAGTGGTCAAAGAAGTTGTTGCACCCGGGCCCCGTTGCCACGGCCGCGAGCCGGTACACGAAGCCGTCGATGGAGGATGAGGTCATGGGCGGGCCGTAAGTGGCGGCTACCAGCGCGGGTGGATCGAGGCGCGGAAGTAGTGGTCGTAGATTTCGTGGACGCCGACGTCGAACGTCGAGTCAATGCCCCTGACCCCCGCCGCTTCCGCGTTGGAGCGGGCCTGGTCCACGTTGCGCGCGCCGGGGATCACCGTGCTGACGCCGTCCTGCGCCGCGATCCATGCGAGGGCCGCCTGGGCGGTGCTGACGCCGTCGGGCACCAGTTCCTCGAACTCGGCCACCGCCTTGAGGCCCTGTTCGAAGTCCACGCCGGAGAAGGTCTCGCCGACGTCGAACGCCGATCCGGTGCGGTTGAAGTTCCGGTGGTCGTCCGCCGCGAAGGACGTGTCCGCGGTGTATTTGCCGGAGAGCAGCCCCGAGGCGAGCGGGACGCGGGCGATGATGCCGACGCCGGCCGCCTCCGCCGCGGGCAGCACCTCGTCCAGGGGCTTGAGCCGGAACGCGTTGAGGATGATCTGCACCGTGGCCGTGCCCGCGTGGCGCATGGCTTCGAGGGCTTCGTCGGTCCGCTCCACGCTGACGCCGTAGTTCCGGATGACGCCGTCTGCCACCAAGGTGTCCAGCGCGTCGTAGACTTCGGCGCTGCTGTACACGGCGGTGGGCGGGCAGTGCAGCTGGACCAGGTCCAGCCGCTCCACACCCAGGTTGCGCCGGGACCGGTCCGTCCACTCGCGGAAGTTGGCCAGGCTGTAGTTCTCCGGCAGCTGCTCCGCCCGGCGGCCCATCTTGGTGGCCACCGTGATGTCCAGGCCCGGGTTGTCCGCCAGGAATTTGCCGATGGCCTGCTCGCTGCGGCCGTCGCCGTAAACGTCCGCGGTGTCGAAGAACGTGACCCCGGCCTCCGCGGAGGCGGCCAGGATGGCCTGCGCCTGCGCGGGGTCCACATTGCCCCAGTCCGCGCCAAGCTGCCAGGTCCCCAGCCCGACAATGGAGACGTTCCGTCCGGTTTTGCCCAAGATGCGCTGTTCCATCATCCGACTATAGGCCGGGATGGCAACGCTGGGACCAGCCCTGCTTCCTTCAGGGCCAGGTAAATCTTGTCCCGGGCGATCGGCAGCTCCGCGAACCGGATCCCCGTGGCGTTCCGGATGGCGTTGGCCAGCGCCGGCGCCACCGGGTTGAACGGGCTCTCGCTCATGGACTTCGCGCCCAGCGGGCCCAGCTTGTCGGACGTGTCGGCGAAGTACACCTCGCTGCGCGGCACGTCCGCAAAGGACGGGATGTGGTACTGCCGCAGGATGTCCGTGGTGACCCGGCCGCCGTCGTCCACCCTGACCTCCTCATACAGCGCGGCGCCGAGCGCCTGCGCGATGCCCCCTTCGATCTGCCCCCGGCACTGCCGCGGGTTGACCACCACGCCGGCGTCGGCGGCCTGCACGCTCTGCAGGATTCGCAACTCCCCCGTCCCCGTGTTCACCGCCACCCGGAAGCCGTGGACGTTGAACGCCACCGACCGCGGGGTCCCGCCCCAGCGCCCCTCGCCGGAAAGTTCGACGCCGGCCGCTGCGGCGGCGTCGAACAGTTCCGTCAGCGGCACCCGGGTTCCCTCGCAAATCACCGCGTCGTCCTCCAGCACGCAGCCGGAGGCCTGGACCTGCCGGATGCCGGCGGCGAAGGCGCGGATCCGCACCGCCAGCTCCTCTGCCGCGGCCAGCGTGGCCTTGCCGGCCACCACAGTCCCGGCCGAGCCGAAAGCGCCGGAATCGTGGTCCACGAGGTCCGTGTCCGCCTGCCGGACCGCGATCCGGTCAGCGGTGGTGGACAGGGCCGTGGCGGCGAGCTGGGCGTGCACGGTGGTGGTGCCGTTGCCGAACTCCGCGGTCCCCACGTCCACCTGGTAGCTCCCGTCCGGCAGGACCCGGATTTTGGAATGCGCAAAGTGGCCCCGCGGCGGGACGGTGTCGATCATGGACAGCGCCGAGCCCTCCCCGATGACCCAGCCCGGCCCGGGGTCGCCGAGCCCGGCGTTCCGGTAGCGGTCCCGGCCGCGCGCCAGGGCGTCCTGCACCAGCCGGGTGCACTGGTCCAGCCCGTAGCTGCCGTAGAGCACGTCCTCAGCCGGTTCGGCGCGCGTGGAGAGCATGTCGTCACCCTCGCGGACCATGTTGCGGCGGCGGAACTCCATCGGGTCCATGCCGATTCCGGTGGCGAGCTCGTCGACGGCGGACTCGATCGCGAAGATCGTCTGGCTCAGCCCGTAGCCGCGGAAGGCGCCGGAGGGCACGGTGTTGGTGTAGACGGCGTGCGCGTCCACTTTCTTGTTGGCGCAGGTGTACACGCCCAGCGACTCGCCGCAGCCGTGGAACATCACGCCCACGGAGTGGTTGCCGTAGGCGCCGGCGTTGGTCAGGACCTCCAGCTGCAGCGCCGTCAGCTTGCCGTCGTTGCTGGCGGCGGCCTTGAGGTGGATGGTGAACGGGTGCCGGGTGGTGGCTGCCGTGAACTGCTCGCTGCGGGTGAACTCGAGCTGCACCGGGCGCCGGAGTTTCAGCGCGGCGAGGGCCACGATGTCCTCGGTGAGGACCTCCTGTTTGCCGCCGAAGCCGCCGCCCACCCGCCCCGTGACGACCCGGATCCGGTCCTCCGGCAGGCTGAAGACCCGGCCCAGGGTGCGCCGGACCAGGAACGGCACCTGGCTGGACGTGCGGACCTGGAGCCGGCCGTCGTCGTCGATCGAGGCAATGGCGGCGTGCGTCTCCAGCGCGGTGTGCGCCACCCGCTGCGTGCGGTAGGTCTGCTCGTGGATGAAGTCCGCGGCGGCGAACGCCGCCGCGACGTCGCCCAGTTCAGAGTGCAGCTCGGCCACCACGTTGCGCTCCGGCCGGCCGATGCGGGCCGTGGCGGCGTCCTTGTCCCCGTGGATCGCCGGGGCGCCGGGGCGCATCGCGTCCTGCGGGGTGAACACGGCGTCCAGCACCTGGTACTCCACCTTCAGCGCCCGGACGCCGGCTTCCGCCGCGGCGACGGTATCGGCGACGACGGCGGCGATCCGCTGCCCGACGAAGCGGACCACGTCATCCAGCACCCGGGTGTCGTCCGGATCGTCGGTGAAGAGCTCGTGCTGCGCCGTGGAAAACAGCTGCGCGGGTGAGGCCTCGTGGGTGAAGACCGCCTCCACGCCGGGAATCCGCAGCGCGTCCGTGGCATCGATGGACAGCACTCGGGCGTGGGCGTGCGGCGAGCGCAGGAGCTTCACGTGCAGGAGTCCGGGGAGCTCCGACGCCGGGACGTCCAGGGTGTAGCGAGCCGTGCCGGTGACGATCGCCTGGCTGGCTGGCGCCGGGACGTCGTCGCCGAGCTGGCCGGGACGCAGGCCGGGCTGGCCCTCGCCGCTGATCCCGGATCCCGGCCCCGCGGGGTCGTGGTGGCTGGACTTGCCGTGCGCGGCGGCGCCGCAGACGGCGTCCGCAATCGCCCGGTAGCCGGTGCAGCGGCACAGGTTCCCTTTGAGGTTCCGCGGCAGGTCCGCCCTCTGCTCGTCGTCGAAGGTGGCCGCCGTCATCACGATGCCCGCGGTGCAGAAGCCGCACTGGAAGCCCTGCCGCTCCATGAACTGCTGCTGCATGGGATGGAGGGAAGCGCCGGTTTCCGTGTTGGTGCTGGCGAGCCCCTCCACGGTGGTGACGGCCCGGCCTTCCGCGCGGACCGCGGGGTAGATGCAGCTGTGCACGGGAACGCCGTCCACGTGCACGGTGCACGCCCCGCAGTCGCCGCCGTCGCAGCCTTTCTTCACGCCGAGGTTGCCCTGCTCCCGCAGGAACGTCCGCAGGCACTGCCCCGGCCGCGGTTCGGCCTGCGCCGCGACGCCGTTGATCATAATTGCGCCGTTGATCTCGATGCCCATGCTCAGGCCCCTTCCTGCTGCGGCGAAGCCAGCGGCGCCTGAGTCTGCGGCGCCGTGCGCGGCGGAGGCCAGAAATCGCCGGAAACGTGGGCCGGCACCGTCCCCGCCGGGGCCGCCAGTTCGGCGCGGATTTCCTCGGCCAGCCGGTAGGTCATGTCCTTGCGCCACTCGGGCAGGCCGTGGATGTCGTCGTGATAGAGCCCGTCCGGGATGACGGCGTCGAGCGCGGCGGACAGTTCGGTTGCGGCAACTATCCCGTTACCGAGGCGCAGCTGCACGGGGCGCTTGGTGGCGGCGGTGACGGTGAGGACCAGTCCGCCGTCGGCGTCGAGCCGTCCGATCAGCAGCACTCCGGATCGTCCCAGGTTGCTCAACGACAGCCGGCGGAACGCCACCCGTGAGGCAAGGGCCGACGCCGGCAGCTGGATGCTGCGAAGCAGCTCGCCGGGTGCCAAGGCGTTGCGCCCGTCCCCCGTGACGAAGTCCGTCACCGGGATGGTACGGCTGGCGCCGCCCGGGCCGAGCACCGTGGCCACGCCGTCGAGGGCCGCGCAGAGGGAGATCATGGGTCCGGCGGGCAGGGACGTGCAGAGGTTGCCGCCCACGGTGGACATGTTCCAGACCTTGAAGGATGCCACGAACGCATCGCAGCATGGCCGGATCAGCTCCAGCGCGGGCCAGGCGGCCGCGTGTGCCCGGCCGGTGTCGCCGGCGGGAAGCGCATAGAGCTCGGCGACGGTGCAGGTGGCCGCGAGCTCGATGCCGGATTCGGACACTGTGATGGCCTGCCAGCCCGTGGAGCCGAGGTCCAGGAGCCGCCGGAGCGGTTCATTGCCGAAGGCGAAGCTGCCGTAGGAGAACAGCACGGTGCCGCCGGCCAGCCAGGCGTCGCCGGGCTGCCAGTCGGCCGGATCCGCGGTGCGGACCACCGCCTCGATGGTGTTCATGTCCATGGCGTCTCCAGGTGTTGCTGTGCGTGGCGCTGCGGGGTGAGGTGCTCAGGGGCATGGTGCGTCGGCGTGTGGTGCGGAGCGGTGACGTGCTCCGGCGCGTGATGCGGTGTGATGGGGTGCGACGCGGTACGTGGCTCTGTCGCGGGCTGGCCGGCGCCGGCGTACTGGTGGATCGGTCCGCTCCGGTGCTTTAGCGATAGCCGCCGGGCGGAACGCGTCCGGGCCGCCACCAGCTCCGCGACGATGGAAACGGCCACCTCGGCCGGCGTGACCGCACCCAGGTCCAGCCCGATCGGGGAATGCAGCCGCTCGGCCTCCTCCGGCGTCACGCCGGCTGCGAGCAGCGACCTCATCCGCTGGGCGCTGCTCCGCCGCGATCCCATGGCCCCGACGTATGCCAGGTCCAGCCGCAGCGCCGCTTCCAGCAGCGGGAGGTCGAATTTGGGATCGTGGGTGAGCACGCAGACAACCGGCCGGGCATCGAGCCGGCCCGCTGCGGCTTCGGCGGCGAGATACCGGTGCGGCCAGTCGGTGACCACCTCCTGCGCCGAGGCGAAGCGCTCCTGCCCGGCGAACGCAGGCCGTGCGTCGCACAAGGTCACGTGGTAGCCGAGCAGCCGGGCGGCCGGCAGCAGGGCCGCACCAAAATCGTTGGCACCGAACACCAGCATTCGGGCCGGCGGCAGCCTGCTCTCCACCAGCAGGGTGACGGGCTCGGTGGCACGCCCCGCCGCATCGCCGCCGCAGCCGGATTCCGCCGCCAGCCGCGCCACGCCGGTGGTCCCGTTCCTCAGCAGGGGCTCGAGCTGCGCGGCTGCTGCCCGCAGCAGGGCGTGGCCCCCGTCCCCTGACGCCGTGTCTATACCCAGCAGTGTCGCCACTGCCTCGGACTGCGCCACCTGGTAGCTGGCCGGATCCGGGACCATGACGGCGCCGGCACCTTGCGCGGGCTGGGCACTGTGCGGGGACCGGGCGTCGATCCGGCGGAGGAGCGCCAGGCCCGTGCCGGGATCGTTGGTGTCCAGGGCATTCAGGCCCTCCGGACCGAGGGGCCCGAGGGCATCCGCCAGCAGTTCGATGTGGACTTCCAGCCCGCCCCCACAGGTGAGCCCGACGGCGAAAGCGTCCGCGGGGCTGTAGCCGAAGAACTCGCGGCGGGGGCCGCCGTCGTCCATCACCTCAAGCGCCGCCGCCACGACGGCGCCCTCAACACAGCCCCCGGAGAGGCTGCCCAGGACGTCGCCGGACTCGGACACCAGCATGGAGGTTCCCACCGGGCGCGGCCCGGAACCGGTGGCCCCGACAATCGTTGCCACAGCGCAGCGCCGGCCACTGGCTGCCGGCGGCCAGGCTGCGAGCGCGGGCATCAGATCCAACATTGCTGCACCCCCTTCTCCCCTGCGGCGATGATCTGCACATTGTCGTTCCAAACGGTGGCCGGGGAAAGGACCGCCGCGGCCGGGCCCGCCGGAAATCCGCTGTGATTGCGGAATTCCGCGCCCCGGATCCGCGCAGCGCCTGTCCAAAAGCGCAGCGCCTGTCCGAAAGCGCCGCGGAATCTAGTAGTGGATCCGGGAATGGTGGGTCGTCCAGGTGGTGAAGGGCAGCAGCACGGCCGGCGCCTCGGGGCCGTCCAGCGCCAGCTTGCGCACGGGCATCACGGCGGCGGGCTGGCCCTTCTCGAAGAATTCGTAGAACACGGCGTCGTCGAATCCCACGGAGGCGGCGTCGTGCCGGTCAGCGGCAAAGACCACGCCTTCCACCCGGGCCCAGAGGGCGGAGGCCAGGCACATGGGGCACGGTTCGCAGCTGGTGTAGAGGGTGGCTCCCCTGAGTTCGAACCGGCCCAGTTCGGCGCAGGCCCGGCGGATGGCCGTGACCTCGGCGTGGGCGGTGGGATCGTTGGTGGCGGTGACGCGGTTGACGCCGTCGAACGCTTGTCCGTCCGCGGTGACAACGACGGCGCCGAAGGGCCCTCCGCTGTTCATGACGTTGGCGGTGGCCAGCTCGATGGACCTGGCGAGATACACCTGGGCCGTGGCGATGACAGTCATGATGCGACTCCCTCTGCTGTGGAAGCCGGAACCGTACCGGAAGGTGATGAGCCTGCGGCGTCGGTTACCAGGCTCCAGCGTTTGCGGTGAAGTTGGTGTTGCGCCTGGTAGATAGCCTCCCGGCTCCCGGGTGCCCGCCGTTGACACGAGCGAGACTAGCAGCGGAAAGGGGGTTGCGCCATCAATTTTTTGGATGCTTGTGATGTGCCTGCCGCCCCACTAGCGTTGGATCTACTTCGTGGCGTGTGTCACGTGACCTGGGAGCAGCAGGCAGGGTTGTAATGAGCTGGCGTTAACTGACGCCGGCTCTTTTTTGTGGGCCGGCGAGAAGGAAACGGACGCGAAATGCGTTCGAAATTTCCATGTGGCATTTTGGCTCCACCTACCGGAAGTTGGGAACCGCACCATGAGCAGCAGGATCGTCCTCGGACAGAACCAGTACGGTAAAGCCGAAGTCCGCGTCGTCAAGATCACCCGCGACACCGAGCGCCACGAGATCGACGACCTCAACGTCACCTCCCAGCTCCGCGGCGACTTCGCCGCAGCCCACCTGAAGGGCGACAACAGCCACGTGGTGGCAACGGACACCCAGAAGAACACCATCTACGCCTTCGCCCGGGAAGGCATCGGCTCCCCGGAGGCCTTCCTGCTCCGGCTCGGAGAGCACTTCACGTCCAGCTTCGACTGGGTGACCGGCGGCCGCTGGGAAGCCGAGTCCTACCGCTGGGACCGCATCCAGTCCCACGGCGCGCCCCACGACCACTCCTTCGTGCGCAACGGCCAGGAGGTGCGGACCGCGGTGCTGGTCCGCGACGGCGCCGAACGGCATCTGCTCTCGGGCCTCAAGGACCTCACCGTCCTCAAGTCCACGCAGTCCGGTTTCTTCGGCTTTCCGCGGGACAGGTACACCACCCTGCCGGAGACCACGGACCGGATCCTGGCCACGGAGGTCTCCGCCCGCTGGCGCTACCGGACCGGCACGGATTACGGCTCCCTCGATTTCAACAAGGGCTACGAGGACATCAAGGCCCTGCTGCTGGAGGGTTTCACCGAAAAGTACTCCCACGCCCTGCAGCAGACCCTGTTCGACATGGGCGCGAAGGTCCTCGAGGCACACCCCGAGATCGACGAAATCAGGTTCTCGATGCCCAACAAGCACCACTTCCTGGTGGACCTCTCGCCGTTTGGCCTCGACAACCCCAACGAGGTCTTCTTTGCCGCCGACCGCCCGTACGGCCTGATCGAGGCGGCCGTACAGCGCGACGACGCCGTGCCGGCCGACGCCGCCTGGGCCGGCATTGCCGGCTTCTGCTAGGAACGAAGTCACGATCGGCGGCGGGCGGCCGTAATCATGCCCGGGGAGGCTAGTGTGTTCGCCAAGACCGATCCAGATCGCTGCTGCCGGATTCCCGCCCCCTGATGCACCACGTGACGCACCGCCTGATTCACCGACGAAGAAGGACCACCATGGCTCTCACAGTTTCAGCCCACCGCCCCGTTGACCGCGCCGGGGAGATCCTCACCCCGGAGGCGCTGGCGTTCATCGAGGAACTGCACCAGCGTTTCGCCGCCACCCGCGGGGAGCTGCTCAAGGCCCGCGCGGCCAAACGCGAGGACGTGGCGCGCACCGGGCGGCTCGATTTCCTGCCGGAGACCCGCGACATCCGCGAAGCTGACTGGTCAGTCGCCGCCGCCCCCGCGGCCCTGCAGGACCGACGGGTGGAAATGACGGGCCCGGCCGCCCCGGCCAAGATGGCGATCAACGCCTTGAACTCCGGGGCGAAGATCTGGCTCGCCGACCTCGAGGATGCCAGCACCCCCACCTGGTCCAACGTGGTCGAATCGATCCTGAACCTCCGCGACGCCGCTGCCGGCACCCTGGCCTACACCTCCCCCGAAGGCAAGGAATACAAACTCCGGACCGACGCCCCGCTGGCCGTCGTCGTGGCCCGCCCGCGCGGCTGGCACCTGAGTGAACGCCACCTGCTCATCGACGGCGAACGCACCGTGGGCGCCCTGGTGGACTTCGGCCTGCACTTTTTCCACACCGCCAAGCAGTTGCTGCAGAACGGCCAGGGTCCCTACTACTACCTGCCCAAAATGGAGAGCCACCTCGAGGCCCGGCTCTGGAACCAGGTCTTCGTGTTCGCCCAGGACTACGTCGGCATCCCCCAGGGCAGCATCCGCGCCACCGTCCTGATCGAAACCATCCCCGCGGCCTTCGAAATGGACGAGATCCTCTACGAGCTCCGCGACCACGCCTCCGGACTGAACGCCGGACGCTGGGATTATCTGTTCAGCATCATCAAGTACTTCCGCGACGCCGGCCCGCGCTTTGTGCTCCCGGACCGCGCCACCGTGGCCATGACGGCGCCGTTCATGCGCGCCTACACCGAGCTGCTGGTCAAGACCTGCCACCACCGCGGCGCCTTCGCCATGGGCGGCATGGCGGCCGTCATCCCCAACCGCCGCGAACCCGAGGTGACGGCCCAGGCCTTCGAGAAGGTGCGGGCGGACAAGACCCGCGAGGCAAACGACGGCTTTGACGGGTCCTGGGTGGCCCACCCGGACCTGGTGCCGGTCTGCCAAGACGTGTTCGACGCCGTCCTCGGCGAACGCCCGAACCAGCTGGACAGGCAGCGCCCGGAGGTCTCGGTCACCCCGGACCAGCTCCTGGACATCGCCTCCGCGAACGGGACGGTCACCGAGGCGGGCCTGCGCCTGAACCTCTACGTCGCCGTCGCCTACACCGCGGTGTGGATCTCGGGCAACGGCGCCGTCGCCATCCACAACCTGATGGAGGACGCGGCGACGGCGGAGATCTCCCGCTCGCAGGTCTGGCAGCAGATCCGCAACCAGGTGGTCCTCGCCGATACCGGCCGGACCGTGACCCGTGAGCTGGTGGCCGGGATCCTGGCCGAGGAAACCGAGAAGCTCCGGGCCGAGGTGGGCGAGGACGCTTTCGCGAAGCACTACCAGCCCGCCAGCGAGCTCATCGGCAACATCTGCCTCTCCGAGGACTACACGGACTTCCTCACCACGCCCGCCTACGAACTGGTGGACTGAGCCGTGGCTGCACCCCCGCCTGCGTCTCCCTCCGGGCCCAGGTCCGGGTCCCTCTCCGGCGCCGACCTGGACCGGATAGATACCCAGCTCGCGGCCACGGACCTGCTGCTGGACCGGAACTATCCGGGCGACGACGGCTCCCGCCAGCCGGTCCACACCGTCTACGTCCCCGCCGACCGCTTCACTCCGGGCTTCGCAGCCGGCTGGGGTGCCCAGGCGCTGGCCGCCGCGGACGCCCATGGCGGGCTGGAACGGCTGGGAAGACTGCTCGGCCAGGACCCCGAGCTGGCCGCCGCCGTCGCGTCCCGTGTGGCCGCGAAGCTCGGCAGCGAGCCGATCGAGGATCTCCGGCTGGACTTCGAGGACGGCTACGGGGACCGGGGTGACGACGTCGAGGACGCCGACGCCGTCGCTGCCGCGGCCGCCGTCGCCACCGCGGTGGCGGACGGCAGCGCCCCGCCCTTCATCGGGATCCGGTTCAAGTGCTTCGAGGCGGCCACCCGTGCCCGCGGGCTGCGCACCCTGGACCTGTTCGTCTCCGGCCTGGCCGCCGCCGGCGAGCTCCCGGAAGGGCTGGTCCTCACCCTGCCCAAGGTCACCACCGTGGCCCAGGTGCAGGCGATGGACTTTGCCGTGTCCCGGCTGGAGGAGGCCCACTCGCTGCCCGCCGGCCGCCTGCGGTTTGAAGTGCAAGTGGAAACGCCGCAGCTGATCCTCGGCCCGGACGGCACCTCCCCGGTCGCGCAGCTGCCGCACGCCGTCCCCGGCCGGATCAGCGCCCTGCACTACGGCACCTACGATTACTCGGCCTCCCTGCAGATCTCCGCCGAATACCAGTCCATGGAACACCCGGCGGCGGACCACGCCAAAGAGGTGATGCAGCTTGCTGTGGCCGGAACCGGCGTCCGGCTCTCTGACGGGTCCAGCAATGTCATGCCCGTCGGCGACGCCGTGCAGGACGCCTGGCGGCTCCACGGCCGGCTGGTCCGCCGGTCACTGGAGCGCGGCTACTACCAGGGCTGGGACCTCCACCCCGCCCAGCTGCCGAGCCGCTTCGCTGCCACCTATGCCTTCTACCGGCAGGGCCTTCCGGCCGCCGCCGCACGGCTCCGCAACTATATGGAGCGAGTTGAAGGCGGCGTAATGGATGAACCCGCCACGGCCCGCGCCCTGGCCGCCTTTGTGCTGCGCGGCATCCAATGCGGCGCAGCGAGCGCCGCGGAAGTCCTTGAGCTGACGGGTCTCAGCCTGCCCCGGCTGACGGGCCTGGCACACCCCCGGCTGGCGCAGCCGTCAGCCTCCCCCAACCACTGACCCCTACCAGGAGCGATCCCATGAGCAGCTACTTTTCCCCCGAGGGCGGCCTGCCGCCGCAGACCCACCTGCTCACCGACCGCGCCGTGGTCAAAGAGGCCTACACGGTCATCCCCAAGGGCGTGCTGCGCGACATCGTCACGTCCAACCTGCCTGGCTGGACCAAGACCCGGTCCTGGATCCTCGCCCGGCCGATCGCCGGTTTCGCCACAACCTTCTCGCAGCTGATCGTGGAAGTCGGGCCGGGCGGCGGCAGCGACAGACCCGAGGCGGAGGCCGGCGTCGAAGGCGTCATTTTCCTCACCAAAGGCGAACTGACCCTGACGCTCGACGGCGAGCGCCACCGCCTGGAGCCCGGCGGCTACGCCTACCTCGCGGCGGGCTCGGACTGGAAAGTGTCCAACGACGGGGCCGGGGAGGCTGCCAGTTTCCAGTGGATCCGCAAAGCCTACGAGCCGCTGGACGGCTTCGCGGCGAAGTCTTTTGTGACCCGGGACCAGGACGTCGAGCCGCGGCCCATGCCCGGCACGAACGGCGCCTGGGCGACCACCCGGTTCGTGGACCCGGACGACCTCGCCCATGACATGCACGTCAACATCGTCACGTTCCAGCCCGGCGGGTCGATCCCCTTCGCCGAGACCCACGTGATGGAACACGGGCTCTTTGTCCTGGAGGGCAAGGGCGTCTACCGGCTCAACGACGACTGGGTGGAAGTGGAGGCCGGCGACTTCATGTGGCTCCGCGCGTTCTGCCCGCAGGCCTGCTACGCCGGCGGGCCGGGCCCGTTCCGCTACCTGCTCTACAAGGACGTCAACCGGCAGGTCCGCCTCACCTAGACAGGGCTTGCTAGCCTGAGGCTGTGAAGTACGAGTCGCTGTGGATCGGAATGCTCGTTGGCGCGGCCCTCGGGCTGGTCATTGGCGTGGTCAGCGCCGACAAGCCGTTCACCGGCCTGCTGATCGGAGTGGGCGTCGGGGCGCTGGTGGGCCTGGCGGCCCGGAAGGACCCCTCGAAGGGGTAAGAAGATCCCCTGCGCACCAGAAAGGAACACCATGGCGTACTCCGTGAACTGCTCTATCCTGCTGACCGAACTGCCGCTCCTGGAACGGCCCGCCGCGGCGAAGGCGGCCGGCTTTGACGCCGTCGAGTTCTGGTGGCCCTTCGCAACCTCCGTCCCCGGCGACGCCGAGCTCACCCGTTTCGAGCGGGCGGTCACCGACGCGGGTGTCCAACTCACCGGCCTGAACTTCAACGCCGGCGACATGCCCGCCGGCGACCGCGGCCTGGTCTCTTGGCCGGGCCGCTCCGCCGAATTCAGGGACAATATCGACGTCGTGGCCGGCGTCGGCGGGCGCCTCGGCTGCAGCTCGTTCAATGCCCTCTACGGCAACCGGCAGGACGGGCACACGCCCGAAGCCCAGGATGAGCTGGCGGTCCAGAACCTCGCGGCCGCGGCCGCCGCCGTGGCCCGCATCGGCGGAACCGTGCTGCTCGAACCGGTCAGCGGCGCCCCGCGCTACCCGCTCCTCACCGCCGACGACGCCCTCCGGGTCATCTCCCGGGTGAAGGAGGACACCGGTGCGGAGAACATCAAGCTCCTCGCCGACTTCTATCACCTGTCCGTCAACGGGGACGACGTCGACGCTGTCATCGAAAAGCACGCCAAGGACTTCGGCCACATCCAGATCGCCGACAGCCCCGGCCGCGGGGCTCCCGGAACCGGCGGGCTTCCCCTGGACGACTGGATCGCCCGCAGCCGGCAGCTCGGCTATGAGGGCTACATCGGCCTCGAGTACAAGGAACCGGCAGCAACCGCGTTCGACTGGGCTCTCCGCCAGCCGGCCCGGTGACCGCAGGGCCCGGACCGTCAGACGGCCACGAGCAAGGAGAGCCCTAATGCCTGAAGAAACCTTCGACCTCGTCATCCGCGGGCAGCGCGTCCTGACGACGGCGGGGACCGCGCCGTGCGAGGTGGGGGTGCGCGGCGGCAAGGTCGCCGCCGTCGGGCCGCTCGGCGTCGGGCTCTCCGGCGCCACCGTCATTGAGCTCGCGGACGACGAAACCCTCCTCCCGGGCCTCGTGGACACCCACGTCCACGTCAACGAGCCGGGCCGCACCGAGTGGGAGGGCTTTGCCTCCGCGACCCGGGCTGCGGCGGCCGGCGGCGTGACCACCATCATCGACATGCCGCTCAACAGCATCCCGCCCACCACCACCGCGGACGGCCTCAACCGCAAGCGCGAAGTGGCCGAGGGGCAGGCGTTCGTCGATGTCGGGTTCTGGGGCGGAGCCGTGCCCGGCAACAAGGCGGACCTCCGCCCCCTGCACGACGCGGGTGTCTTCGGCTTCAAGTGTTTCCTGCTGCCCTCCGGCGTGGACGAATTCCCGCACCTCGACGCCGAGGAGCTGGAAGAGGACCTCACCGAGCTCAAGTCCTTCGATTCGCTCATGATCGTCCATGCCGAGGACCCCCAAGCGATCGAACATGCCCCGCACCAGGGCGGCGGCCAGTACGCGGCGTTCCTCGCATCCCGCCCCCGCGGCGCCGAGAACAAGGCCATCGCCGAGGTGATCGAACGGGCCCGCTGGACCGGCGCCCGCGCCCACATCGTGCACCTGTCCTCCTCGGACGCCCTGCCCATGATCGCCAGCGCCAAGCGCGACGGCGTCCGCCTCACCGTGGAGACGTGCCCGCACTACCTCACCCTGATGGCCGAGGAAATCCCCGACGGGGCCACCGCCTACAAGTGCTGCCCGCCGATCCGAGAGGCCGCCAACCGGGAACTGCTCTGGAAGGGCCTCCAGGACGGCACCATCGACTGCATCGTCTCCGACCACTCCCCGTCCACCCTGGACCTCAAGGACCTGGAAAACGGCGACTTCGCCGTGGCCTGGGGCGGGGTCTCCTCGCTCCAGCTGGGCCTGTCGCTGGTCTGGACGGAGGCACGGCACCGCGGCATTCCACTGGAACAGGTGGTGTCCTGGATGGCCCGCCGGCCCGCCGAACTCGCCAGGCTGGCCTCGAAGGGCCAGCTCGCCGTGGGCTACGACGCCGATTTCTCGATCTTCGCGCCCGAGGATTCCTTCGTGGTGGACGCCGCCAAGCTCAGGCACAAGAACCCCATCACCCCCTACGACGGCAAGACCCTCTCCGGGGTGGTCCGCCGGACCTTCCTGCGCGGCCGTGAAATCGACGGCCGCACCCCCCGCGGACAACTGCTCCGCCGGGGCGGCGAAGCTGTCCCGGCGGGGGGTGCGCCCGCAGCCCGGGCAGATGTGCGCGGTCCGGCGGAATACAGCCTCTGAACCGGTGGTTGTTTAACGACAGACCGCTTTGTCCGCAGACACTCCAACAGACCCCGAAGGAACGCCATGAGCCCCAACCCCACCATCAAGCTCCAGCCCGGAACCCCTGCCCCGGAGTTCACCCTTCCGGACGCCGCGGGACAGAAAGTGTCATTGGCCGACTACCGCGGCAAGAACGTCATTGTGTACTTCTACCCGCAGGCCGCCACCCCTGGGTGCACCACCGAGGCCTGCGATTTCCGCGACAGCCTGGCCTCCCTGCAGGGGTCCGGCTACGAGGTGCTGGGCATCTCCCCCGACGCCCCGGAGGCCCTTGCCGAGTTCACCGGCGACTTCGCACTGACCTTCCCGCTGCTCGCCGACGAGGACCACGCCGTGGCGCTGGCCTACGGCGCGTGGGGCGAAAAGCTGGTCAACGGCGAAGTCACCGAGGGGATCGTCCGCTCCACCGTCGTCGTTGACCCCGAGGGCAGCGTCCGGCTGACCCAGTACCAGGTCAAGGCGCAGGGCCATGTCGCCGCGTTGAAGGACGCGCTCGGCGTCTAGGCTCTCGCGTGGGCCGGGCGCACTGGGTAGGCTCGGTCCAAACAGCGCCGGCAACGGCCTACGCTAAGGCGGAAACGTGGCAACTGGAACCAAGCAGGATCCCTGGGTGCTCAAGACAGCCCCCGGAACGTCCGAGTACACGATGTACCGGGACGAGGAGTCCGATCCCGCCGCCCTCGTATGCCAAGTCGGCTCCACGACGCTGAAGTATCACCTCCGGGCCGTTGAGGACCTTCAGCTGTGGCTGATGGAGCGGGTCGATTGGGTGCCGCTAGGCGCCGCCGATGAGAACAAGCCGGCCGCCGAAGGAACCGTCGAGGCATGGGGGCGGGATCCGGAGAACCCCGTGGGCGGTTGGTACGGGCTGCGGAAGGGCTACCGCGGCCGGTTCGGCATGTACCTGCCGCCCTTGTTGGAAGCGCTGGGCCTGGTGGAGCTCACACACGACAAGCGCAACAACTCCGTCCGGGCCATCATCGCCGATGCCTCGGGCCCCGCTATCCCAGCCTGACCCGGGGCGGCCCACGTTTCCGCGGCGTTTTCGGACAGACGCACCGCCGCCGGACTGGCGCACCGGTTTCGGACTGGCGCACCGGTTTCGGACTAGCGCACACAGGATCCGAGGCGCGGCGGTCCGATTCCGCCGCGCTTTTCCGACGGCGCCGCACGTTCCCGTCCGGGTCCTCGGCACCTCCCAGGACACCCGCACGCCCCGGCCGGTTCACGGGCGGTCTTGCCGTCAAATTCCCGCTAGCGAACGAGCTCGACGCCGAGGAACCGCCCCGCGGCGCCTCCGGATCGTTGCGCCGGAAACCGACACGGGCTGCGATTATCCGAGGCGCGGCGGTCCGATTCCGCCGCGGCGGGCCGAAGCCACCGCGCGAAAGCTCCCCACATTCCGCCGCGCCGGGCCGAAGCCACCGCGCGAAAGTTCTCCACATCCGCCGCGCCGGCCGTTGCCCGGCCCGTTTTCGCGGACCACCATCTGTGGCATGGACCTACCCGAATTGATTCTCACCAGCGATCTCGCACGGCTTGGCCAGGACGCTCGGGACCTGGCCCGGAAGGCGAAGTCCGGGCAGCTCCGCCGCATCCGGCAGGGCGTCTACGTCCGGGCGCAGGACTGGGAGGCGCTGACTCCGTGGGACCGGTATCCGCTCCTCATCAGGGCGGCGGCCGCTACGTTGAAGAGCCGCACGGTCTTCTGCCGCCAGTCCTCCGGTGCGCTCTGGGACATGCCCGTGCTGGGCCTTCAACATCCAGTGCACGCATGCACCTCCGACGCCGGCGGCGGACGCTCGCGTGCCGGTGTCCGCCGGCATTTCGTCGATTTGGACTCGGCCCGGATCGACGAGCGCCACGGGCTGCTGGTCACTGGCCGCGCGAGCACGGCCTTGGACTTGGCAGCCTTTGAATCATTTGAGCAGGGCGTCGCGGTATTCGACCACGTCCTCCGACCGCAGCCCGGCACCCTTGCACCGCTCAACAAAGCGGAACTCGACGCCGGCGTCGACGGTAATTACACTGCGGCCGCGGCCCGGCGAATCCGCACCGCCCTGGAGTTTGCCGATCCTGCTTCCGGTTCGCCGGGAGAATCCGTCAGCCGTGCCATGATGCACCGGCTTGGCTTCAGAATTCCCCTCCTCCAGGTCGAAATCCGGGACGGACGCGGGCTGGTGGCTTTCACGGACTTTGACTGGCCCGAGGATCGCCTGTGCGGAGAATTCGACGGCCTCGTGAAATACCGCAATCCGGAGTATCTTCGCGGCCGGACCCCGGCGCAGGCTCTCACCGACGAGAAGCGCCGGGAGGACCGGATCCGGGCCACGGGCCGGCGGGTGGTGCGATGGACGTGGTCTGAGCTGTCCAGCCCCGCAAGATTTGCCGCGTTCCTGGCGGAGGCAGGCGTTCCGCGGGCGACACTCCCGTCCTGTCGTCGCTAATCCGGACTCGCTTCCGGAAAAATGCCGCGGAATCAGACACGGGCTCCCCGGATCCCCGCGGCGCCGGTCCGAAATCGTGGCGCGAGCCGGAAAACGGTGCGGAAAACGGCGCAGCGGCCTACACCCGGGTCCCCGCCACGATGGTGGCCGTGGAGCGGAGCCGGATGGCGCCGTCGTGCTCGTAGCGGCCCAGCAGCTGGAACACGTCGGAGCGGATCAGTTCCCGGGATTCCCTGTCCGCCCGCGCCAGGCCCACCGCCACGGTGGTCGCGATGTCGGTCATGAACTCCCAGTAGAGCTCGGGTGACTCCTGGACCAGGTCCGTGCTGACCTTCCGTTCGCTGACGTCGACCAGCCCGGCGTCCCTGAACATCCGGGTCATGAACCCCTGCGCCGCGCAACTGAACAGCCCCGGCGTTCCCGCCGGCGGCACCGGCAGCTCGGTGTGGCGGGCGATCGTGCCGAGGATCAGGCTGGCCCACGGGTTCTCGGCGGCCCGGCTCCAGACGGCGGCGCTGATCCGGGCGCCCGGCTTGGCCACGCGTACCATTTCGCCCACCGCGGACGACATCATGGGGAAGAACATGATGCCGAAGCGGCAGAGGACAGCGTCGAATGAGCCGTCGTCGAACGGCAGGGCGGCGGCGTCGCCGACGGCGGTCCGCACGTTGGCCAGGCCGCGGGCCGCCGCTTTCTCGGAGGCCACCCGCAGCATCCCCTCCGAAAGGTCCAGCAGGGTGACGCTTCCGCGCGGAACGAGGGCCGCCGCGGTGAGGCCTGGCTCTCCGGTTCCGGCCGCGACGTCGAGGACCGCGGAATCCGGGCGGAGCCACGCCTCCCGGATGACAGCGTCGCCGAAGGGGGCGTGCCAGCCGAGGACTTCCGCATCCCATTTCCGCCAGCCTGCGGCGAACTCGTCCCAGGTGCTCCGCTGCTGGTCCCTGATCTGTTCCGCTGAGGCTGACATGGCGCTCCTAAGCTGTTCCTTGCCCTCCCCCACCCCTTAGTGTGCGCCCCCGGACCGGGCGGTAGCAATGGCGCCCGGGGCAGTAGGCTTAACACCATGTCTACCCCCGAAAACCCCGGCACCCCCAGCGAGCAGCACGTCCCCGAACGGCGCAAAATCACCGTGCGCCGGGCGCCGAAGTACGTGCCGTTCCTGGTCCTGGGCGGGCTGCTGGGCTTTGTCTTGGCCGCATTCCTCGCCTACGGCCTCCCCGGCGATGAAAGCTACGACGCCAGCGCGGTGTTCGGCTTCTTTATGATCATGTGCGGCGCCGGCGGCGTCATTCTGGGCGGTACCGTGGCGCTTATCCTGGACCGGTTGAGCGTCCGGCGGGCCAAGCACGCCGTCGTCGAGTCCGTCCCGGATTCCGTTCCCGACAACGGGGACCAGCAGGGCGCCTGAGCGGCCGCAGGTCATAAACCGGCCGCCGGGAAAGTCCTAGCGCACAACGTGAGATAATCAACCAGTGGCACGCGGCGATGGAAAACTTTCTCATGACCTTCTCTCTGGCGAAAAAGGCCCCCAGGACGCATGTGGCGTCTTCGGGGTCTGGGCTCCCGGCGAAGAGGTTGCAAAACTCACCTATTACGGGCTGTACGCACTGCAGCACCGCGGTCAGGAGTCTGCTGGCATAGCGACCAGCGACGGCCAGCGGATCAACGTCTACAAGGACATGGGACTGGTATCCCAGGTCTTCGACGAGACCACGCTGAACACCCTGACCGGGCACCTGGCCGTCGGCCACTGCCGTTACTCCACCACCGGCGCCAGCCACTGGGCCAACGCGCAGCCCACTCTGGGCGCGACGGCGACCGGCACCGTGGCTCTGGCCCACAACGGCAACCTGACCAACACCGCCGAGCTCAAGGCCATGATCGAGGACCGCAACGGCGGCCAGCTCAGCGGCGAAATGAAGCAGGGCAACACCTCGGACACGGCCCTCGTCACCGCCCTGCTGGAGGGCGAAGAGGGCAAGTCGCTCGAAGAGACCGCGATGGAACTGCTGCCCAAGATCAAGGGCGGCTTCTGCTTCGTCTTTATGGATGAAGGCACCCTCTACGCCGCCCGCGACACGTACGGGATCCGCCCGCTCTGCCTGGGCCGGCTGGAACGCGGCTGGGTGGTCGCCTCCGAGCAGTCCGCCCTCGCCACGGTCGGCGCCAGCTTCATCCGCGAAATCGAACCCGGCGAGTTCATCGCGATCGACGAGGACGGCGTCCGCTCCCAGCGCTTCGCCGAGGCGACGCCGGCCGGCTGCGTCTTCGAATACGTCTACCTCGCGCGCCCGGACGCCTCCATCGCGGGCCGCTCCGTGTACGAGTCCCGCGTGGAGATGGGCCGCCAGCTGGCCCGCGAAAACACCCAGGAAGCGGACATCGTCATCCCGGTGCCGGAGTCCGGCACCCCCGCTGCAGTGGGCTACGCCGAGGAATCCGGCATCCCCTTCGCGCACGGCTTCGTCAAGAACTCCTACGTGGGCCGCACGTTTATCCAGCCCTCGCAGACGCTGCGCCAGCTCGGCATCCGGCTCAAGCTCAACGCCCTCGAATCTGTGATCCGCGGAAAGCGTGTTGTTGTGGTGGATGACTCGATCGTCCGCGGCAACACCCAGCGCGCGATTGTGCGGATGCTCCGCGAGGCCGGCGCCGCAAGCGTCCACATCAAGATTTCCTCCCCGCCGGTCAAGTGGCCCTGCTTCTACGGCATCGACTTCGCCTCCCGCGCGGAACTGATCGCCAACGGCGCCACGATCGATGAAATCACCCAGGCCATCGGCGCCGACTCGCTTGCCTACATCTCCGAAGACGGCATGATCGAAGCCACCCGGCAGCCGCGCGAACGCCTGTGCACCGCCTGCTTCACGGGCAAGTACCCGATCGAACTTCCGGCCGCCGACAAGTTGGGCAAGAACCTGCTCGAACGCACGGACCTCGGCGGACTCCCCGCCGCCGCCCCTGCGTCTGCCGGCACCGCGGCCGGTGCAGCCGACGTCGATCCCGCCGTCGCCGACGATGAGGACCCCGCCGAGAAGGCCGGCGCCACCGGCTGCGATCCGGGACCGGATGCCGAATTTGAAGAACTGCTCACCGATGCCGACCGCGTCACCTCAGCCGACAAGAAAGAGCCAGTATGACTTCCGCCTCCCCGGCCGCTGACATGAACGCCGCCCAGAACGCCGTCGGCATCACCTATGCCTCCGCCGGCGTCGACGTCGAAGCGGGCGACCGCGCCGTCGAACTGATGAAGGGCGCCATCAAGGCGACCCACAACTCCTCGGTGATTGGCGGCGTCGGCGGCTTCGCGGGCTTGTACGACGTCTCGAAGCTGCTCACGTACAAGCGCCCGCTGCTGGCCACGTCCACCGACGGCGTGGGCACCAAGGTCGCCATCGCGCAGGCCATGGACATTCACGACACCATCGGCTTCGACCTCGTCGGCATGGTGGTCGATGACATCGTGGTGGTGGGCGCCGAGCCGCTGTACATGACCGACTACATCGCCTGCGGCAAGGTTGTCCCGGAGCGCATCGCGGACATCGTCCGCGGCATCGCGGCCGCCTGCTCCGTCGCGGGCACCGCCCTGGTGGGCGGCGAAACCGCCGAGCACCCGGGCCTGCTGGGCGAGCACGAGTACGACGTCGCCGGTGCCGCCACCGGTGTTGTCGAGGCCGCCGACCTCCTCGGCCCGGACCGTGTCCGCGCCGGCGACGTTGTGATCGGCATGGCCTCCTCCGGGCTGCACTCCAACGGATACTCCCTGGTCCGCCGCGTCATCAACCACGCCGGCTGGGCCCTGGACCGCCACGTCTCCGAATTCAGCCGCACGCTGGGCGAGGAACTCCTGGAACCGACCCGCGTCTACGCCGCCGATTGCCTGGACCTGGCCCGTACCTTCCCGGTGAACGGCTCCGCCGCCGGCCAGGCCGTGCACGGATTCAGCCACGTCACCGGCGGCGGGCTCGCCGCCAACCTTGCCCGCGTCCTGCCGCAGGGCCTCGTGGCCACCGTGGACCGCGCCACCTGGCAGCTCCCGGCCATCTTCCGGCTCGTCGCCGAGCTGGGCAACGTCCCGCTGGCCGATCTGGAGCGCACGCTGAACCTCGGCGTCGGCATGGTCGCAATCGTCTCCCCCGAAGCCGCCGACGCCGCGGTGAACCGCCTCAACGAGCGCGGACTGCCGGCCTGGGTCATGGGCACCGTGGAGGCGGACTCGGACTCGATCGTCAAGACCGGCCCGGACTACGTGCAGGGCGCAAAGGGCGTCGACGGCGGCGCCGTCCGCCTGGTCAACGCCTACGCCTGATCCTTCTAAATCTTCATCGAGTGCTCCCCACCGGCTGGGGGAGCACTCGATGTGTTTAAACCTCCAGCAGGCTGAACACGCCGCCCTGCGGATCCTCGAGGGTGGCGATGGTGCCGGCGTCCTCGGCCTCGTCCGGTTCAATCAGGACGGTGCCGCCGGCGGCTACGGCTGCTGCGACCGCCTCGGGGACACTCGACACCCCGAAGTACACCTGCCACCCCGGCTTGAGCGTGCCTTCCGCGTCCGCCGGGACCGCGGCGATCCCGGCCACCTCCGCACCGTCCACCATCAGCGTGGTGTACTTGCCGCCGTCGTCCTGCGGGTATTCGGTCACGTCGTGCCCGAACAGCTGCTGGAAGAATCCGACGGCGGACTGCGGCTCGGGCGTCAAGAGTTCGGCCCAGGTCAGGGCTCCGGGTTCACCGCCACGGGTGGTGCCGAGGTGGCTTCCGGCCTGCCAGGCGCCGGTGGTGCCGCCTCCGGGCGGGGCGAAGAAGACCATGACACCGGTTTCGCCCACCGCTTCCGGACCAAACTCGAGGGTTCCGCCGGCGTGATCAAGGCCGGCGGCGAGCTCGGCGGCGTCGGGGGACGCGAAGTACACGTTCCACTGCGGCGCGGCCCCGGCGGCCTCCTGCTGCGGGTTCTGCGGCGCGATGACGGTGACCAGGTCGTCGCCCAGGAACGCCTGCGCGTAGCTGCGCCCGTCCGGGGTGGGCAGGTCCACGTAGCGCCAGCCGAACACCGCGGCATAGAAGGCCTTGGCCGCCCCGACGTCGCTGCTCTGGAGGTCCGTCCAGCAGACCTCGCCTTCGGTGAATCCCGTGCGCATGGTCATGGCAATCCTTCCGGAATATTGTGGTGCGGGCCGGGTGGTGCCGGCAGCTTCAACCTAGCCTGAGGGTCGGGGCCCGGACAACTGCGCGGACACTCCGCGGCGCATGGCCGGGCGGAATATCCGGGCAGCAGAAAACCCGCCGTCCACGCCCGTAACGGGGAGTGGCCGGCGGGCCTGAAATCACGTGGTCGGCAATCCGCGAGCGGAACAGCATGCCGGAAAGAAGTGTCGACTAACCTATCCGACGGGAATCTACCTCGTCGTCGTCCTCTTCCACATCGTCCGCGTACTTATCCACATAAGCCGAATAATCCGGCTCAACGGGCTCACTCGAGAAACGACTCGGTGCACGACCCTCAGAGCTCTTGAGCTCACGCTGAAGCGCAGAGTAGTCAGTGTTCGGGGAATAGTACTTAATATCCCGAGCCTGCTTGGTAGCTTTTGCCTTTTGACGGCCGCGCCCCATGGCGTGACCCCCTTTTGTACTCGGACCGGAGGTGGTCACCATTGGCGATCGGTGAGGCCCCGGAATGTTTGGTCAATTTGTCGTACACCTAGATTACATGCTTTCTGCTGCAACTGCTCCCCGGGTCGGCCGCTGTGGACAGTGTTGCCCGCGCCGCAGCCCCGGACGGCGCCCCGGCGGCATGCGGCGCACGCGGCATCTTAGATAGAGTTCCGTAGTGGACTTCCGGAAACGGGTCCTTCCGCCGGGCGTCCAGCCGCGGCAAAGACGCACGAAAGTGGTGAATTCTCAGTGACCGAAGAGAACGAAAGGCCCGGCGGCGCCGGCATGCCTGGGGTTCCCCCTGCCGGCGGACCCGGCGGACGGTCTGCCCCCGCCGTGCCGTCTGCCGTGCCCCCGAAGCCTTCGACGCCGCCGACCTCCGCGACGCCGGTTGTCCCGCAGGCCGCTCCCGGCAAGCCCCCGGTCGGGCCGCCCGTTGCCCAGCCCGCGGCGCCGTCCGCACCGCCGCCCGTCCGCCCCTTCGTACCGCCGGTCAACCGGCCCGACGCCGGGCAGCCCGGCTCCCGGCGTTCCGGCAGCGCCCAGGGCGCTCCGGGAGCCGCAGGCGGCGCCCTCGCAGGGGCTGGCAAGGCGGCATCGGAGAAGGCCTCGCAGCTGGGCGGATTGCTACGCCGCCAGAGTCCGGCACGGCTCGGCGCCGCGGTGACCGCCGTCGTCGTTATGGGACTGCTGATCTGGTGGCTGACGTCACTCGGCGGCAGCAAGCAGACAGTCGCGGATACCTCCTCCGCCCCCGCCGGCACCACGACGTCGTCCGCCCCCGCGAGCCGGGGGGCCCTTCCGCTGGAGGGCGTCGGCCCGCTGGACTTCCAGGCGGGCGACTGCTTCAAGGATTTCGACCCGGAGGCACCGGAGTCCACCATCGTGGATTGCACCACGGGGCACTCCGCGCAGCTGATCGCGATCGAACACTACGCGGCCGCCGACTCCTACCCGGGACGGGATCCGCTCAAGCAGAAGGCTTTGGACGCCTGCAAGGCCGCACCCCTGACGGACAAGTCTGCGGACTACGTCTTGAGCTACAAGCTGGCCTACCCGAGCTCCGCGAGCTGGGACAACGGCGACCGGCGGGTGGACTGCTACGTCACCGCGGATACCGGGAACGTCATTATGGAATCGCTGGTTCCCTAAGGCGTTCCCGCAAGGATTCTGCACAAAAAGAAACTGCCAGCCGGAGCAAGATCCGGCTGGCAGTTCTTGTTTAATGCTGCGGGGTCCTACCGCAGCGGGGTCCTACTCCTTGCGCCGGACGGAAAGCCCGCTGCCGGCGGAAGCGCCGCCGGCGGGCCGGTCCGAGGCTTCTGTGCCGCCCACGGTGAGCTCCATGAGGTCCGGTTCGGTATCGACGAGCACTGTGTCGCCGTCTGTGATGTCGCCGGCAAGGATGGCCTTGGCCAGCCTGTCGCCGATTTCGCGCTGCACCAGACGGCGCAGCGGCCGGGCGCCGTAGGCCGGATCGAAGCCCGTCACGGCGAGCCACGACCGGGCCCCCTCGGTCACTTCCAGGTTGAGCCGGCGGCCCTTGAGGCGTTCGCCCAGCTCCTTGACCTGCAGCTCCACGATCCTGGACAGCTCCTCGATGCTCAGCGGGTCGAACAGCACCACTTCGTCGAGCCGGTTCAGGAACTCGGGCTTGAAGGAAGCGTTCACGGTGGCCATGACGGCGTCGCGCTTGGCGGCGGCGTCGAGCGTCGGGTCCACCAGGAACTGGCTGCCCAGGTTGGATGTCAGGACCAGGATCACGTTGCGGAAGTCCACGGTGCGGCCCTGGCCGTCGGTGAGGCGGCCGTCGTCGAGCACCTGCAGGAGGATGTCGAAGACCTCGGGGTGGGCCTTCTCCACCTCGTCCAGCAGCAGCACGGAGTACGGCCGGCGGCGGACGGCCTCGGTCAGCTGGCCGCCCTCCTCATAGCCCACGTAGCCGGGAGGCGCCCCGACGAGCCGTGCCACGGAATGCTTCTCCGAGTACTCGGACATGTCGATCCGCACCATGGCGCGTTCGTCGTCGAACAGGAAGTCGGCCAGGGCCTTGGCGAGCTCGGTCTTGCCGACGCCGGTGGGGCCCAGGAACAGGAAGGAACCGGTGGGCCGGTTGGGGTCGCTGATCCCCGCGCGGGCGCGTCGGACCGCGTCCGAGACCGCGGTGACAGCCTTGGTCTGGCCGATCAGCCGCTCGCCCAGCACGTGTTCCATCTCTAGCAGCTTCTGGCTCTCGCCCTGCAGCATGCGGCCGGCGGGGATCCCGGTCCAGGCGGAAATCACCTCGGCGATATCGTCCGCGGTGACCTCTTCGGCGACCATCAGGTCCTGCTTGGCCCCGCCGCCGGCCACCCGGGCGGACTCCGCCTCCGCGGCTTCGTTGAGTTCCCGTTCCAGGGCGGGAAGTTCGCCGTACAGGATCCGGGAGGCGGCCTCGAGGTCGCCTTCGCGCTGGAACTTCTCGGCGGCGGAGCGCAGTTCGTCGATCCGGGCCTTGAGGTCCCCGACCCGGTTCAGGCCAGCCTTCTCGGCCTCCCAGCGGGCGTTGAGCCCCGCGAGCTCCTCTTTCTTGTCCGCCATGTCCGCCCGGATCGCGGCCAGCCGCTCCACCGACGCGGGGTCGGTCTCGTTGGCCAGCGCCAGTTCCTCCATGGTCAGGCGGTCCACGGAACGGCGCAGCTGGTCAATCTCCTCCGGAGCGGAATCGATCTCCATGCGCAGCCGGGAAGCGGCCTCGTCCACGAGGTCGATCGCTTTGTCCGGAAGCTGCCGCCCGGAGATGTAGCGGTTGGAGAGCGTGGCGGCGGCGACGAGGGCGGAGTCGGCGATGGCGACCTTGTGGTGTGCCTCGTAGCGTTCCTTGAGCCCGCGCAGGATGCCGATGGTGTCCTCCACGCTGGGCTCGCCGACGTACACCTGCTGGAAGCGGCGTTCCAGCGCCGGGTCCTTCTCGATGTTTTCGCGGTACTCGTCCAGCGTGGTGGCGCCGATCAGGCGGAGCTCGCCGCGGGCCAGCATGGGCTTGAGCATGTTGCCGGCGTCCATGGAGCTGTCCCCGGTGGCGCCGGCGCCGACCACGGTGTGGATCTCGTCAATGAACGTGACGATCTGGCCTTCGGAGCTCTTGATTTCCTCCAAAACCGCCTTGAGCCGCTCCTCGAATTCGCCGCGGTACTTGGCGCCGGCCACCATGGACGCGAGGTCCAGGGCGATCAGGGTCTTGCCGCGCAGGCTCTCGGGGACGTCGCCGGCCACGATCCGCTGGGCCAGTCCTTCGACGACGGCGGTCTTGCCGACGCCGGGCTCGCCGATGATGACGGGGTTGTTCTTGGTGCGGCGGCTCAGGACCTGGATGATGCGTCGGATCTCGGCGTCGCGGCCGATCACCGGGTCCAGCTTTCCGGAGCGGGCAATCGCGGTGAGGTCGGTGCCGTACTTCTCCAGCGCCTGGAAGGAGTTCTCGGGGTCGGCGTTGTCCACCTTGCGGTCGCCGCGGACACCCGGCAGGGCGGCGAGCAGGGCCTCGTGGGAGGCGCCGGCGTCGCGCATCAGCTTTCCGACGGCGTCGCTTCCGGACGCGAGCCCCAGCAGGAGGTGCTCGGTGGAGACGAAGCTGTCGCCGAGCCGCTCGGCCTCATTCTGGGCATTCTTGATGGCCTGCAGCGCGGTGCGGGACAGCTGCGGCTGCTGCACCGAACTGCCGGAGGTGGAGGGCAGGGCCTTGATGGCGGTGCTGGCCTGGACGCTGACGGAATCCGGGTCCGCCCCGGTGGCGCGGAGGAGGGCGACGGCGACGCCCTCGCGCTGATCCATCAGCGCCTTGAGCAGGTGGGCGGGTTCGAGCTGGGGGTTCCCCGCCGTCGAGGCGTTCATGGCGGCAGCCGCGAGAGCCTCCTGGCTCTTGGTGGTGAATTTGGCGTCCAAAGAGAGCTCCTTCCGGGAACATGCTGGTGTTAAAGTTGAGTGTACTCCGCTCAACTTTGCATTGGGTCCCTTTGGGTCCATGTTTGCCCACGGCGAAATGACTGTCTAGTGCCGGAGTCCCCGCACGGCGCCCGGCGCACAGCCCGGGACATGCCACACACACTGAGCCGGCCCCAGGACTGGACATACCCTCCCCTGGCGTCCGCCACCGGACATGGTCCCACTATGCCCATTGTTCGAGCCCAGAACTGGACGTGTCCCGTGCATCCGGGCGCGAAAAATGAGCATGCCCGCCGGGTGCCGCGAGGGATGAGCATGTCCCCTCGGGGCCGGAGCGGCGATTGGGCATGTTCCGCGGAAATCACTTAACGTTGCTTAAGATTCGGCGGCCTCCCTACTGTAACTGAGGTCACAGGAACACAAACCGACGCGAAGGAGGGCCGGACATGCAGGACCACGCCACAAGCGCCACCCTGGGCGGCCGGGTGCCGCCGGTTTCGGCCGCCGCTGTGGCCCGGGCGGCAGGGGTCTCCTCCGCCGCGGTGTCCTACGTCCTCAACGGCAAGAGCGGAGTCTCGCCGGAAACCCGGCGCCACATCATCCACGTGGCAAACGAGCTGGGCTTCAGGCCCCGTAAGTCCTCGCAGTCCACCGATGCCCAGCGCACCCGGGTGATCGGCCTCATCCTGCCGAACATCATCAACCCCATGTTTCCGAGGTGGGCCCAGGGAGTCATTTCCGCTGCAGCCGAGTCCGGCTACGAGGTGTTCGTCGCTACCACCCAGGACGACCCGGACGTGCTCGCCCAGGTCACGTCGACCCTCGCGAACCGCAACGTGGACGGCATCATCCTGGCCGCGTCACTCCGGGACGACGCCACCGCGCTCCGCACCCTGAGGGCCGCCCGGATCCCGTACGTCTGCCTCTCGCGGCGGGCCGACTTCCTCGACTCCGACTTTGTCGGGATCGACGACGACGCCGCGGCGACCACGCTGATGCAGCACATGCTGAGCCATGGTTTCACGGAGATCGCCACTGTGATCGGTCCGCGGTTTTCCACCGCGTCCCTGGCCCGGGAACAGGCGTTCGTCCGCACCGCCGCTGCCGCGGGGATCAGCATCAGCGGCGACCGCAAGATCAGCACACGGGTCAACAACGAGGGCGGACGGCTGGCAGCCGAGCGTTTGTTCTCCGCGGAGACACCGCCGCAGGCCGTCGTGTGCGGGAGTGACGAACTGGCCATCGGCGTTATGGAACACGCCCTGGCCCAGGGACTTCGGATCCCGGAGGACGTCGCCGTCGCCGGCTGCGACGGACTCCCGCACAGCCGATCCGGGCTCATCAACCTGACCAGCATCGTCCAGCCCCAGCAGGAGATGGCCCACGAGGCCTTCGCCATGCTGCTCAGACGCATCGAAGCCCCCTCCGGCACGTACAGCTCAAAGGTGTGCCCGCACCGCCTGCATATCGGGCGCACCTGCGGCTGCACCCCTCCAGCCCGCTAGCCCCTCCCACGCACCACACCCAAGGCCAGCCACCCTGGCTCCTGCCCTACTGCCCTGCTGCCCGGCCTCCGGGCTGCCCGAACCGCCCATCCACCTGCCCTGACCACCAATTCAAGGACGAAGACCCATGTCAGTTGTATCCGCACCAACGAAGATGCGCACACCAAAGGAAATCAACGGTGTGATCCTCCGCAGAGTCATGCCGCTCCTCATCGGCGCCTACATCATGGCGTTCCTGGACCGCACCAACATCGGCATGGCCAAGGACCGGCTGGAGATTGACCTCGGCATCTCCGCCACCGCCTACGGCATCGGCGCCGGGCTGTTCTTCCTGACCTACGCCCTCTCCGAAATCCCGTCCAACCTGATCATGCACAAGGTGGGCGCGCGTTTCTGGATCATGCGGATCATGATCACGTGGGGCATCATCTCCGCCTGCATGGCCTTCGTGCAGGGCGAATGGTCCTTCTACATCATGCGGATGCTGCTCGGCGTCGCCGAGGCGGGGCTCTTCCCCGGCGTCATGTACTTCCTGACCCAGTGGTTCGTCGTGAAGGACCGCGCGAAGGCCAACGGCATGTTCCTGCTGGGCGTGTCCATTGCCAACATCGTCGGCGCACCGCTGGGCGGCCTGCTGCTCACCATGGACGGCTTCGGCGGCCTGCACGGCTGGCAGTGGATGTTCATCATCGAGGGCCTGCCCGCCTGCATCCTGGCCTACGTGGTCTGGAAAAAGCTTCCGGACCGCCCCACCCAGGCAACGTTCCTCACACCCGAAGAAGCCATGGACCTCGAAGCCCGCATCGCCGCCGAGGAGAAGGCGGGCGCTGAAGCGTCCGGCAACCACCGCCTCCGCGACATCCTCAGGGACAAGCAGATCCTGCTCGTGGTCGGCATCTACTTCACCCACCAGATCGCCGTCTACGCGCTGTCCTACTTCCTGCCCTCCATCATCGGCACCTACGGCAAGCTCAACCCGCTGCAGATCGGCCTGCTGACGGCCATCCCGTGGATCTTCTCTGCCGCCGGAGCCCTGCTGATTCCCCGGTTCGCCACCGACGGCCGGCGCTCCCGCCTGCTGGTCACAGGAACGATGATCGGCATCGTCTCCGGCTTCGCCCTCGGCGCCGTCGGCGGTCCCCTCCTTGGCATGATCGGTTTCTGCCTCGCCGCCTTCAACTTCTTCGCCCTGCAGCCGATCCTCTTCACCTACCCGGCCACCCGGCTCACCGGCGCCGCCCTCGCCGGCGGCATCGCCTTCGTCAACACCATCGGCCTCTGCGGCGGCTTCCTGGGCCCGTACGTGATGGGCATGATGCAGGACGCCACCGGCTCCAAGCTCTCCGGGCTCTGGTTCATCGTGGGCATGTGCATCATCGGCGCCCTGCTCTCGCTCATGCTCAAGCGCGGCACCGAAAAGCCCGAGCTCGCCCCCGCCGCCCACTAAGCCACGCCGACCCGACACTCCTGCTGACGCGCGCCAGACGCGCGGGCGTCAGCAGGAGCAGTCCACCGCTCCACCAACGCAAGGAAACGTCATGGATTTCAGCTCAAAAAGGGTGCTGGTCACCGCCGGAGCCAACGGCATCGGCCTCGCCATCGCCACCAAGTTCCAGGCGCTCGGGGCCGCCGTCTTCGTCACGGACATTGACCCCGACGCCGTCGAGAAGGCCCGCGTCAACGGCCTCGCCGCCGCTGTCAGCGACGTCTCCGACGAGGACCAGGTCCGCGAACTGATGGCCCTGGTCCAGTCGGAACTGGGCGGACTGGACGTCCTCGTCAACAACGCCGGCATCGCGGGACCCACCGGGCCTCTCGAATCGCTGGACACGGCCGCCTGGAAGGCGACCTTCGACGTCAATATCCACGGCCAGTTCTTCTGCATCAAGCACGCGCTGCCGATGCTGCGGCAGGGCAGCGAAGCCTCGATCGTGAACCTCTCCTCCGCCGCCGGACGGCTGGGCATGGCCGGGCGCAGCGCCTATTCGGCGTCGAAGTGGGCTGTCATCGGGCTGACCAAGACCCTCGCGATCGAACTCGGCCCCGACCGGATCCGGGTCAACGCGATCTGCCCCGGCGCGGTCAACGGCCCCCGGATCGACGCCGTCATCGCGGCCAAGGCACAGATGCTGGATTTGCCGGCGGACCAGGTCTCCGAGCTCTACCACAACCAGTCCTCGCTGGGACGGCTGATCGAAGCCGAGGACATCGCCAACATGGCCGCCTTCGCCGCCAGCGACATGGCCCGCAACGTCAACGGCCAGGCCCTGGCCGTCGATGGCAACACCGAGAAACTCTACTGATCCGGCCCGCCCGGAAAATTCGGCCCACTCTAGGAGACCTCCCATGGCTGCTTCACGCAAAGTCATCATCACCAGCGCCGTCACAGGCGCCATCCACACCCCGTCCATGTCCCCGCACCTGCCGGTCTCGCCGGATGAGATCGCCGACGCCGCCATCGGCGCCGCGGAGGCGGGCGCCGCGATTGTGCACATGCACGCCCGCGACCCCCGGGACGGGCGGCCGTCCCAGGACCCGGAGCACTTCGCCCCGATCCTGGACAAACTCAAGCGGAACACCGACGCCGTCATCAACATCACCACCGGCGGCTCGCCGCACATGACCGTGGAAGAACGTATGCAGCCCGCGGCCCTGTTCAAGCCCGAGCTCGCGTCCCTCAACATGGGTTCGATGAACTTCGGCCTCTACCCGATGCTGGACCGGTTCACCGAGTTCGGCCACGACTGGGAGCGGGAAGGGCTCGAGAAGAGCCGCGACCTGGTCTTCAAGAACACCTTCCAGGACATCGAGACCATCCTAGGCATCGGCAACGAGAACGGCACCCGCTTCGAGTTCGAGTGCTACGACATCTCGCACCTGAACAATCTGGCGCACTTCCACGCCCGGGGCCTGGCCAAGGGCCCGCTGTTCGTCCAGTCCGTATTCGGCCTGCTCGGCGGGATCGGCGCCCACCCGGAGGACCTGATGCACATGCGCCGCACCGCGGACCGGCTCCTCGGCGACGACTACCAGTGGTCGATCCTGGGCGCCGGCAAGAACCAGATGCCCCTGGCCACCATCGGCGCCGCCATGGGCTCGCACGTCCGGGTCGGGCTGGAGGACTCGCTCTGGATCGGCCCCGGACAGCTCGCAACGTCCAACGCGCAGCAGGTCACGCGGATCCGCACCATCCTCGAGGCCCTCAACTTCGAGGTCGCCACCCCGGACGAGGCCCGCGAAATGCTGCAACTCAAGGGCCGCGACAAGGTCGGCTTCTAAGCGCATGAGCATCCTCGTTGCCCCGGACAGCTTCAAAGGGACCTTCACCGCCGTCGACGTTTCCCGGCACATCGCGGCCGGGATCCGGTCCGCCGGCGGTGAGGCGATTGAGCTGCCGGTGGCCGACGGCGGCGAGGGAACCTTTGACGTGCTCGTCCGGGGTCTGGACGCCCGGCAGGTCAGCGTCAGCACCGTCGGGCCGTGGGGCGACGCGGTCACGGCGGCGATCGGGCTGACGGCGGACGGGACCGCCATCGTTGAACTTGCCGCGGCCAGCGGTCTCAATCTTCCCTCCAGCCGGGGGCGGGATCCGCTGGCTGCCAGCACCTACGGTACGGGTGTGCTGATCGCCGAGGCCGCCCGGCTGGGGGCACGCCGGATCCTGGTGGCATCCGGCGGGTCCGCCACGACCGACGGCGGCGCCGGCGCCATCGCTGCGGTCGAGGAACTCGGAGGGCTCCGCGGCGCGGAGGTGGCGGTCCTGAGCGACGTCACCACCCGGTTCGGCGATGCCGCGCGGGTCTTCGGGCCTCAGAAGGGCGCCGGCCCGGCCGCCGTGGACATGCTCACCGACCGGCTCGAGCAGCAGGCCCTGGCGTTCCTCCGCGAGCACGGCCGTGACCCGCGCACGGTTGACCGGACCGGGGCCGCCGGCGGGTTTTCCGGCGGGATGTGGGCACGCTACGGGGCGACACTGGCCTCCGGCGCGGACTACGTGCTGGACCTCCTGGACTTCGAGCAGCACCTCGCCGGCTGCAGCGCGGTCGTGGTCGGAGAGGGCCGGCTGGATTCACAGACCGGCCAGGGCAAGATCATCGCGGCCATTCTTGCCAGGCGCGGCACGAAAAGCGTCTACGCCGTCGTGGGGTCCGTCCACGAGGACCTGGGCGACTATGCGAACAACTTCGCCGGCGTGATCGTGGCGAGCGACGCGGCCGCGATGACACGTGCGGGCGCGGCGGTCGCCGGGGCCTGCCTTGCGGACACGACAGGACATGCCCTCCGTTAGCCGCAAGCACTGGACATAGTGCCAATATGTCCGCTCTTCGGGGCCAGGACTGGACATGCCCCCAAAGATTGGGCCGCAAGAGTGGGCATGTCCCCCCGGCACCTTCAAGGGCGGACTGCACCCATGACTGGACATGCTCAGCGTCCGCGACGCCGGCCCCGTTAAACCATTTCGGCGGCCGGCTCCCCCAAGGAGCCGACCGCCAATTAATGGGGCTGGTCCCATGTCGGGAGACCAGCCCGGAGCGGTCGGGGGAACCGCCCCTGCAGGGAAACTTCGCTGTTTATGCATCTTGTCACAGATGTGACAGATTTGTCACGCGATATTTTCGGCGTTTCCGTGGGTAGTCTTTTGACCATGGATGAGACAGCAGCAGCGCAGCACCACACCACCCAGTCCGTCTTCCTGGACAAGGCCCACCCCGCCGCCTGGCGGGCCCTCAACGGGCTGGGCCTCAAAGCCAAAGAAGCCGCGGATGACGCCGGCCTGGACCAGACCCTGATCGAACTGCTGAACGTCCGCATCTCGCAGATCAACGGCTGCGCCTACTGCCTGGACCTGCACGTGGGCGACGCCGTGAGGAACGGCGAAACCGCCCAGCGCCTCGCCGTCCTCCCGGCCTGGCGGGACACGGACCTGTTCACCGAGAAGGAACGTGCCGCCCTGACCCTGGCCGAGGCCATCACCAACATCTCCGACGCCCGCGCCCGCGAGCACGAGGGCGCCACCGCCCGGAAACACCTCACGGACGCGGAGTTCTCCGCCGTCAGCTGGCTGGTGATCGCCATGAACGCGTTCAACCGGGTGTCGATCGTCAGCCAGCACCCCGTCCGCAAGGGCCGCGGCGAGCCCGGCACCTCCGGCCGCCGTCAGGCCGGGTAGATCGCCACAGCCGCCGCTTTGACCACGAAATAGACCTCTAGGCCGGGAACCAGGCCGAGGTCCGCGGAGGCAGCAGGGGTCACGTCCGCGGACAGCTCGCCGGCGCGGACCCGGATCTGGTCGCCGTGCGGCTCCAGGTCCGTGACCGTGACCCGGAACGAGTTCCGCGGGCTGCCGTGCGCCTCGCTCAGGAAAACGGACACGGCCGACGGCGGGAAAGCCGCCACGCCTGCCTGCCCCGCGACGAGCGGCGCGTCGTGCTGACCGGCGAACTCGAGCCCCTCGGCGGACCGGATGCCGGCGGGCGTCACGGTCCCGGACACCAGGTTCAGCCCGGCCAGCCCCGCGGCGAAGCTGCTGCGCGGCCGCCGGAGGACCTCACGGGTGGGGCCGTCCTCGGTGATCCGGCCCTCCTCCATCACGATCACCCGGTCCGCGAGCATGTAAGCATCCAGGACATCGTGGGTGACAATGATGGCCCGCCGCCCGGCCAGCACGCGCTTGAGCAGCCGCCGCAGCAGCGGAGCCGCATGGATGTCCAGGGCTGACAGCGGCTCATCCAGCAGCAGCACCTCGGGATCCACGGCCAGGGCACGCGCCGCCGCCACACGCTGCGCCTGACCTCCGGACAACTCCCCCGGCCGGCGGTCGGCGAGGCCGGCGGCGTCGACCTCGGCCAGCCAGTGCCGGGCGGCCTCCCGGGCCTCCCGCTTGGGCACCCCCGCGCTCCGCGGCCCGAAGGCGACGTTTTCGAGTGCGCTCAGGTGCGGAAACAGCAGCGGATCCTGGGCCAGCAGGGCAGTGCCGCGGCGGTGCGGCGCGGTCCAGGTGTGCACGCCTGCGCCGAGCTCAAACAGCACCCGGCCGTTCACCTCGGACCGGCCGCTGTCCGGGCGGACCAGTCCGGAAATCACGGAGAGCAGGGTGGACTTTCCCGCCCCGTTCGGGCCGAGCACCGCAACCGTCTCGCCCGGCGCCAAGCTCAGGGAGACCTCAAAGCGGCGGGCGGCGAGGGCGGCGTCGAGAGTGAACGTCATGCCGCCGCCCGCTCTGCTTGGCCCGCGCTGCGGGCCGTCCTGCTGCCGGACCCGGCCGGCGCGGGTCCCCGGTACGAGAGCCCGACGACGACGACCGCCACCACGACGAGCAGCAGGGACAGCGCGACGGCGGCGTCGGCGTCGGTCTCCCGCTGCAGGTAGATTTCCAGCGGCAGCGTGCGCGTGACTCCCTGCAGGCTTCCCGCGAAGGTGAGCGTGGCGCCGAATTCTCCGAGGCTCCTGGCGAAGGAGAGCACGGCGCCCGAAGCGAGCCCGGGCAGGACCAGCGGCAGGGTGACCCGGCGCAGCACGGTGGTGGGGCGCGCGCCGAGGGTGGCGGCCACGGCCTCGTACCGGCTGCCGGCCGAGCGGAGCGCCCCTTCGAGGCTGACCACGAGGAACGGCAGGGCCACGAACGTCTGCGCGAGGACCACCGCCGTCGTGGAGAACGCGATCTGGATGCCGGCGATTTCAAGGCTCCTGCCCAGGAGGCCCTGGCGGCCGAAGGCGTAGAGCAGCGCGATGCCGCCCACCACCGGGGGCAGCACCAGCGGCAGCAGGACGAAGGAGCGCAGCAGCCGCTTGCCGGGGAAGTCGCCGCGGGCCAGCACCAGCGCCAGCGGCACCCCGAACAGCACGCACAGCACCGTGCTCGCCGCGGCGGTGCGGAGGCTCAGGCCCAGGGCCGTGAGGGACGACTCGGATGTGATGAGCGGGATGAACTGCGGCCAGTTGACCCTGGCCACCATGCCCACAAGCGGCAGCAGCACCAGCAGCGCCCCGACGGCGGCCACGGCCACGACCCAGCGTGGAATCCCGCTGTAGGAACTGTCTCTCCGGCGTTTCATGCGGCGCCTAGGGGGTTCCGAAGCCGGCGCCGCTGAGGAGCCGCCGGCCGTCGGGGCCAGTGACCGCCGCGATGAACGCTGCAGCGAGCTCCTTGTTCTTGCTGGTCCGCACCGCGGCGATGGGATAGGTGTTGACGGCCTGCGCGGCCTCGGGGAAGGGGATTTCCTTCACTTTGTCTCCGGCGGTCCTGACGTCCGTGACGTAGACCAGCCCGGCATCGGCCTCTCCGGAGACGACCTTGCCCAGGACGTCGGTCACGGACGATTCCTCGCTGACCGGCTGCAGTGTGGTGCCGGTTTTCTGCTCAAGGGTCTTTGTGGCCGCGCCGCACGGAACCTGGGCCGCGCAAATGACCACTTTCATCCCCGGCCTGGCGAGATCCGCGAAGGAGGTGATGGACGCGGGGTTGGCCGGAGGCACGGCAATCGTCAGCACATTGGTGGCGAAGTCCGCGGCTTTTCCTTCCACCAGCGAAGCGTCGGAAAGCTTCGCCATGTTCTTGGTATCGGCGGAGGCAAACACGTCCGCCGGCGCGCCCTGGCTGATCTGGGTGGCGAGGTCGGCGGACCCGGCGAAGCTGAGCGTCACGGTGGTTCCCGGGTGCGCTGCCTCGAATTGACCGGCGAGCGCCGTGAAGGGGGCCTTGAGGGACGCCGCGGCGAACACGGTGAGCGACTTGCCGCCGTCCGCGGCGCCTCCGGGTGTGCCGCAGCCTGCCAGGCCGGCGGCAACGATTCCTGCCACCACCACGGCGGCGGCCTTGAGCGCGGGTCTCATACGACGCCCTTGCCTTTGGGCGTCTCGATGATCACCGTGGTGGCCTTGACGACGGCGGTCGCGACCGAGCCGAGCTCCAGGCCCAGCTCCCGCACTGCCTCGCTGCTCATCAGCGACACCACCCGGAACGGCCCGCATTGCAGCTCCACCTGGGCCATAACGGTGTCCGCGGTGATGGCCGTGACCAGGCCGACGAAGCGGTTGCGGGCCGAGCTGCCAGCCCGGGCCGGATCATCCGGAAGCTGGGCCTGCTCCCGGGCGAGCCGTGCCAGTTCCAGGCCGTCCACAGCGAGCCGCCCGGCGTCGTCCTTGTGGGCGGTCAGGCTTCCGTTCTCAGTCCAGCGCCGGATGGTGTCATCGCTGACCCCGAGCAACCGGGCCGCCTCCGAAACGCGAATATTAGGCATGCGGCAACTCTAACCCGCATTTGCGGAGTGGGAGCCGCTTCTCCCCCGCAGATTCGGAATACGCTGCCCGGCGCCGACCCGCCGCTTACCTTCACGCGCTCTATCCCCGGCGTCCCCACCGGACCTAAAATTTCCGCGAGGGGTGGAGCCGCGGTCACCGAGGAGCACCGCCGTGAAGTGGATTACACCTGTTGACCCGGGCTACGACGAATCCCGGACTTTGTTCAACGCCATGATCGACCGCCACCCGGCGGTGATCGCACCCTGCGGTGACGCCGCCGACGTCGCCGAGGCCCTGCAGTATGCACAGGACAACAGCCTGGCTGTTGCTGTCCGGGCCGGCGGGCACTCCGTCGCCGGCATGTCATTGAACGACGGCGGCCTGGTGATCGACGTTCGGCCGATGAAGTCCGTCAGTGTAGACCCCGCGGCCCGCACGGTCACAGCCGGCGCCGGGCTGACGTGCGGGGAATTCGACCGGGCCACCCAGCAGCACGGCCTCGCGCTCACCGGCGGCCGCGTCTCCACTACGGGCCTGGCCGGCTTCACGCTGGGCGGCGGCTCCGGCTGGCTTGAGCGGGCCTTCGGCTTTGCCTGCGACGACCTTATTTCCGTGGACCTGGTGACCGCTTCCGGGGAGCAAATGACGGCCAGCGCGGCGGAGAACCCCGAGTTGTTCTGGGCACTGCACGGCGGCGGGGGGAACTTCGGCGTCGCCACGTCCTTTACGTTTGGCCTGCACCGGCTCGGCCCGACGGTGCATGCGGGCCTGATGCTGTGGCCCGGCGACGCAGCTCAGGAGATCAGCCGCGGCTACCGGGAGCTGGCACTGGCGGCGCCGAATGAGGAAACCGGTGCCATCATCTACCTGACCGCCCCGCCCGAACCGTTCGTGCCGCCGGAGATGGTCGGCAAGATGGCGGTCGCCATCGTCTACGTGTACGCCGGGGACGCGGCGGAGGGCGCCGAACACGCGAAGCCCTACCGCGCGCTGAAGCCCTCCGTGGACCTCCTGGAGGACATCGGATATGCCGATTTCCAGTGCTCCCTGGACGACCCTCCGGGCAAGTACAACTACTGGAGCGCGGACTACCACGACGAACTGTCCGACGACGCCCTCGACATCATCGTCGATTCCGCCCGGAACCTGCCCGGACCGAGTTCGCAGCAATTGATTGCCCACTGGGGCGGGGCGGTGGGTGGCCCGGCCGCGGCGGCGACCCCGCTGCAGCACCGGAACGCCAGCTGGGTGACACACCCCTTTGGCCTGGGTGACACCCCGGAAGGCGGCCAGGAGGCGAAGGCCTGGGTCAAAAGGTTCCGCCAGGACATCGCGCCGTACGCGAATGGCGGCGTGTGGCTGAACTTCATCGGCGACGAGGGCCAGGACCGCGTCCGCGCGGCCTTCGGCGAGGAGAATTACAGCAGGCTGGCCCGGGTGAAATGGGAGTTTGATCCGGAGAACACTTTCCGCGGAAACCAGAACATCCGGCCAGCCGCGGCCTGATCCGCGTCCTGATGCGCGGGCACGTCCCGCAGGCTTACGGCCCCGGCTGTGAGACGGTTGGTAAGTAACGTGACCATCCGACCGTGGGAGAAAAAATCAGCATGCGCAGTCCGGAAAAGACAACCCCGTGGGGCGACAGCCTGGGCCGCGCCAGCATCAGGACCGCGCAGGTGCTCCTGCTGCTGGTCCTGACCGTGGTGGTGGTCTATGCCCTGATCCAGGTCCGGCTCGTGGTGATTCCGGCGCTGCTGGCGCTGATCCTGGCCGCCGCGATCGCACCCTTCGTGCACTTGCTGCGCCGCCGGGGCTGGCCCAGCACGGCCGCCACCACCGTGTCGTTCCTGCTGCTCTTGGTCGCGTTCGGGGCCGTGATCACGGGCATCGTCCTGGCCGTCATGAGCCAGTCCGACGAACTGGCCAGCAAGGCCACGGAGGGCTTCGACCGGGTTTACGAGTTCATCCGCACCGGCCCCTTCCCGATCGATGACCAGCAGATCCAGCAGGCCCGCGACGCCGCCATCGATTTTGCCACCAGCAGCACCGTCGGCGCCGGCGCCATTTCCGGACTCAGCGCGGCCGGCAACTTCATCACCGGCGCCCTGCTCATGGCGGTAATCCTGTTCTTCTTCCTGAAGGACGGAGAGCGCATCTGGGCCTTCGTGCTGCGGGCGTTCAAGGGAGAGAAGCTGGTCAAAGCGCGTCTTGCCGGGGAGCGGAGCCTCAACGTGCTCGGCGGCTATGTGCGCGGGACCTCCATCGTGGCCTTCGTGGACGCGTTCTTCATCGGCCTGGCGCTCGTCATCATGGGAGTGCCCCTCGCGCTGCCGCTCGCGGCCCTGACCTTCATCGGCGCCTTCATCCCGCTGATCGGCGCCACGCTGGCCGGAATCCTCGCTGCGCTGGTCGCGCTGGTGGCCAACGGGCCGCTCGCCGCGCTGATCGTGATCATCGTGGTGATCGTGGTGAACCAGCTGGAGGGCAATTTCCTGCAGCCCGTCGTGATGGGCCAGGCACTCAACGTGCATGCGCTCGTCATCCTGCTGGCCCTCACCGCCGGCACCATCCTCGCCGGGATCATCGGCGCGATCCTTGCGGTCCCCCTCGTGGCAGTGGCCTGGGCCGCGATCAAGGCGTGGAACTCGGCAGACGTCATCACTCCCGAGGCCATCGCGGTGGCCGAGCATGAGACCCGGCTGAACGAAAAGGGCGAGGGCGTGCGCTCCAAGCCGCACCACGCCCGGACGCAGCAGGAAGACCAGTCCGACACCGCGGACGCGGACGCCAACCACGGCTGATCCGCGGCCTGTCTAGACTTCCAGTATGGCCATTTATCTTGACCCTCCGCTCTGGCCGGCGCACGGGACGCACTTCTCGCACCTGATCTCGGACACCTCGCTGGAGGAACTGCACGCCTTCGCTGCGGCGTCCGGCATCCCGGAAAGGGCGTTCGACGGCGACCATTACGACGTCGCCGAGGCCCGGTACAACGCCCTTGTGGCGGCCGGGGCCGTCCCGGTGGAGGGCAGGGTCCTGGTCCGCAAACTGATTTCCAGCGGCCTGCGGATCCCGGCCCGGCGGCGCAGCGGCTCCCTCAAACTCCCCCTGCTGACCCGCTGGAACGCCGTGCTGCCGGGCCACGACGCGCTCTTCCTGGACCTGCTGGACCGCTGGGGCGAGGAACACCGGAAATACCACGGCCGCACCCACCTGCTCGCTGTCCTCGAAGCCCTGGACCTCCTCAGCGGGCCCGCCGATCCGCCACGCACCGTGCTCCTCGCCGCCTGGTTCCACGACGCCGTCTACCGCGGAATCGCGGGCCAGGACGAGGAGGAATCGGCCCGGCTCGCCGAGGACAGGCTTGCTCACGCGGGCCTTCCCGCGGCCGAGGTGGACGAAGTGGCCCGCCTGGTGCGGATGACGGCCGACCACCAGCCGGAGACCGACGACGGCGCCGGCGCCCTCCTCAGCGACGCCGACCTCTCCGTGCTCGGCGGAACCCCGGACGCCTACGCGCGGTACCTGGCCGCCGTCCGGCAGGACTTTGCGCACATCGGCGACGCCGATTTCGCCGCCGGACGCGCCGCCGTCGTCCGCCGGCTCCTGCAGCTGGAGCCGCTCTTCCACACCCCGCGCGGCAGGGACCTGTGGCTGGAGGCGGCGCGGAGGAACCTGCGGGCCGAACTCGGGTAGGCGGGACGCCCACCCCCTAGCCAAACGGATACTAGATTGCTAGCATTCTAGCCATGGTCGAGAAAACGCAGTTCAACGTGTACCTGCCGGCGCCGCTGGTGAAACGGGTCAAACATGCCGCCATCGAAGAGGGCATGTCCCTGTCGGCCTATGTGGAACAAGCACTGACGCAAGTCCTGAACAGCAAGGAAGGCCCGGAAAAATGAAAATCACGCCGATCCGCTACGTGCGGGATATCGAGACGTCCAACCGCTTCTACGGCATGCTCGGCCTCACGGAGCAAACCGCGGCGACCAGCGGCACCTGGGCCGAACTGCGCGGCGACGGCGGCGGGCTGGGGCTCCATATCGCCGCCGCCCCCGGAACCCACCTCGACGCCGGCGCGGTGTCGCTGCAGTTCACCAGCGACGAGAAGCTGGAGCCCCTTGCCGGGCGCCTGGCCTCGGCCGGCTTCGCGCCGTCCGCCATTATCGATGAAACCTTCGGCCGCTTCTTCACCGTCGCGGACCCCGACGGGTACGTCGTCCAGGTCAATGAGGCGGACGAGGAGCTGCAGAACATCAGCTACGAGACCCGTGAATCCGCGGCTCTGAAAGCGTAGCCGGGACCGCAACGCGGGGTCACCTGGCGCCCATAAACCCCCGTCGGGACGGACGCTAGGTGACCCCGCGTTGCACTGTTTTCAGGGGCTGCGGCGGAGGTGTTCGGCGAGGCGGTCGAAGGATTCGCGCCAGCCGACGCCGTGGGCGTCGCGGTTGTCGATCGTCTCGAAGGGGCCCTGGATAAACGTCATCCGGGTGCCGCCGTCGACCTCGTCCAGCTGGAAGGTCACCTCGGTCTCAAAGCCGCGGGTCCCGTCCGGCTTGTCCCAGGCATGGGTGAAAACAAGTAGATTGGGCGGCTCGATGTCCGTGTGGACGCCGCCCCACCAGAGTTCCTCTCCCGTGCTGTCCTGGACCATGCAGGCCCGGTAAAGTCCGCCGACCTCCGGATCCGCTTCGATGCTCTCGCGCGGAGTGTGGAAGCCCCGAGGTCCCCACCACGCCGGTGCCTGGTCCGGGTCGGTCAATGCCGACCACACCCGGGGAACGGGGGTCTGGAATTCACGGGTAATGACCAGCATGAGGTCTTCGGTCGAAGCGGGGGGTTCACCCTGGCCGGCCGTTGCCGGAACAGCGGTGACATGCTCGGACATTCTGGTCCTCCTCTGATGGTGGCTAGCGGTATGACTTGCTGTAGGCCGTCACGAAGGGCCTGTCAGTCGGGACGATCTGTTTGCCCAGCGGCATGAGCGAGACCGGAATGAGCTTGAGGTTGGCGATGGCCAGCGGGATGCCGATGATGGTGATGGCCATGGCGAAGGCGGTCACCACGTGGGCGATCGCGATCCAGATGCCGGCGACGAGCAGCCAGATGACATTCCCGAGCAGGGAGAACAGCCCGGTGCCGCCCGGGCGATCCACCACGGTGCGCCCGAAGGGCCAGAGTGCATAGTTGGCGATGCGGAACGACGCGAGCCCCCACGGGATGGTGACGACCAGCAGGCAGCAGATGATCCCGGCCGCGAAATATCCGAGCGCCAGCCAAAGCCCGCCAAAGAGCAGCCAGATGATGTTGAGCAATGTCTTCATGGCTCCATTGTCCCCTGCCGGAGGCCCGTCCGGCCTAGGGGTTCACCCTGAATAATTCCTGAATTGCCCCGCGTGACGCGGGCCGCGGGAGGGGAGCTTTGCGAACACACGAAAGGGCACAATACTTGGAGCATGCCTGCACTCCTTAAGTTCGCCCTGATAGTTGCCGTTGTCCTGCTGGTGGTCGGATTTGTTGTGAAGGCCGTGCAGTTCCTGCTCTATGTGGGCCTCCTGGTCCTGGTGGGCGCCGGCGTTATGTTCTTCCTGCGCCGCTCGCGCATCTCCCGCTGACGCCGCAGGCAGGGATACGCAGATGACCAACATCGGGGACCTGCTCGGGCCCATTCTCGAAGTCATGACGTGGGTGGGCTTCGTCCTGGGCCTGCCGCTGCTGGTGTGGGGCTGGATTACCCGGCGGCGGCATTGCGAGTGGACCGGGACCACGGGCAAGGTGATCAGCGCCGGCGGATTCACGGGTTACAGCTGGACGGACCACCACGACGCCGACCACCGGTCCCTGCTGCCGACGGCGGAGTCGCACGATCTGGTGGTCGGGTCCGACGTCGACCTCTTCTACGATGTGTGCCACCCGTCCCGCTGGGGGCTCACCCCGCCCAAGCAGGACAATGCCGCCTGGACCCTGGGCTGGATCCTCACCGGGGTGGGCATCATTTCGACGGTGGGCGGCTTCGTCCTGCTGCTCTTCTAGACGCCGGTCTTCTGTGGCTAGGCCTGCTTTACCAGGGCGGCCTCGACATTGATTTTGACCTTGTCGCTGACCAGCAGCCCGCCGGCTTCGAGTGCAGCGTTCCAGGTCAGGCCGAATGTCTTGCGGCTGATGTCCGCCTCCGCGCTGAACCCCGCACGGGTGGCGCCGAACGGGTCGACGGCGACACCGGTGAACTCGACCTCCAGCTCCACCGGCTTGGTGACGTCGCGGATGGTCAGGTCGCCGGTCAGCACGTAGTCCTCGCCGTCGCCCCGGATCCCAGTGGCGCGGAACGTCATCTCCGGATACTTCTCGACGTCGAAGAAGTCTTCGCCGCGGACGTGGGCGTCGCGGTTGGCGTCGCCGGAGTCAAAGCTGGCGGTTTTGATGCTGGCATGCAGGCTGGCATCCGCCAGGGAGTCCCGCACCCTGGCCTCGGCGGTCGCCTCGTTGAAGCGGCCGCGGACCTTGCTGATGCCTGCATGCCGGACGCTGAAGCCGACTTCGCTGTGGGACATGTCCAGCGTCCAGACGCCGGGGGTCAAACCTTCGGGCAGAGTCACAACGGTCTCCTTCGCGCGGGTGGCGGGCCGGGCCCGCCGGGTCATTGGGGTACTCCCCCAAGGAGCCATGCTAGTCACGCCGCCTCGGCCCGGCTAGCCCTGCGCGGAACCCTGGGCGGCCGCTACACCCGGGGCTTCGGCGACCAGCCGATCGCCGGGGCGATGTGCCGGACCACGGTGCCCAGCAGCTTGGCGTTGAAGTCCACGCCGAGCTGGTTGGGGACCGTAAGCAGCAGGGTGTCGGCGTCCCGCACGGCGGCGTCGGCGGCCAGCTCCTCGGCGATGGCATCCGGCTCGCCGACGTAGCTCCGGCCGAAGCGGGCCACCAGGCCGTCGATCACCCCGACCTGGTCGCGCTTTTCCCGGAGGGCACTGAGGCCGAAGTACCGCCGGTCCTCGTCGTCGACGATCGGCAGGACGCTGCGGCTCACCGATACGCGCGGCTCGTGTTGATGGCCGGCGCCGGCCCAGGCCTGGCGGAACATGCCGATCTGTTCGGCCTGCAGCTGATCGAACGGCACGCCGGTGTCCTCGGTGAGCAGCGTGGAGCTCATCAGGTTCATGCCCTGTTCCGCGGTCCAGACGGCGGTGGCGCGCGAGCCGGCGCCCCACCAGATCCGCTCGCCGAGGCCCGCGGAATGCGGCTGGACGGGCAGCAGGCCGGACCCGCCGCCCGCGTAGCGCGGTTCGGCCTCTGCCATCCCGGCGCCCGAGATCGCGCGGCGGAACACCGCGGTGTGCCTCCTGGCCATGTCCGCCGCGGTTTCGCCGTCGGCCGGCATGTGGCCGAAGGCGGCGGCGCCGTCGCGGGCTGGTTCGGGTGAGCCCCGGCTGATTCCCAGCTGCAGCCGCCCGCCGCTGATCAGGTCCGTCGCGGCGGCCTCCTCGGCCATGTACAGCGGGTTCTCGTAGCGCATGTCAATCACGCCGGTCCCCATTTCGATCCGGCTGGTCCGGGCGGCGACGGCGGCCAGCAGTGGGAACGGGGAGGCCTGTTGCCGGGCGAAGTGGTGCACACGGAAAAACGCGCCGTCCACACCCAGTTCCTCGGCGGCGACGGCCAGTTCGATGCCCTGCAGCAGGGCGTCGCGGGCGGTCCGGGTGCGGGAACCCTCGCCGGGGCCCCAGTGGCCGAAGGACAGGAATCCGATGCGCTTCATGTCAGGGGCAACACGGGAGGGTCCGGCGGCATTCCGCGGGTTCAGGACTTTTCAGCCCGCGACTTTGCCGCGGCCACGAAGTCCCTGATTTTGGCCAGGTCCTTCACCCCGCGAGAGGACTCGACGCCGGAGGAGACGTCAACCCCCCAGGCGCCTGCCTGCGAGGCGGCGCCTGCGACGTTGGCGGGATCCAGCCCGCCGGCCAGCAGCCAGTTCCGCCCCTCCAGCCCCTTGGCGCGGACCGAGGAGTAGTCCCAGGCCTCGCCGGAGCCGGGCACCGCGGCGTCGATCAGAAGCAAGTCCTCGCCCCAGTCGGCGAACGCGTCCGGTGCGGCGGACATGGTGACGGCCCGGATGAGTTTGAGTCCGGCGGCGTGCACGGTGCGCACGTCGTCCGGGGTGCGGTCGCCGTGGAGCTGGACCCAGTCGAGCCCCGCTTCACGGGCCAGGCCCGCGGCGGCTGCCGCGGCTTCGTGCCGGAAGACGCCGACGGCGGGGAGCCCGGCCGGGACGTGGGCCAGGAGCTCCCGTGCCTGCGCCGGCGTGACTTCGCGGGGGCTGCGGGTCAGGACGAAGCCGACGGCGTCCGCTCCGGCGTCCGCCGCGGTCCGGACCGACTCGGGGGTGCTGAGCCCGCATACCTTGACGAACATCCGGCTCCTTCAAAAGTGGTTTCTGCCTCCGACGTTAGCAAGGTCCAGGGCACGCCGGCGCGCCGGCCACCCAGATGACGGGCGACGGGATGACGTTTCCCGGCCGCCGCCGCGGCGTCGGGAATCCGCGAAGAGGCGCGGCGGATAGGGTGGTGGGATGGAGATCATCCGCTTTGCCGAGCTGAAAGCCCAACCCTGGCGCAACGGCGGCGGCGTGACCCGCGAACTGGCCAGCCATTCGGCGTCGACGTCTTCCCCGGAAAGCCCCGGAGCCAACGGCTGGGACTGGCGGGTGAGCATTGCCGACGTCTCCAAGGCAGGCGACTTCTCGGCGTTCCCCGGGATGGACCGCGTCCTCACCGTCGTGGACGGCGAGCTCCTGCTGCTCATCGTCGACGGCGCCGAGCACCCGCTCGAGAAGTACCGCCCGTTCCGGTTCTCCGGCGACGCCGCCGCGGCCGGGGCGCTGCCCACCGGCGACATTCGGGACCTGAACGTCATCACCCGCAACGGCGTGTTCAAGGGCTACACCTCCATCATCGAACTCTCCAAGAAGCGCGCGCATCCCGTGTTTGAAGGCCAGCTGGGAATCCTGCTGCAGGGCCAGGCTGCGGTTACCCCCGGCGCTGCCGGCGGGGCCACTGACGCTGAGCCGACAACGCTCGCCCGCTATGACGCCGTCGTCGGTTCCGACGCCGGCACCCCGGAGATACTGGGCCGCGGCTTCCTCGCCGTCGTGTCGATCGACCGCGTCGAGGACTAACCCTCCGTAGCCTTCACACGTGTGCCGCCGATGCCCACCGAGTCCTGGGACAGGCGCTGCGCGAGCCAGATCGGCACGATCGAGACGACAATCAGGACTACGGCCACAACGTTGACCACCGGGGCCTGGTTGGGCCGGAAAAGGTTCTGCAGGATCCAGATCGGCAGGGTCGTGTCCCCGGCGCCGATGGTAAACGTGGTCACGATGATCTCGTCGAAGCTCAGCGCGAAGGCCAGCAGCCCGCCGGCCAGCAGGGCGGAGCGGAGCTGCGGGAACGTGACCAGCCGGAATGTGGTGAACACGCCGGCGCCCAGATCGGCAGACGCCTCCTCCAGGCCGCCCTGCATCCGGCGAAGCCGCGCAATGACGTTGTTGAACACGGTCACCATGCAGAACGTGGCGTGCGCGATCACCACGGTCCACATGCTCAGCGAGACACCCAGGATGGTGGTGAACATGTTGTTCAAGGCGATGCCGGTCACGATGCCGGGCAGCGCGATCGGCAGGATCACGAGCAGGCTGATGACGTCCCGGCCGAAGAATTGATAACGCAGCAACGCCAGCGCCAGGAGCGTCCCCAGCACCAGCGAAATGAGGGTCGAGACCGCCGCCACCCACAGCGAGGAGACCAGGGCCTCGCGGACGCCGGTGGAGTCGAAGGCCCGCACCCACCATTCCAGGGTGAACCCCTGCGGCGGCCAGCCGAACGTCCTGTCCGCGTTGAAGGAGTTCACCACCACCAGCAGCAGCGGGACGTAGATGAAGAGGAAAACCAGTGCGGTGACGACGCCGAGGACGACTTTGGCGCTTCGGGAAAGTCTCATGGTGCTCCTGCCGCCTGCTCCGGGCTAAACGCCGCCCACTGTTCACAGGCTGTTGAGGGCGCCGGAGCGCCGGACAATGAAGAGGTACAGCGTGATGATCGCGATCGGCACCAGCGAGACGGCCGCGGCCAACGGCAGGTTGTTCGCGGCCCCAACGTTCGCGTAGACCACGGTGCCGAGCATCTGGGTGGTGCCGCCGACGATCTGCGCCGTGATGTAGTCCCCCAGTGAGAGCGAGAACGTGAAGATCGTCCCGGCAATGATGGAGGGGACCAGCAGGGGGAACATGACCAGGCGCATCGTGGCCAGCGGCTTGGCGCCCAGGTCCCCGGAGGCCTCCAGCAGCGAATCGGGCACCCGGTCGAATCCGGCGTAGATCGGCAGGATCATGAACGGCAGCCAGATGTAGGCCAGCGTCAGGATCACGGCGGTTTCCCCATACCCCGGCGATTGCAGCCCGATCGGCGCCCCCAGCCACTCCAGCAGCCCGCCTTCGGCGAGCACGTTCCGCCACGCGTAGGCCTTGACGAGGTAGCTGGCCCACAGCGGCATCAGTACCGCCACCACCAGCAGCTTCTGCCAGCGGGGGCTGGCCACCTTGGCGATAAATAGCGCCATGGGCAGGGCCAGGACCAGGTCGATCAGCGTCACGGCAATGGCGATCCACAGTGTCCGCAGGGTGATCCGTTGGTAGACCGGATCCGTCAGGACCGTCACCACGTTTTCGGTGGTCCAGTCCGTGGACACCTTCCCCGTGAAGGTGTCCACAGTCCAGAACGCGGTGATCAGCAGCGCCGCCAGGGCGGCGATGTAGACGAGCACCAGCCAGCCGGCGGGGGCCGTCACCAGCCCCGCCAGCCGAAGGTTCGGCGAACGGTGGAGCAGCGCCGAGAACTTGTGGGCCTTGGGCCGGGGCACCGCGGGAGCTGCCGGCGGCGCCCCGGGGACCGGGTGCTGCGTCTGGACCGTCATGTCAGCCCTTGATCTCCGTCCACGCCTTCGTCCACGCCGAGTAGTCCGTGCATTGGACATCTGTCCGGCCGTCAAGGCACTTCGCCACCGGGGTGGTCCAGTACCAGATCTGCTTCGCGTATGCCTCGTCGCCGGAATGATAGGTCTCGCAGTGCGCCTTGTCGGCGGTGAGGTCGCAGGCCTTGGGGTTGGCCGGTGATTCACCGAAGAACTCCGCCACTGCCGCATTGGCCTTGGGGCTGGCAATGTAGTCGAGCCACAGGTAGGCGCAGTTCTTGTTCTTGGACGTCGAACTGATCATCCACGTGTCCGACCAGCCCGTGGCGCCCTCTTCGGGGAGCAGGGTCTTCACATTGGTCCCGTTCGCGCCGGCGATGTTCGCGCCCACCTGCCAGGTGGTGCCGACCACGGTGCTGCCGCTGGCGAAGGCCTGAACCTCTTTGACGACGTCGCTCCAGTACTCGCCGATGTGCTGGCGCTGCTCCTTCAGCAGGGCAACCGAGGCCGCGAGCTGGTCCTTGTCCAGCGCGTAGGGATTCTTAATGCCGAGCTCCGGCTTGTGCGCCATCAGGTACACGGCGGCGTCAGCGATGTAGATCGGCGAGTCGTACGCAGTGACCTTGCCGCTGTGCTGGGCGGCGTCGTCGAACACGGCCTTCCAGGAGGTGGGCGCCGGTGTGACGGCATCCACGGAGTACATCAGCAGGTTGGCGCCCCAGCCGTGCGGCATCCCGTAATTCTTGCCGTCCACAGTGTTCCAGGCCTTGTCCTTCAGGAACGGGTACACGTCGGCGTAGTTCTTCAGCAGGCTCATGTTGACGGGCTCCACGTTGTTGCCGGCAATCAGCCGCAGGGAGGCGTCGCCGGAGGCCGAGACGACATCGTACTGGCCGGTCCGCATCAGGGTCACGGCCTCGTCCGAGGTGCCGAAGGGCTTGAAGTTCACCTTGCAGCCGGTCTCGGTCTCGAAAGGGGTCACCCAGTCGACGGCGGGATCGTTGCTGCCGTCCTCGGCGTAGCCCGGCCAGCCGAGGATGGAGAGCTGCCCCTCGCCCTGGCCGATTTCGGTCTTGACCGGCTGCGCGGACGGGCTGGCAGATCCCCCGCCTGTGGTGCCGCAGCCCGCCAAGACGAGGGCTGCCGCCGCGGCCACCCCAACCACGAGGGAGGCCCTATTCCTTGATGCCATGATCCTTACCTTTCGTTGTGGGGTGAATCTGATTCAGGCTCGGGGCGCGGACATATCTTTCAGGAGCCGGCGGGCGGCAGCCAGACGGCGTCGCCGTCGTCCCAGCTCACCGTGACGCGCCGGTCCAGCAGTTCGGCGTCGCCGCCTTGCAGCGTCTCCGGCTCCAGTACGACGACGGCGGGACCGTCGTCGAGCTGCACCCGCACCTGGGTGGCGTGCCCGACATAGACAAGCGAGGCGACGGTTCCGGGGAGGGACGTGACGCCGTCGCGTGGTTCCGGGGCCGCCGCCCAGGACAAGCGCAGCCGCTCCGGCCGGATGCAGACCTGCTCCGCGCGGCCGTAGAGTTTCTGGGCGAGGTCGGCGTCGAAGATGTTGGACGTGCCGACGAAGTTGGCCACGAACGCGCCGCCGGGGCGCTCATAGATCTCGTGCGCCGTGCCGATCTGTTCCAGGCTCCCGTTGTTGAAGACGCCGATCCGGTCACTCATGGTCAGGGCCTCCTCCTGGTCATGGGTGACGAAGATGAAGGTGATGCCCAGCGAGCGCTGCAGCTCTTTGAGTTCCACCTGCATCTGCTGCCGGAGCTTCAGGTCCAGGGCGCCGAGCGGCTCGTCCAGCAGCAGGACCTTGGGCTGCACCACCAGCGCCCGCGCCAGGGCCACGCGCTGGCGCTGGCCGCCGGAGAGCTGGGCGGGCTTGCGTCCGACGAACTTCCCCAGCTGCACCCGTTCCAGGGCGTCGCGGGCCCGCTCGTGGCGCTCCTTCCTGGGCATGCCGCGCACGCGCAGGCCGTAGGCGACGTTGTCGATCAGGGACATGTGCGGGAACAGTGCGTAGTCCTGGAAAACGGTGTTGAGGTTCCGTTCGAAGGGCGCCATTCCGGTGACGTCCTTGCCCTCGAGTTCGATACTTCCGGAGGTGGGCAGCTCGAAGCCTGCGATCAGGCGCAGGACCGTGGTCTTGCCGGATCCTGACGGCCCGAGCATCGAGAAAAACTCGCCCTGGCGGATGTCCAGGTCCACGGCGTTGACGGCGACTGTGTCGCCGAAGACTTTGGTGAGTTTCCGCAGGCGGATCGCCGGAACCGCGTCCGTTCCCGTCTGCCGGCCGGCGGCGAGCGTTTCGGTCATGGGGTGCGCCTAACTCCGTTGCCGGATCGTTCCAGATGCGACACAGCGGGGTGTGATTCAGGCCACAACAGGCTGTTGGGCCAAATACTATTACTCCATAGGTTTTGTGTATAGACCCCCGGAATAGCCCGCATTAGGATGGCTTCAACCGGGCGCGGGGAGCCCCCAGCGTCCGTTCCAGGTGCTGGAACCGCCACGCCAAGACTGCCAGGGAGGCCCGGATGCTGCTGACACCGCAGGGCGCCTCCCGGAGCCTGGCGGCCGTGTTCACGCCCATCAAGTCCCGGGGCCTGGTGGACGAGGTATGCGGCCGGATCGAACAGGCGGTGGAAACCGGACTGCTCACCAGCGGCCAGCGGCTGCCCAATGAGACGGAGCTCGCCGCCGCCCTGGGCGTTTCCGCGGTGACCGCCCGCGAGGCGCTGTCCCAGCTCCGGACCTCGGGCATCATCCGCACGGCCCGGGGCCGCAACGGCGGAAGCTTCATCGCGGACGACGTCCTGCCCTCCCGGGAGCGCGCCCTGGACCAGCTGCGGGACCTCACCCGGCTCCAGATCAGCGACCTGGGTCTGCACTACCAGGCCATTGCCGCCGCCTGCGCCGGCGTCGCGGCCCGGCGCTCCGACGCCGCGGACATGGCAATACTGCGTTCCTTCATCCCCACCGCGGAGGAGGATCCGCTGCACTGGCGGCTGGCCCTCTCCGAGTTCCTGCTGGAGGTGGCCGCCATCGCCCGCTCGGCCCGGCTGGCCCGGGAGCTGATCCGCCTGCAGGTCGATCTGGGCACCCTCACACTGCTGCCCTGCGCCGACTCCGGCTACCGTACGACGACGGCCGGCCTCCTCGAGGAAACCGCGGCCGCCGTCGAATCCCACCAGCCGGCAGCTGCGGAAGCAGCCGTAAAAGCCCTGGTCACCGCCACCACGGACTGGCTGCTGAACGAGCAGTCCAAACGCTACTGACCAGTTCCTTCGAGCCAAGGATCCCGATGCCTGAAACCACCACCTCCCCCGCCACAACCACCCTGCCCGCCGCGGAACTCGACGCCGTCATCACCGGCGTCGAGGGCCGGCTCGCGGCGTGGGCCGCGGAGACGGGAACAGCACTGGCGGCCCTCTCCGGCAAGGTCACCGGCACCGCCGTGGACAAGCTCATCCGGCCGGTGGTCGAGGAACTGGTCCGGACTCCCGACGGCTACGCTGCCGGCGCCGGCTTCCTCGCCAATGCCGGGCTGTTGGGGCCGGAACGCAGCTACATCGCCTGGTGGCAGGGCGAGGAGCTGGAGCATGTGGACGCCCTCGCCAATTTCAGTCCCAACTCCATCAGCCGGTACGTCAAGTCCGAGTGGTTCCGCGTCCCCGTGGAAACCGGCCAAGCCCACGTGACCGGGCCCTACGTCGATTTCCTGTGCACGGACGAGTACGTCCTGACCTTCACGCACCCGGTGTTTTGCCGCCCGGACGGTCCGGTGGTGGGCATTGTGGGGATGGACGTCACCGTACAGCGGCTGGAGCGCGGCGCCATGCCCGGACTGCGCCGGATCGGGGACCGGGCCACGCTGGTGAACTCTGACGGCCGCGCCATCGTCTCGGCGGCCCCGGACATCGCCGCGGGTGACCTTACCGTGGCCGAGGAGGGCTGCAGCGCCTATCCCGTGGGCCGGAAGTTCCGGATCTGGAGCGGCGCCACCGCGCTCTGACCCTGCGCTGTATCCGGGCTGGGCCCCGCGCCTTGGTGGCGGGCCGGCGGGTTCGCCTCTGTGCACGGGCGTTGCTAAGCTGGAATCAAGGCCCTTTCTTGGGCCTCCGGACGACGGATCAGTACCCGGTACGCGACAAGACTGGCCACAGGAGCAGTCATGTCGTGGTTAATTCTCATTCTTTCGGGCTCGTTGGAAGCCGTCTGGGCCGCAGCCCTGCACCGGACAGCGCAGGCCACGGGCCGCCGCCGGATCGCACCGGCCGCCGTCTTCCTCGTCTCAGTGCTCGCCAGCACCGGCGGGCTCGCCGTCGCCATGCAGTCCATCCCGACCGGGACCGCCTACGCCGTCTGGGTGGGTGTCGGCGTCGTGCTGACCTCGGCCTACGCCATGGTCAGCAAAGTTGAGCCCGCGACGGCGGGGCGGATCCTGCTGCTCGGCGGAATCGTCGCCTGCGTGGCCGGCCTGAAGCTGGTGGCGTAGCCATGGCCGCGAACCGCACACCAATATCGGCAACCAAAGCCCCGGCCACCACGCTGGCCTGGCTCATCCTGCTCGCCTCCGCGGTCTTGGAGGCGGTCTGGGCCACGGCCCTGGGCCTCTCCGACGGCTTCACTCAACCCCTGCCCACCCTCGTGTTCGCGCTGACCGCGACCCTGAGCATGGCGGGGCTGGGCCTGGCCGTGAAAAGCATCCCGCTCGGCACGGCCTACGCCGTCTGGGTGGGGATCGGCGCGGCGCTGACGGTCGGCTGGGCGATGGCGACCGGCGTCGAACCGGCCAGCCCGCTCAAATTGCTGTTCATCGCCGGGATTGTCGGCTGCGCGGCAGGCCTGAAGCTCCTGCCGGCGGCAAAATAGGCAACGGCACGGGCGTCGGAGGCACCGGAGCCGCCATTCCCCGCGGAATCTCCCCACCTTTGAGGCAGTACGACGGCGTGTCCCCCGCGGCACGCCGTCGTACCGGCCGCACAACATTCAAAGGTGGGGAGATTCTTCCATTGGGGCCGGAATAGCCGCGCGCACCCCGAGGTTCTTGGCAGGGACGGAACTACCCGAAGCGCGAAGGGAGACCAAAGATGACGGCAGCGACAGTCCGGCTCGGCGACGGCCTGATGGTCAGTCACCTGGGGTTCGGCGGCATGGCCCTGACCCCGGTGTACGGGGACGTGGATCCGGCCGAGGCGCTGCGGACCCTGCATCACGCGGTGGACGCCGGCGCCAGCTTCATCGACACTGCGGACATTTACGGCGGGGGCGGCAACGAGGAACTCATCGCCAAGCTCCTCAAGGAACGCCGCAGCGAGGTGCAGCTGGCCACCAAGTTCGGGCTGGTGGGCACCCCAGCCACCGGCTACTCCGACATCCGGGGCGACGCCGCCTACGTGCGGCAGGCCGTGGACCGGAGCCTGCGGCGGCTGGGCACCGACACCATCGACCTGTACTACATGCACCGCCGTGACCTCCGCGTTCCGATAGTGGAAACCGTGGAGGCCATGGCGGGGCTGGTTCAGGCCGGCAAGGTGCGGCACCTTGGCCTGTCCGAGGTGACGGCCGAGGAACTGCGTGAAGCCAGCAGCATCCACCCGATCGCCGCGGTCCAGAGTGAATGGTCCATCTGGAGCCGCGATGTGGAACGCAGCGTTGTTCCCGCGGCGGCCGAACTTGGGGTGGGTTTTGTGCCCTATTCGCCGCTGGGCCGGGGATTCCTCACCGGCACCGTGGACGCGGCGACGCTGGGCAACAACGACTTCCGCCGCAACATCCCGCGCTTCGCCGAAGCGGCGCTGGACGCCAACCAGGGGGTGGTCGCCGCCGTGCAGGCAGTCGCGGCTGAACTTGCCGTTTCCGGGCAGGCTGCAACTCCCGCCCAGGTGGCTCTGGCCTGGCTGCTCGCGCAGGGCCGGAGCCTGGGATTGCCCGTGGTCCCCATCCCCGGCACCCGCAAGGCGGACCGGATCGACGAGAACCTGGGTGCTTTGACGCTCGACTTCACCCCGGCGCAACTGGAGAAGCTCGACGCCGCTGCGGACGCCGTCGTCGGCTCCCGCTCCGCGGACCCGCACTGGGTGTCCCAGGGCCGTGAATAGCGTCTCCGTAGACTGAAGCCCATGGACTCGCTCATTCACTCGTTACAGAACATCACCATCCGCCGGATTTCGGTCAGCGAGATGGACAACAACGTGTATCTGCTCACCGCGAAGGCGTCCGGCGCCCAGCTCCTGATCGATGCGGCCGATGATCTGGCCGCCATCCAGGAACTGCTGTCCGACGCCGCCGCGGATACCTCCGCGGAGCCGAAACTGGCGCTGGTTGCCACCACCCACCAGCACTGGGACCACGTACGGGCGCTGCCGGGCCTGGTGGAATCCACCGGCGTGAAGACGGCGACCGGGACGGCTGACGCCCCGGAGCTGCCGGTGCCGGTGGATGTGCTGCTGGATCACGGGGACGTCGGCAACTTCGACGGCTTCGACGTGACGGCAGTGCACCTGCGCGGCCACACCCCGGGGTCGATCGCGCTGGTGTACCAGGACCCGGAAGGCCCGGCGCACATTTTCTCCGGCGACTCGCTGTTCCCCGGCGGCGTGGGCAACACGCAGAAGGATCCCGAACGGTTCGCCCAGCTGATCAGCGATGTCAGCGAGCGGTTGTTCGATGTGTACCCGGATGACACCGTGGTGCACCCGGGCCACGGGAAGCCCACCACCCTGGGCGCGGAACGCCCGCACTTGGAAGAGTGGCGCGCCCGCGGCTGGTAGCTGCAGACTGGCGCTACGCTTTCGGACGGACGCTGCGGGAATCCCCGTAGCGTCCGTCCGTTTGTGTAGCGGAAAACCTAAACCTTAGCGGCTACGGCGTTCGTTCGACGCCGGGGCTGACGCGCGGCGGGGTCCGCCGCTGCGTGCCGGACGGCCTTCGCCGGAGCGGCCGTTGCCGCCGCCTGCGTAGGAGCCGCCCGAGGTGCCACCGGTGTTGGAGGACCAGACAGCCGAGTTGGCTCCGGACTTGGCGCCGGCAGCCGCACGCTGGCCCGTCGCCGGACGTCCATTGCGCTGGCCGCCGGTTGCGCCACCCGTACGGGGAGCCCCGCCGGTGCGCGGTGCACCGCTGCGGGGAGCGCCGCTGCGGGGAGCCGAAGCGCCCCGGGCGTCGCTGCGTCCTTCTGCTGCGCGTCCGTCCGAACCGCGGCCGGCCGACGCGCGGCCGCCTGCGGCCGGGACATCGTTGCGGTGGGTGCCGTACGACGTCGAGCGGGCCCGGGCGCTGCGGCGCTCGGCGCGCTCTGCATCCATCCGGTCCTCGTTCCGCTCAATAACCCGCTCTGCCGCGTTGCGGGCGGCAGCCTGGCCTTCGTAGGCCACGGCACGGCGCTCGGCACGGGGAAGGTCGGTGCGGGGAGCCTCGGCTCCGACGCGTCCGCGTCCGCCACGGCCGCCACGGCCACCCGCAGTGGGTGCAGCCTGGGTGGTGCGGCGGGCGCGCTTGCGCTCGGCGTTGGCACCGGTGGAGCTGCCGCCGCCCTGGTTGGACTTGGCGGCCAGCAGCGCGGCGCGGGTGCGCGGATCGATCTTGTCGGCCATTTCGCCGACCAGTTCGGCAACCAACGGCGAGTTGGCGGTGACGCGTTCGAAGTTGACCTCGACGCCGGCAGCCTTCATGAGCTTCTTGACGTCGGACTGCTGCTCCGGCAGGGTCAGCGTGACCACGGTGCCGTCGGAGCCGGCGCGGGCGGTGCGGCCCGAGCGGTGCAGGTACGCCTTGTGCTCCGTGGGCGGATCCACATGGATGACCAGCTCGACGTCGTCGACGTGGACGCCGCGGGCGGCGACGTCGGTGGCGACCAGGACACGGACCTCGCCCGAGGAGAACTCGGCAAGGTTGCGGTCACGGGCGTTCTGCGACAGGTTGCCGTGAAGGTCGACGGCGGGGATGCCGGCGTCGGTCAGGGTCTTCGCGAGCTTGCGGGCGTGGTGCTTGGTGCGCAGGAAGAGCACGCGGCGGCCGGCACCCGAGGCGAGCTCGACGATCAGCTGCTTCTTGACGGTCTGGTCGTTGACGACGAGCACGTGGTGTTCCATGGTGGTCACCGCGGCCTGTGATTCGTCCACGGCGTGAGTCAGCGGGTTGGACAGGTAGCGCTGGACGATCTTGTCCACACCGTTGTCCAGGGTGGCGGAGAAGAGCAGGCGCTGGCCCTGGCTGGGGGTCATGTCCATGAGCTTCTTGACCACCGGGAGGAAGCCGAGGTCGGCCATGTGGTCGGCCTCGTCCAGGACGGTGATCTCGACGCCTTCGAGGGTCAGGATGCGCTGGCGGATCAGGTCCTCCAGGCGGCCCGGGCAGGCGATGACGATGTCGACGCCGGCCCGCAGCGCCTTTTCCTGGCGGGCCTGGGAGATGCCGCCGTAGATCACGGTGGTGTTCAGGCCCATGGCCTTGGCCATCGGCTCGATGGTGGCGTTGATCTGGGTGGCCAGTTCACGGGTCGGCGCGAGGACCAGGCCCATCGGGCGGCCGGGCTTGCGGAAGTGCTTGGCTTCCCGCTCAGCGAGTCGCGCTACAAGCGGGATGGCGAAGGCGATGGTCTTGCCGGAGCCGGTGCGGCCGCGGCCGAGGACGTCGCGTCCGGCCAGGGTGTCCGGGAGGGTCTTGACCTGGATGGGGAACGGTTCGACGATCCCCTGGGCGGTCAGCGTGTCGGCAAGTGCTTTGGGCGTGCCGAGGGCAGCAAAAGTAGTCATAAGTTTCAATGGTCTTTCAGGCGGTATCCATGCGGATATCGGCCCCCGGTGCCGGTTGGCCCAGGGGTTCGCCGAAGAAAAGTCAGGTGATCAACCGGCCAGCTGCTGTAAGAAGCGGCGGCCAGGACCAAATAGAACGCGTTCATCGACGCAGGATGTGCCTCTCACATGAAAAAGTCCCACTCCCTGAGCGGAATCCGCAAGGAATCCAGCAGGGGAACCGGTTGATGAACCGGACCGGTCATTCAAGACCAAAGTGGGCATCACTGCACATCAAGTTCACCCAGTCTATCATCCGGCCGGGGCCAGGGCCGCCTTCTCCCCGCTCAGGGCACCAAAGCGGGGGCCTGGAACAGCGGAACGTGCGACGCCGGCCGCACGGACTCCGGGGACTTCACCGGCGGCAGCACGGACGGCTCACTCCCGGCCGCGGCGCCGAACGCTGCGGCCGTACCGCGCCCGGCGGCCGGGGCCGCGACACGCACGATGACCAATGCCTCGGTGTCTATCAGCCGCCGGGTTCCGGTGCCCCCATCCAGGATCCAGAACAGGTCCGTGTCCGCCACAGTCCGGATAACCTCGCCCCGATGGAAGAGTTTGCCGTTGTGCCACGCTTCAATCCGGTCCCCCACCGACAGCTCCCCACTCGATTGCACCTGCTGCGAAACCTCTGCAGTCATGGCCTGCTCCTTTCCCCAGATCCGGATTCACCCCAGCGCCATTCCGCTCTCAGGCTTCAGCCTCCACCATGAAGGTTTCGACGGCGTTTCCGCGCGGTGATGTTCTCGTGTCGCCCAGACCTTGGTTCCGCCGGCAGCCTCCCCCTGCCATGATGTGGCTAACAACCCACCACCCACACGACCGGCGAGGACAACGATGACGGAGCACAATCACCCGGCGGAGACCAGCAGCGCCAGCGCGGCCGAAGTGTGGGACGAGAAGTACCGGAGCCGGAACAGGATCTGGAGCGGCGAACCGAATCCGCAGCTGATTGCCGAGGCCGCGCCTCTTCCGCCCGGGACGGCCCTTGACCTGGGCTGCGGCGAGGGTGCGGACGCCATCTGGCTCGCCAGCCGCGGCTGGACGGTCACCGCCGTCGACGTCTCCGCCGTCGCGCTGGAGCGGGCCGAAACGCACGCGCAGGAACGGGGCCAGGGCGGGAACATCAAGTGGGTGCGGGAGGATCTCGCCACGTGGGTGCCGGGGGAGCTCTTCGATCTGGTCACGGCCCAGTTCCTGCATTCCACGGTGATGCCCTGGCAGCAGGCCCTGCAGCTGGCCGCCGCCGCGGTGCGGACCGGCGGAACACTGCTGATTGTGGGCCACCACCCCGCGGGGTTGCCGCCGTGGGGGCAGCACCACCATGCGCCGGAGAAGTTCTACACGGCCGAGCAGTTGGCGCGCGAGCTGGGCATTGAGGCACCCGAGTGGCGGCTCGACGTCGTGGACACCCGGCACCGCAGCGCCACCGGGCCCGACGGCGAGGCTGCCGCCCTGACGGACGCCGTCCTGCGCGCCACCCGCCTCGCCGCCCGCTGAGCGCGGCGGCAACCGCACCTGATCCGCCGGCGCCAACCGCGTCTCGGCCCCGCGTTTCCAGGATTCAGATATGACATGGGACACTGGACGACAACTGAGGCTGGGTTGGTCGACAGTTGTCGACCATGGGAACGCCGGGAACGGCCGCCGGTCAGCCCCGGCCGGAGCCGCGGCGGCAGGCGGACGCCGGCGTCGAAAATTCCCGGGTTCGCGGCGGGGCGGGCCTTTTAGCCGTCCGGCCGGGAGGCCCTGCGCGTCCCCCGCGGGCCCCGCCACGGGAGGCACGACGGCGCCGGGTCGCCGGGCAGCGGCGCCGCAGAACCGCCCAAATCCCGCACCTACGCTTAAACCACACGACAAAGTGTTACCTCCATCACACCTCCGATGGATCCGTGCGGGCCTCCGGCGGAATGCTCTCCGCCCGTGGCCCGCCTGTAACAAGGAAGAAGCCTAATGTCTGAACGCACCACCACGGCTGTCCCGAACATCGCTCCAGAGTCCTCCCCCAGCAGCCAGGGCCAGGAACCGCACCTCGCCCGCGCACTGGGCAACCGCCACATCCAGTTGCTGGCCATAGGCGGCGCGATCGGCACCGGACTGTTCATGGGCTCCGGCAAGACCATCTCCCTGGCCGGCCCGTCCGTCATCTTCGTCTACATGATCATCGGCTTCATGCTGTTCTTCGTCATGCGGGCCATGGGCGAGATCCTGCTCTCCAACCTGAACTACAAGTCCTTCAGCGACTTCGCCGGCGACCTCCTGGGCCCCTGGGCGGGCTTCTTCACGGGCTGGTCCTACTGGTTCTTCTGGGTGGTGACCGGCGTGGCCGACATCGTCGCGATCGCCGGGTACGTGGACAAGCTCGCGCCCGGCACACCCCTCTGGATCCCGGCCCTGATCACTCCTGTTGTCCTGATCCTGCTGAACCTCCCCACCGTCAAGGCCTTTGGCGAAGCCGAGTTCTGGTTCGCCATCATCAAGGTGGTGGCCATCCTGGCGCTGATCGGCACCGGCATCGTTATGATCGCCACGAACTTCACCTCCCCCAACGGCGCAGTGGCGAACCTGGCCAACATGTGGAACGACGGCGGCATGTTCCCGCACGGCATGTTCGGCTTCATCCTCGGCTTCCAGATCGCCATCTTCGCCTTCGCCGGCATCGAGCTGGTGGGCACCGCGGCGGCAGAAACCAAGGACCCCGAGAAGAACCTGCCGCGCGCCATCAACTCCATCCCCATCCGTGTCCTGCTGTTCTACGTAGGCGCCCTGGTGGTCATCATGGCGGTCAACCCGTGGCGCACCATCGATGCCGCCAGCAGCCCCTTCATCGGCATGTTCACCCTGGCCGGCCTCGGCATCGCCGCGGTGGTCATCAACCTGGTGGTGCTCACCTCCGCGGCCTCCAGCGCCAACTCCGGCATCTATTCCACCTCGCGCATGGTCTACGGCCTGGCCCAGGACGGCAACGCCCCGAAGGCCTTCGGCAAGCTGAGCATCCGCAAGGTTCCGCAGAACGCCCTGCTGTTCTCCTGCATCTTCCTGCTGGCCGGCCTGATCCTGCTCTACTCGGGCGACTCGGTGATCGGCGCCTTCACCGTGGTCACCTCGGTGGCCTCCGTGCTCACGATGTTCGTCTGGTCCATGATCCTCATCAGCTACATTGTGTTCCGCCGCCGCCGTCCCGAACTGCACGCGGCCTCGAAGTTCAAGATGCCGGGGTCGGGCTTCATGCCGTATGTGGTGCTCGCCTTCTTCGGCTTCATGCTGGTGGCGCTGGGCCAGGCCGACGACACCCGGCTCGCCCTGCTGGTGGCGCCGATCTGGTTCCTGATGCTGGGCGCCGCCTGGTACTTCAACCGCCAGACGCCGCTGCAGCAGGCCCGGATTGCTGAATGGAAAGCCATCCGCGACGCCGCGTCAGTCCCCGCAGCAAGCTAGGCAATAACCCTCCTCCCGGCGGCCCGAAGGGCACCCGGGCAGGGAGCTCCGGCCGGATCCACCGGCCGGAGCTCCCTTGGTTTAACTCCAGCGCAGGCGAGGAAAACTCCGGGCAACGCGGCCTGGCGGCGCCGGCCCTACCGCCGCCCGGAGACCCGCGGGGCAACCACCACGGCGGCGACGCCGATCAACGCCGTCAGGGCGAAGACGCCGCCGAAGGACGCCGCCGCCGTCGGGAACGCGGCAAAAATGATTCCCGTCGTGGCGAGCGACAGCGCCCCGCCAAGCGAATCGGAAATGGACATCGCAGAGCTGTTGAAGCCCTCGTTGTCCCTGTTGGACAGGGCCAGGGTCATGACGCTCAGCCGCGCGTACATCACGCCCATGCCGCCACCCGCGACCACCCACGCGGCAATCGCGACGGCGGCCGGCCAGCCCAGCAGCGTGGTCACCAGCACCAGAACGACGGCGCCGAGGACCATGGCCGCTCCGATTCGAACCGCGCGGCCGTGGTCCAGGCGCGACCCGAGCCGGCCCTGCACGGCAGAGCCCGCGGCCCACGAGACGGCTCCGCCCGTGAGCGCCAGGCCCGCGAAGGTGGGCGAGAAGAAGTACTGCTCCACCAGCAGGTACGGCAGATAGACCTCGGCGCCAAAGAACGCTGCAGAGGCCAGGCCGCGCGTAAGAATGACGCTGGGGAGCCCCCGGCGGGCCGTCAGGGTTCCCCTCGGCACCAGCGGGCGGACGGCAATGAGGGCCACGACGACGGCGGCCACGGCCACGACTCCGCCTGCCACCGGAAGCCTGGCGGAGAGGTTCAGGCCAAGCACGGCGAGCGCCGCGAGGGCAGCCCAGGCCAGCCTGCCGGAGCCCGTGGACTTGCGGGTGGACATGTCCTTCGGTGCGGCGCCCTCCCGGGGTCCGGCGTCGGGTGTTCCGCGCAGCCCGCGCAGGGCGGGAACGATCATCAGCAGGGCCGGCACCACCAGGCCCACCACTCCGAGGAAGACCCAATGCCAGCTGAGCACCTGCGCCACGATGCCGGCGGCGAAGGGTCCCACCAGCGAGGGAATCACCCAGGCCGCGGAAAACGCGGCGAAGATCTTCGGGTGCAGCACGGGCGGATAGACCCGGGCGATCACCACATACAGCGCCACGGTCATGGCGCCGCCGCCCAGGCCCTGGACCAGCCGGCCCGCCACGAGGGCGGGCATGGTCGACGCTGTTCCGGCGATCAGCAGGCCCAGCACAAACATGGCCACGGACGCGTACAGCGGGCCCACCGGGCCACGCCGGTCGGACCAGTTTCCGGCGGCCACCATGCCGATGACGCCGGTGGCGAGCGGACCGGCGAACGCCAGGGCGTAGAAGGCGGCCCCATCCAGTTCACGGCTGACCAGCGGCATGATCGTGGTCACCGCCAGCGACTCGAAGGCAGCCAGGAACACGAGGGCACAGGCACCCAGGGTCACCAGCAGGTACTCGCGGTGGAAGATGCCGGCTGATTCCAAGGTCGGGGCGGGGGTGGTGCTGGGCAAGGGCGTGGCCTGATCGGTAGTCGTGGACGGATCCCGGAACCTCAGGTGACGTTGGGGTCGGGGCCCGTTGCCGGGCGAGGTTTCCTGATGGAACCGGGATGTTGGCTTAAGGGGAAGCATGCCACAGCCGGCGGCCGGGACGCAGCCCCTGGGCATTGGCGGGGTTCTATACTCGCGGGAAGACCACGGCGACAAGGACGCAATGACGTGACTGAACGAATCGGAATCATCGGTGGCGGGATTGTTGGCATCGCGCTGGCCCGCGCCCTTGCCCAGGCCGGGACGGGAGACGTCACGGTCTTCGAGAAGGAGCACCGGCTGGCCGCCCACCAGACCGGCCACAACTCGGGCGTCGTCCACGCCGGCCTCTACTACGCCGAGGGCTCGCTGAAGGCGCAGCTATGCGTTGCCGGACGTGCGGCCCTGCGGGACTTCTGCCTGCAGAAGGGCCTTCCGTACCGGGAAGTCGGCAAGCTGGTGGTCGCCGTCGACGAATCCGAACTGCCTGCCTTGGCCGAAATCGAACGCCGGTCCCGGGCGAACGGCGTGCCCGGCCTGGCCCGGATCGACGGCGCCGCGCGGCTGCGCGAGATCGAACCGCACGTCGCAGGGGTGGCGGCGGTCCATTCGCCGCACACCGCCGTCGTCGATTTCGCGGCGATTACGGAAGCGATGGCCCAGGACGTCCGGACCGCCGGCGGCACGATCCTGCTCGGACAGGAGGTGGTTGCGATGGCCGTTGAAGGCGGCACCGTGCGGGTAGGAACCGCCGGGTCCGAGCATGTGTTCGACCGGGTGATTGCCTGCGCCGGTCTGCAGTCCGACGTCGTGGCCCGCCTGGTGGGCGCCGACCCCTCACCGAAAATCCTTCCGTTCCGGGGCGAATACTGGTCACTCAGCCCGGAGCGGGACCATCTGGTGCAGGGGATGATCTACCCGGTGCCGGACCCCCGGTTCCCGTTCCTCGGCGTGCACTTCACCCGCGGTGTGTACGACGACGTGCACGTGGGTCCCAACGCCGTCCCGGCGCTCGCCCGCGAAGGCTACGGCTGGCGGACGGTCTCGGTGAAAGACACCTGGGATTCGCTGCTGTGGCCCGGAGCCGGCCCGCTGGCGAAAAAGCACTGGCGGATGGGTATCGACGAGATCAGCGCGTCGCTCTTCAAACCGGCCTACTACCGCAAGGCCCGGCGCTTCATCCCCGAGCTCACCATGGCGGACCTCACGGCGAAGACAGCCTCGGGCGTCCGGGCCCAGGCCTGGGGCCGCGACGGGTCGCTGCTGGACGACTTCGCGGTGGACCAAGTGGGGCCGGTGACGCTGCTGAGGAATGCGCCGTCGCCGGCCGCAACGTCGTGCCTGGCCATCGCGGACCACCTCGTCGAGCAGTATCTGAAGGCCCGGCGCCGCTGAGCCCGCGCCGCTGAAAACGAGTCGGGGACGGGCTCAGCCGCCGACGAAGCGGTTCCGCCCGGCGCGGTAGCCGAACACCGCGGCCAGCAATCCGACGACGATGAACAGCACCCCGGCCGCCGCGAAGGACCCCGTGGACTGGTGCAGCTGGCCGACCATCAGCGTGCCGGTGGAGCCCACCCCGTAGCCCACGCCCTGCATCATGCCGGACAGGTGCGCGGCGGTGTGCCCGTCCCGGGTGCGGACCATGATCATGGTCAGCGCGGCGGCGGTCAGGCTGCCCTGGCCCAGGCCCAGCAGCCCGGTCCACACCCAGATCAGCTCCAGCGGACCGAAAATGGTCAGTGCGAAGCCGCCACCGGTCATCAGCGCCACCACGGTGTTGATACCGCGCTGGTCCCGGAACCGGGTGGCCAGCGCCGGGGCAAACAGGGACCCCAGCATCTGCAGCACGATCGAGACGGAGACGATCAGCCCGGCTGTGCCGCCGTCGACGCCGCGTTCGCGCAGGATCGGGGCCAGCCAGGCGAATACGCTGAAGGACATCATCGCCTGCAGCACCATAAAGATGGTCACCTGCCAGGCAATCCCCGAGCGCCACACATTCACGCCGCCGTGCGACAACCGCTGGCGGCCGTGGCGCTGCCGGATGGCCACCGGCAGGAACAGCAGGAGAACGACGCCGGCGGGCAGCGCCCAGAACCGCAGCGCCGCAGTCCACTCCCCTGTCGCGCTGAAAACGGGGTAGGTGAACCCTGCGCCGAGGGCCGCTGAGGCGCAGATCGCCGTGGTGTAGAGGCCGCCCATCAGGCCGAGCCGGTGCGGGAAGTCGCGCTTCACCAGGCCGGGCAGCAACACGTTGCAGAGCGAGATCGCGGCGCCGCAGGCCGCCGTCCCTGCCAGCAGGGCGGGGAGGTGGCCTGCATCGCCCACTTCCAGGGGCCGCAGCAGCAGCCCTGCGGTGAGCACCACCATGGCGCCCAGCAGCACGCGCTCGGCCCCGAAACGGCGCGCCAGGACAGGAGCCAGCGGGGCGAAGACGCCCAGCAGCGTCACCGGCACGGTCGTGAGGACCACCACCGCCCAGCCCGGCAGCCCGGCGTCGGCTGTCACCTCCGGAAGAACGGCAGAGAAACTTGAGAACACAGTGCGGAGATTCAGCCCGATCAGGACAAGGCACACGCCCAGGTAAGCCAGCGCGCGGCGGCTGGCGACCCGGGTGGGTTCCGCTGCGGGGACGTCGTCGATCTCGGCGTCCACCAGCATGCCCCGGCCGTCCTCGATCTCGAGGCCGCCGACGGTGGAGTCCTGGGAGCTCTTCGGTGCAGTCACGGACCCATTCTGGCAGGCTCGTCGCCGCTGGCGTTGTCAACAGCGGCCCGTCGACAGCACCCTGCCGGCGGTCCTGTCAGCTCCGGCTCAGGATCAGGTAGCGTTCGTCGCTGATCTCCTTCCCCCACAGCGCTGGGTCTGTCAGCGGGACGACGTGGGCGTGGCGGCGGTGCCTGAGAACCAGTTCCCGGCACTCCGCCGAGGAAATGCCGGCCCCGGTGCCCCACAGCCCTTCCACCAGGATCATGGTTCCGGGTCCGCGCAGGAGCCTCGTCCACCGGCCAAGCGCGGCGTCCGGATCCGGCAGCGCCCACAGCACGTGCCGGGCCAGGACGACGTCGCAGCCCGCCGGCGGATACGGCGGTTCCGAGGCGTCACCCTGCAGGAACTCAACCGCTGCCGGCGGCCGGGCGCCGGCGGCTTCGGCAGCATTGGCCGCCTCGGCTGCCTTTACCCGCGCCGCTTCCACCATCCGGGCGGACAGGTCCAGGCCCTGGACGCGGTGGCCTGCCTCCGCCAGCAGGATGGACAGGCTGCCGGTCCCGCAACCCAAATCGGCCACTTCGCTGGCGGGCAAGGGGATGAGCGGCAGGATCAGCTCCGCCCAGGCCCGGCGGACGCCCGGATCCAGCAGGCCATGGTCGGCCTCCCGGTCGAAGTCCGCCGCCTGCCCGTCCCAGTATTCGCGTATTGCGTCGGTCATGCGGACAGTCTGCCACGGACCCCGGACTGGAACGCGTGCCACGGTCCCAACGGCCCGACGGCGGAACTCCACTATTCTGGAAGGGATGAGTGAAACCCCAGAATCCCCCGAAACGCCGCAGCCACCGCGCCCGGTGACCCCCGGCAGCCAGGCCTCCTTCGGCACCTACGGCGGCCGCCCGGTCAGCTTCGTCCGGCGCGGCACCAGGCTGCAGGGCCGCCGGCAGGCTGCGTGGGAGGAGCATTCCGACCGGTGGGCCGTCGAGGTCCCCCGCCACATCGCCAACACGTCAGTGCACCCGGACTACGTCTTCGACGCCGAAGCCGAGTTCGGCCGCAAGGCGCCGCTGATCGTGGAGATCGGTTCCGGGCTCGGCGACGCCGTCTGCCACGCCGCCGAGGAGAACCCGGACACGGACTTCCTTGCCGTTGAGGTCTATACCCCGGGGCTGGCCAACACCCTCATCAAGATCAACAGCCGCGGCCTGAGCAACGTCCGCGTCGTGGAGGCGAATGCCCCCGAGGTGCTCGCCACCATGCTGCCGGCCGGTTCCGTGACGGAGCTGTGGGTGTTCTTCCCGGACCCGTGGCACAAGTCCCGGCACCACAAGCGCCGCCTCATCCAGCCTGCCTTCGCCGAACTGGCCTCACGGGCCCTCAAGCCCGGCGGCCTTTGGCGCATCGCGACGGACTGGTCCAACTACGCCGTGCACGTGCGGGAGGTCCTGGCCGGCTCCCCCGACTTCGAGAACCTGCACGACGGCGAGCGCAGCGGCCCGGAGAGCCCCCTCACCAAGGTGTGGGAATCCGGCGTCGAGTCCCTTGTGGGCGGCGCCCCCGTCAAGGAGGGCCGCGCCCCGGTGAGCACCGAACACACCGGCCCGAACGAGGGCACCGACGAGACCGGCGGCTGGGCGCCGCGGTTCGATGGCCGGATCCTGACGAGTTTCGAGAACAAGGCACACGAGGCGGGCCGGCTGATCTTCGACCTCAGCTACCGGCGCCGGTAGCTAGAAAAACAGGCCGCGGAGAGCCGGCCCGCCGGCCGGGTCCGACTCCCCTGCTGTCGCCTTTCAGGGTCCGCATTGCCGGGTGCTGTTCGCGGGGGGCTCGGCGTGGCACGATTGCGGAAGATGCAACCGGGCTGACCAGAAGCCCGGCAGAACCACCGAGCCAGTTGAGGAATCCGCCATCAAAAAAGAAATGAAAACCGCTGCGGATGCGGCGGAAGAAATCACCAATTCACGTGCGCTGGAGCTCGTAGCGCGTGCCGGTTTCGCCGTGAGCGGCGTCCTGCACCTCCTCATCGGGGTAGTCGCGATCCGGCTCGCCATGGGCGGGGAAGGCAAGGCCGACGTCAGCGGAGCCGTCCAGCAGCTTGCCAGCCAGCCGGCCGGCCCGCTGTTGCTGTGGACGTCATTCGCGGCGTGCGTGGCCCTCGCCATCTGGCAGACCAGTGACGCCATTTTCGACTTCGAGCACCTGCCGGCAAAGAAAAAGCTGGCAAAGAAGCTCAAAGCCGCGCTGCAGGCCGTCGTCTATGCCGGGCTCGCCATCACGTTGTTCTCGTTCGCCAACGGCGCCGGTTCTGACCAAAGCAGCTCCACGAGCGACCTCACTGCGTCCGTGATGAAAGCCCCCGGCGGCTACGCTCTTCTGCTCGCCATCGGGGCAGCCGTGGCGGTCACCGGGATCGTGTACGCCATCCGGGGCTTCCGCCAGTCGTTCGCCAAGCACCTCCGCCTCCCGGCCTCGCAACGGGCGCGGACGGCGGTGACGGTCCTGGGAGTCGTGGGCTATGCGGCCAAAGGCATCGCCCTGCTGCTGGTGGGGCTGCTGGTCATCATCGCCACCGTGAAAGTGCACCCCGAGGAGTCAACCGGGGTCGACGGCGGGTTGAAGGCCCTCCGCGACCAGCCTTTCGGCGTGTACATGCTGGCCGCCGTCGGCGTGGGCCTGATCTGCTACGGCATCTTCATGATGGTGCGGGCGAAACTCGCAAAGATGTAGTGCCCGACGAGATGTAGTGCACGACGGCGGCGCGCCGGCGGCCGGGGTTACGGCCTGAAGTCGTCGTGGACCACAACCCTCGACAGCTCAACCGAACCGTCCGGCAGGCGCCAGAAGTGCAGCCGCCGGGCCGACGCCACGTTCTGCTCGATCGCCGCACGGAAACATTTCGCCCCGTCCTCACGCACCACCTGGGCCGCATCTCCGCCCGGGTTTGCCCGGAGCGCATGGACTTGCCGCGCTGCGTTCCGCTCCGCCGTCCCTGTCAGCACCTCGACCGTTGCCTTCAGCGCCTTGGCCACGACTCCGGGCTCGGTAAAGCCGTAGAGGGATGCCGCAAACCCGGGGCCGGCCGTCCAGTCCGAAGGCAGCGCCTGCCGCGCCTTGTCCGACGCCGGAACGTTTTTGGCCCAGGCAAGGTAGACGTCATGCCTCAGCTGCTCCTCGTCCGCCGCGAACAGCCCGTCCGAATCGGCTGCCAGCGCCCGCTTGAGGGCCGGCTGCGTCCGGCGCTTGTAGGCCCGGAGTTCGAGGAGTTCCTCCTGCCGCCGGGCAAGCCGGACCGCCGTGTCCTCCAGCGCCGCCCGGGCCGCCTCCGCGATGTGTTGTTCCGCTTCGAGTTCCAGCCGGAGGGCATCAAGTTCCTGCTGGAGGCTGACGAGTCCTGCCCCGGACTGACTGGCCGCTGCGGCCAGTTCCTGCAGGGCCGCGACCTTCCTCCGCTCGGCTTCCAGCTGGAGCTGGACGGTCATGAGCGCTACCGGCGGCCTGGGAGCGGGCTCCGCCCCGGCTGCGGAACCGCCGCTCTGCCCCGCGTCCCCGGTTCCCGCCCCGGGGGTGCCGGCGGCTTCAGCGGAAAATGTCCGGCCCGAGGTGGACTGCGCCGTGAGGTGCCGCCCGGACTGCAGCCAAGGAGTACCGCCCGTCAGAAGCGCCGGCGCCTCCACGACGTCGGCGTCGTCATCGACATCGAACAGGGACAACACCACCGCCCCGCGTTCCCTAAGGAACCGCGCCACCACCACTTCGCCCTCCGTCACCAGGCTGTCCACGGTGTCGAGGGGGTTGGAGGAGACGCGGTCCTGTGTAACGGGCCAGCTGAATCCGGGGTAGAGGGTGAGCTTCGCGCTGTTGGCGCAAACCTCTTCGGCCAGGGCGAGAACGAGGTCTCCGGAGCGGTAGAGCTCCGCGAGCCGGGGAGTTATCCGCAGGTCCCTGATGTCCAGTGTCTTGTCCTCGTCGTTGAGGTCGCCGTCGACGGACTGCCCGAGGGCCAGCATCCAGTCGAGGCGGACCGGCGGGGACACGTGTTCGCGCTGGATGGTGCAGCAGCTGCCGTCGGCCAGTTCTACGATGGCGCGGGACCCGGCGCTGGCGAACGCCTTGACGGTGCCCCGGACGCGCCTGGGCGCGGCGCGGACAGGGGCAGCCTTTGGGGGAACCACGGTGATCAGGTTCAGCACGTCCTCGATGATGTCCTCGGCCGCGCGGATAGCCGCAAGGCGGTCCCGCGCCATCCGGAGCGGGCTGCGGTGCACGTCCTTCATCCAGCGGAGATCCTCCGAATAGACGCGTGCCGCATTCCCGAACACGTGCGCCCCGGCCGGCAGGCTGTCGCCGAAGGCATAGCTTTCCGGACCGTTTTCCAGCCAATAGACGTCGGCCAGGTCTCCAACTTCCCGGGCAATGTGTTCCACGTCGATTCCGTTGTCACGCTGCTCCGGATGCCAGGAAATGACGGCCGCCGGTTTGGTCCGTCCGGCCGCCCTCAGGCGCAGCGCGAGTTCTTTCCCTGAAGTGACAACCACATAAGCCTGTTCCATAACGAATCCCCGTTCGCAGGTGCGGACGTCCATGCCGCAGGTGGTGGAGAAGCCGGCAGCTCTCCCACCCTGAGTAGAACAGAGGGGTGTGACGGAATAGGCGGGGGCACCGCCGCCGCTAGCTGAGTACCGCTAGCCGCGGGGGACGGCGATGACGGCCATGGTCTGTTGCTGCCCGTCCCGCATCTCGACGCTGGCGATATTGGTCAGCTGCAGGGGCGTGGCCCCGGTGATTCTGACCCTGCCGCTGGGCGTGGCCGTCCACGCGCAGGCGCGCTCTTCGCCGCCGCCGCTGTCCTTCACCCACAGTGAAAGGGTGCCGTCCACCGGCAGGCTCCGGCCCTCGACCGCCAGCTCGGTGCCCCACGTCTTCTTGACCATGCCCACCGTGAACTGCAGCCCGTCGCCGGCCTGGACGGAGTAGCTGGCGTCCGGCTTGGGCGGCGGGTTGACCAGCGGCGCGGCCAGGATCCCGAGGGCGAGGCACGCCGCCGCCGCCGCAGCCACGGCGGCGGTCCACCGGAGCCGCACCTTCCGGCGCCGCGTGGACAGCTCGTCGAGCAGCCGCCGCGGCACGGCAGCCGGCGCGGGAACCGACGGCGCCGGTTCCCGCCCGGCCGCCGTGCCGAGGGCGACGGCGTCGGTCACCGGGAGCGCGTCCAGCAGCGCCGGGAGGCTGGCCAGTTCGTCCAGCTCCTGCCGGCAATCCGTGCAACGGGCCAAGTGCTGCTCAAAGGCGGCGGCCTCGTCAGGCTCCAGGCCGCCCAGCAGATAGGCGCCGAGCAGCTGGTGCGGGTCAGTAGCACTCACCGTTGCACCCCCATTTCGTCAAGGATTGTCCGGAGGGCCCGTACGGCGTAGAACGCCCGGGACTTCACTGTTCCACTCGGGATATTCAAACTGACTGATGCCTCCTGGACGGTATAGCGGCGGTAATGGAGGGCCACCAGGACGTTGCGGTGCTCCGCGCTGAGCCGCAGCAACGCCTCTTCCATCAGGACCCGGTTGAGGAGTTCGTCGACGCGTTCCGCGCCGCCGGCCGGGTCGGCCAGATCCCGGTCCGTCGTCTCGCGGGGCCGGCGCTGGGCCTTGCGGTAGTTGTCGATCATGATGTTGCGGGCGGTCCGGAACAGGTAGCTCCGCATGCTTCCGGTGATATGCGGGGCCTGCTGCCAGACCCGCAGCACGGTCTCCTGCACGATGTCGTCCGCAAGTTGAGGGTCCCGGCAGGCGCTTAGGACGAAGCCCCTGAGCGCCGCTCCGTGGTCGCGGTAAATCGCAGCCACCACGTCTTCGTCCAGCGGCATGACCGTCCACCCTTCTCTGCGGTTCCGCTTTGCGGTTCCGCAGCCCTTCGGCTCGCGCTTCTGCCCCTACGACGTGCTGTCCGCCGGAAAAGTTCACGTGCACCGGTTGCGGGGCCGGGTCCAGTGCAGCTGTGAACCATTCTTACCCCGGAGGCGTCGTAACGGTTAGCGCCGCCGGACCAGTTGGGGGGTTCGCTTCACGGTGTTTTCGAGTCATGGAGCATTCGAGTCAAGGAGCAGCAGATGAAGAAGCACCTCAGCATTGGCCTGTCCGCTTTCGCCCTCGCCGCACTACTCTCCGGCTGTGCCGGCAGCGGCGGAACCACCACTTCCCCGACGACGGCGGCGCCAACCAGCGCAGCGGGATCTTCGTCGACGTCGGGTCCCGCTTCGACGTCTGCACCGGCCGCTGCCACGGCGGACCTCAAGGTGGCGGATTCCTCCGCGGGCAAGATCGTGGTGGACGGCAAGGGCATGAGCGTCTATTACTACACGAAGGACGTCAAGGACTCCGGGACGAGCGCCTGCACCGGCGGCTGCCTCGACGCGTGGCCGCCGGTCCTCGCCACCGCTGACACACCAACGGTCGACGGCGTCACCGGCACCGTGGGCACGATTGCCACCCCCGACGGCAAGAATCAGCTGACCATCAACGGGATGCCCGTGTATTACTACGCCAAGGATCTGGCTGCCGGGGACATTACCGGCCAGGGCGTCGGGAGCGTCTGGTATCTCGTGGCCCCCTCCGGTGACATGATCACCGCCGCCGCCGGGTACTGACGAAGGACGGACGACGGCGGCAGGCACCGGACAGCAGGGCTTAGCCGTCGGCGTCCTCGAACTCGACGGCGGCCAGGATTTCCTTGGTGTCCGGGTGGATCATGACCGCTTCCTGCTCATCGTCCAGCATGAGGAACTCGCCCTGGTCCGTGGTGAAATGCCATGCCAGGGCGGTCCGGCCCTCGTGCTCATAGTTGGGGTCGCCCATGGTGATCTTCAGGAGCGTGTGCCCGGCCACGGCGCACAGCTCGCGGATGATCATCTCGAATTCCGGAGTGTCCAGCAGTTCATCTTCGGCGGCCTCAGCCTGGCGCTCCGCCAGGTTGGGGATCCGGGACACGCGCTCGGCGATGTGGCGGTCGAGCTCCTCATCGTCCAGGACGAGGAGGTCTGCCTGGCTCCGGAGCCACGCGGCGTTGAGCGCGACAATGTTTTCGGTCTCCAGCAGGCTTTCGAAGTCGCCGTCGAGCTCTTCGAGGAGGCGGACGGCGTCCGGGACACCGCCGTCGGCGTCGCCTTCGAGGTCCGTGTCCCCGTCAAGGTACGCGTCTGCCTCCTCCTCGGAGAGGGAGTCGAAGGCGGCCACGCTGCGGTTGAAGAGGTCAAGGTGCGCGGCAGCCCCCATGCCTTCCAGCCCGGCCCGGACGCAGGCGTCGATCTCTGCGCGCCCGGGCGCGGAGAACACATACTGGGCGAAGCCTCCGCCCAGACACTGCGTCAGGTAGAAGTCGACGTAGTAGCTGCCCAGGGCGCTGGGGGCGATTTCCTCGATGTCGAGCAGCTCCGCGTACATCATGTTGACCACGTTCACGTTCGCGTCGACGACGTCCGCGTCGCTGCCGGTGATGCTCTCCCGCGGCAGGACCGTCGCGTATCCGGTGGCGGGAAGGGTGGTGGAAAGGCCGTTGCTCATGGAAAATCCTCACTGCTTAGGCGGGTGCCGCTCCGATCCCCTTCAACGTACGTTGCACCGCAGGCGCCGCGGTTGAGCCGGAGCTGAACGTCCGGCGAAGTTTGGGTGACCCGGGACGGCGGGGACACGACGCGTGGCGCGATTCTTGAAGTTGCGCCTTCGTTCGGACGGCCAGATTTCGTGCCTCTTTTTGTGTCCGAGACCGGTCCGCAATTCCCCCTAAACCCGCGGACTGGCATTTAAAATATAAGTGGGTATGGTGATGGGTAGATAGCGTTTAGAAAGGCGTGATTCCATTGTCAGGAAAGTCTCCCAGAAACAGCAGTGCCAAGAAAACGGGAAAGTCGATTCTCGAAAAGAGAGCCGAAAAAAAGGCAAAAAGCGAATCCAGCGAAACCCTGTTCGCAAAGCCGCGCAAAAACCAGCGGTGACACCTCGACCCTGACGCACCATCCGCACGCAGCCACGGTTGCAGGCGGAAACGGGCCTACAACGCGCCCGGGGGCTGGGGCCCTCCGCGTTGAAGGAACTGCGGGCAGCCGGACGCGAGACTCCTAGCCGCGACCGGCTGCCCGCAACTACCGCCAAAAACTTCCAATTCGCGCTAGACGGTTCAATGCAAACCACGCGACCGATATTGATGCTTCAGATTGCTCCGACGGGCGCCGGGTGATTCTCGGCTGGACCGTTTTTCAAGCCTGCGGAAATTGCCGATCGTTGAGACACAGAAAGACCCAGTCATGCGCCAGACCCATACCGCCCTGATTATTCCGGCCCGCTTCAGCCACCCCATTCGCGCCGAAGAGATCGACACCTCTCTGGCGACACGGCAGACCCTGGTTGAAGGCAGCGTCGGGGCAATCACTTTTGTGGATTGGCACGTCTATCTCAACGACGAGGCAGACTCCATCCCCCTGCCCGTGAACGCCCGGGCCGAAGTGCTGATCCGCGAAGCAGGCCTGCAGCTCGAAGAGACCGTCCGCGGGACGGTTGTCTTCCTCGGCCACGGAAACAACGGCGACGACGCAGCTGCACCTGCCCACCTGCTCCGGCTGGCCGAGCGCCTCTTCGACACAGCGTTGGCGGCCTAAACCCGGGCAAGATTCCGCGGAACTAAGCCACTGGCTCCACCCACGTCCGGGTCCGGGTGGTCCTCCGCCTGGGTGGCAGTTGCCAGGGAGTCCTCTTCGCCGCGCGGCGCGCCGCCGGTCAAGATCCAGTAGACGAAGCACCGACCACGGCCCTCGTGCCGGCCCCTGAGTTCGAGGGGCCCCGCCCGGCTCGCTAAGATGGATCAGATGACCAACTGCTGAAAGTAGTGCGCACATGCCATCCCATCCGGACGAGAGTGCGGCGCTGGCAATACAGACTCCCGCAATCAACGACCGCTCCCTCGCGGCCGGGCTTGCCTACGCCATGGGGAGCCGCGTTTCCGGGATTTCCTTCGACGCCGCCACCGGCCTCATGCTCGGCAAGGTGCGGGGCGGCGCCGACGCGCCATATTCGACGACGGCGAAGCTGGTCCGGAAGGCGGGCGGCTGGAGCTGCACCGTGGGCGTCTGCAGCTGCCCGGTCCGGAAGGATTGCAAGCATGTTGCCGCCCTGCTGTTCTCCGCCGAGGACAGTCCGGCGATCCGGGTCCAGCTGCTCGCCCCCGCCGACGTCAGCCGGCTGTCCCGGCAGGTCCCGGCGCTGGAGGTCCCGGACTGGGAACAGGCCCTCAGCCCGCTGATCGCCCAACCGGGAATCACTCCGTCCACCAACGGCATCCCGCTGGCGCTCCAGTTCGAAATCGAAGAACCCGCCCCGCACTTCTCCTACACCGGCCGCCGGGATCCGCTGCGCAGCGTCCGGCAACTGAAGGCCCGTCCCGTGATCATGGGCGCCAAGGGCAAATGGATCCGGGGCGATGTCTCCTGGAACACCCTGAGCTACCTCAGCTACCGGCGCGAATGCAACGAGGCCCACGTCGAGTGGATGCAGGAGTTCCTGGCCGCGCATACCGCCCAGGCCAACCGCCAGCACGCCGGGACCGGACTGTGGTTGGGCTTGAACACCTATGCCGGCAAAAACCTGTGGAGCCTGCTGGCCCAGGCCCGGAAAGTCGGCGTGGCCCTGGTCCACAGCCGGGGTTCGGAGCCCGTGCGGCTCGTTGAGCAGCCGGCCGCCGTCGGACTCAACCTGACGCGGTACGGAACCGCGCCGGTCCCGGCCGAGGCAGCCGACGACGGCGGGCTGTCGCTCGCCCCCACCATCACGGTCGAGGGGGACGTGGTTGATCCGGCCTCCGTCGGGACCATCGGGCGCCCGGCCCACGGCATCTTCCTGACTTCCGGGGCGGACGCCCTGCCCGGCATCGCGCCGGGAGACTCCATTATCACGCTCGCCCCGCTGGAGAGCGGGCTCAGCGAGGAACTCCTGACTTTCGTCACCGCCGGAACCACGCTGCACATTCCGGCCCGGGACGAGAGCCGGTTCCTGACCGGCTTCTACCCCAAACTCAAGCAGAGCGCCCGGGTCACGGCCTCCGACGAATCCGTGGAACTGCCCCAGCTGGCCGTTCCCACCCTGTCGCTGCTGGCGAACTACGGCGCCGGCCACCGGGTCCGGCTGCACTGGGAATGGCACTACAAGTCCGGCAAGCTCGTCACGGCCCAGCCGCTGTGGCGCCACCCCGGCGATCACGGCTACCGGGACGACCCCGCAGAGGCCCGGATCCTCGAAGCGGTCGGGCAGCCGTGGGACGTGGTGCCGGCCCTGGGCGAGTCGGCCACCGGCGGCTGGGGAACACCGCGGCTGGCGGCTTCGGCGGAACTCAGCGGCCTCGACACCCTGGCCTTCACCGAGGAGCTGCTCCCCCGGCTCCGCGAGGTCCCCGGTGTCAGTGTGGATACCGCCGGCGAGATCGCCGACTACCGCGAGGCCGAAGAGGCTCCGGTCGTATCCATCTCCACCAAGGCCACCGAGCAGCGTGACTGGTTCGACCTGGGCATCCAGATCTCCCTGGAGGGCCAGCCGGTGTCCTTCGCGGCCGTCTTCTCGGCCCTGGCGGCCGGCCAGACCAAGATGCTGCTCCCCAGCGGGGCCTACTTCTCCTTGGACCTGCCGGAACTGCACCAGCTCCGCGCCCTCATTGAAGAGGCCAGGGAACTCCAGGACAACAAGGATGCGCCCCTGCAGATCAGCCGCTTCCAGGCCGGGCTCTGGGACGAACTGGCCCAGCTCGGCATCGTGGACCAGCAGGCCGCAGCTTGGCGCGAGGCTGTCGGCGGGCTTCTGGAAGGCGGCGTGAAGGGCCTGCCGCTGCCGGCAACGCTCAACGCCGAGCTGCGCCCTTACCAGCTGGAGGGCTTCAACTGGCTTAGCTTCCTCTACCGCCACGGACTCGGCGGCGTGCTGGCCGATGACATGGGCCTGGGCAAGACCGTTCAGGCGCTGGCGCTGATCTGCGCCGCCAAGGACGCGGCCGTGGTGCCGGAAGCGGAAGCGTCCGACGACGGCACTGCCGTCGGCCCGGCGCCCGCCACGGCACCCGGCGCCGCCCCTAATGCGCCCTTCCTCGTCGTCGCCCCCACGAGCGTCGTGGGCAACTGGGAGGCCGAGACCGCACGGTTCGCACCGGGCCTCATGGTGCGGGCCATCGGCGAAACGTTTGCCAAGAGCGGCTCGGACCCGGCAGAGGCGATGGCCGGCGCGGACATCGTCATCACCTCCTACGCCCTGTTCCGGATCGACTACGAGGCCTACGCCTCCAAAGAATGGGCCGGGCTGGTCCTGGACGAGGCCCAGTTCGTCAAGAACCACCAGTCGAAGGCCTACCAGTGCGCCCGGAAGCTTCCGGCGGCGTTCAAACTGGCCATCACCGGCACCCCGCTGGAGAACAACCTGATGGAGTTCTGGGCGCTCACCTCGATTGTCGCGCCGGGCCTCTTCTCCAGCCCGAAGCGGTTCGCCGAGTACTACCAGAAGCCGGTCGAAAAGAACGGTGACAAGGCGCAGCTGGACAAGCTCCGGCGTCGGGTCCGTCCGCTGATGATGCGGCGCACCAAGGAACAGGTCATCCACGACCTGCCGCCGAAGCAGGAACAGATCCTCGAGGTCGTGCTGAACCCGCGGCACCAGAAGGTCTACCAGACGCACCTGCAGCGGGAGCGCCAGAAGATCCTGGGCCTGATCGACGATGTCAACAAGAACCGTTTCACTATCTTCCAGTCCCTCACGCTGCTGCGGCAGCTCAGCCTGGACCCCTCGCTGATCGATCCCTCGCTGTCCGGCGTCCGGTCCAGCAAGCTCGATGTACTCTTCGAGCAGCTCGAGGACCTCGTGGCGGAAGGTCACCGCGCCCTCATCTTCAGCCAGTTCACCGGTTTCCTGGGCAAGGTCCGCGAGCGGCTTGTCGAGGAGAACATTGAGTTCTGCTACCTCGACGGCGGCACCCGGAACCGCACCGACGTCGTCAATGAGTTCAAGAACGGCGCCGCGCCGGTGTTCCTGATCAGCCTCAAGGCCGGCGGGTTCGGCCTGAACCTGACGGAGGCGGACTACGTGTTCCTGCTGGACCCGTGGTGGAACCCGGCCTCGGAGGCGCAAGCCGTGGACCGCACGCACCGGATCGGGCAGGCCCGGAACGTGATGGTCTACCGGCTCGTCGCCAAGGACACCATCGAGGAAAAGGTCATGGCGCTCAAGGCCCGGAAATCCCAGCTGTTCGCCGACGTCATGTCCGGTGACGCGCTGTCCGGCGGAGCGCTCACGGCGGAGGACCTGGCCGGCCTGTTCACCGACTGACGCGGTCCGGACGCGGTTCAGCCGGTGTCCAGCCGCTGCCCTGCGCCCGGAGCGGTTCCGGGTCGCGACGCTCCATCCCGGTTACTCGGTGCCGCACCCCACCTCCGCGCCCGGGAACCGCGGGATTCCGGGGGTACGTGGAGGTTCGGCCGGAAGTAACCGGGCAGGAGCGTCGCCGGAGCCGGGCCAGGAGCGTCGAGGCGATCAACGCCGTCGTCATTTCCAGTGCGATGACCGCCAGCAGCATGCCGGCGCCGGAAGTTGCCGCTCCGGCTGCCGGTGCAGCGCCGCCATGGTGGATGTGGCCAGCTGCCCCAGGACCGGCGCCGAGGAGCAGGAGCGCATGCACCCCGGTCATCGCCAGCGCCGAGGCCATGACCTGGCGAAGGGACCCGACCCGGCCCTGGCGCCAGATATGCACGGCACACGGCACGCACACCGCCACCATGGCGAGCATGAGCAGGCTCAGCCACGTCCCGTGCTGGTTCCCGGCGACAAGCCACAGGTGCGCGAGGCACGACGCCGCCGTCACGGCGGCGCAGATCCGCGAATGGAAGACGACGCCGGACCGGCGGTCCAGGCTCGCTGCGGCACTCACGGCGGCCGGACTAGCCGTGGCAGTGGCCGCCGGCCGGCTGTGCACTCGCGGGCACATCCAGCACGGGGCTGCGGACAAAGAATCCCTCGGGCCGAAGCTTGAAGCCGACCGTGTCCACCGGCATGATGGGCCAGTCCTCGGGACGCGGGAAGTGGGTCAGGCCGAAGGTGTGCCACACGACGATGTCCTGGCCATCAATCTCGCGGTCCTGGGCGACGTAGGCCGGCAGGCCAGCCCCGCCGGAATGCTGGTTCACGAAGTCGCCGGTGGGGTACCGCTCGTCGTCGGCGTACCGGGTAACCCAGAGGTCCTTCGTGGCGAAAGCGGCGCGCCTGGCGATGGAGGACTCCGGCGCCGCCAGCAGTGTGGGCTGGTTCCCGGAGTGGAGCTTGTAGCCCACGGGCTCGCCCAGGCGGTTGAGGGACTGCGGATTGGAGATGATCCAGGTCCGGCCGCTTCCGGCGTCGGCCTCACGGACACCCTCGGACTCCCTGGTGAGTACGGTGCGCTTACGGGAGAAGGCGTTGCCGAGTTCGTTGCCTTCGCCCATGGCCTGGCGGACCACGTCTTCCTCCTCCACCCGGTTGGTGAAGCCGTCAACGGCCATGTCCAGGCGGGCGCTGAAGAGGTGCTGGTGGAAGGGGGCGCCCAGGCCCGGGGCGAGCTGGGAGATGTTGGCCGAGCCGCCCTCCGGGAAGGCGGAGGTGAAGACGACGCCGGTGGCCTTGGCCTCGAACTCGATGGTGCCGTCGAGGTAGAGGTACCAGTAGAAGCCGTAGTCGTAATTGCCGATGGTGGTGAAGAAGGAGATCACCAGGCGGCGGTTGCGGCGGGTGTAGTTGATGCCCGTCCAGAGGTCGCTGTGCTTGGCCAGGATTCCCCAGTCCTCCTCGTGCATGCAGATGCCGTTCCGGATCTCCCGGGGGTTGCCGAAAGCGTCGCTGATGACGGGGCTGAGGTACGTGATCTCTCCGAGGCAGTCGCAGCCCAGTTCCAACGAGTTGGCATACTGGCCCACGAGGTATTCACCGGTGTCAAAGTAGTTCTGCCAGGACCGGATGGGCGACGGATCCCCGTACGGGACCACCATTTCGGCGATGGAGGCGCGGTTGATGATGCTCCGTTTCCTGTCGCCGTCCTGGAACGCAATGTTGTGCAGCACCACGCCTTCGCGGACGTCGAAGCCGACGTCGACGCTCCACTTTTCCCACTCGACGTGGTTCCCGCCCGTGACGCTGAAGCTGGGACCCTCCGGCTGGGTGATGTTGATGGGCCTCTGCGTCGTGCGCAGCGGGCCGGTGAGCTCCGGATCGGTGTAGTTGCCGTGCTCCGCGGGCACCGGGACAACGCCGATGTCCAGGACCTGCGTGACTTCCCTGCTGACGACGTCGACATACGCCACGAGACCGTCCACGGGATGCGCCCAGGCGCTGTCCTCGGGGAAATCCTGCACGAAGGCCAGGCCGCGCAGGATCCTGCGCCCCTTTTCCTCCGGGTACTCGAAGACGCCGGCAGACAGCGGGGCAACACGGACCTTGCTGACATCCAGGCCGCGGCTGGCCAGGGCCTTGAGCCACCGCTCGTCCGTGGCCAGGAGCTCCTCGACGACTTCGAACTCCTCCTCCAGGACAGGGAGCTCGCCGGTCTCTGCCGTGTCCAGTTCGACGGCGGAAATCACCGCGCCGCTGGACAGCGAGACGGTCACGTCAGCGGGCTTTCCCCCGCGCACATCGTGCAGGAAGACCCGGAACCGGCGGTCTTCGGTTCCCGCCGGCGCGTTCCTGGCGGGGTCCACCAGGCCCAGGTACGCGATGCGCTTGGTCTCGCCCAGCAGGCCCGCCGCCCCCAGGATGCCTTGGACTGCGGTGATTTCGGCGTCCGCGGCCAGGCTGTACGGGCTAAACGAGCTGCGGGTGTCGGTTTGTGCGGTCATCATGACGGCCTTTGTTCAAGGACCCTGGCGGGTCGGAACTTTATTTTCTATAGTTGTAGAGAATACGGAAATGTAAGCTGTGCCACAAGAGTCCGACGCAAGAAAATTGGGGAACTGTCCGGTGCCAAAGATTGTCGACCACGACCAGCGGCGGCTCGAACTCGTCGACGCCACATGGCGGATCATCGCCCGGCTCGGGATCGAAAGTGCCACCATGCGGGAGATCGCCCTCGAGGCCGGTTTTGCGAACGGGGCCCTCAAGCCGTATTTCCCCACGAAGGATGACCTGCTGACGTTCGCCTTCGGGCACGTCTTCAACCGCACCAACGAGCGCATCGCGGAGGTCACCGCCGGGCAGGCCGGACTCCCGGCCCTGCGGGCATTCTGCGTCGAGGTGCTGCCCCTGGATGAGGAGCGGATCAACGAGGCCCGGATTGTCATCCCGTTCTGGCAGAAGGCCATCAACGACCCCGGCAAGGCGCGGATCCACCGGGACTCGATGGAGCAGTGGCTTGCGGCGATGCGGCAGTACCTCGCCGAGGCGCGGGAGGCCGGCACCGTCACCACCGGCGTCAACGACGCCGCCCTCGCCGGGCAGCTGCTCAACCTCCTCCTCGGCGCGCAGATCGCCGCGGCGCTGGCACCGGAAGGCCAGGTGGAGCTCGGACTGAACGAGCAGCTGGAGGGCTTCCTGACGCTGCTGGGCTGCTAGGTCCGCGGACAATCTTTTTTCGCCGGTTGTCGAAAAAAGATGACACCGACGGGCTGCGGCGCTACCCTGAAAGGACTGTGCCCCAAGACACATTCCTTGAGGACAGTCCCAGAAATACGACGGCGTCAGGAACTTCGATGACCGCAGTTGCAGTCCGCCCCTCGCCCAGTCCCGCCGGACAGGACGTCCGCACCAGCACGGCGGAATCCTTCGACCACTGGCGGCATCTGGTCGCGGAGTCTTTCGTTCCCCTGGCCGCTTCAAGCGCAGCTGCGGACAACTTCCGCGGACGCATGCGGGCCCGCAAGCTGGACCGTGTGGCACTCGTCGAGGTCTCCTCGACGAGCCATGAGGTCCACCGCACGCCGGCGCTGATTGCGCAGTCCAACCAGCGGTATTTCAAGCTCAATCTCCAGCTGCAGGGCACTGGGCTCCTCATCCAGGACAACCGCGAGGCAGTCCTGCATCCGGGCGATCTCTCCATCTATGACACCAGCCGCCCCTACACGCTTGCCTTCGAGGGTGACGCCCGGCTCATGGTCGTGATGTTTCCCTGGGATGCGCTGTCCCTGCCGCCGGACTGCATCGCGCAGCTTTCCGCCGTGCGGATGGCTTCCGACGGCGGCCTCGCCGCGATCGTCGGGCCGTTCATCGCCCACCTCGCGGAGAACCTGGAGGCGCTGAGCGGCCCCAGCGGGTCCCGCCTCGCCACGAATGCCCTCGATCTCGTCTCCACGATGCTGCATTCGGAACTGGACATGTCCCCGGACCGGATGAAACCGCAGGCCCTCCTGGCAGCATCCGTCCGCGAGTACATCGACGCGCACCTGGCCGATCCGATGCTCTCGCCCGCCTCCATCGCGGCGGCCCATTTCATTTCCACCCGGCACCTGCACAACGTGTTCCACGAATCCGGGACCACCGTGGCGAGCTGGATCCGCACGCAGCGGCTGGAAGGGGCGCGCCGCGAGCTGCGGGATCCGCTCCTGGCCGGCATGCCGGTGGGGGCCGTTGCGGGGCGCTGGGGCTTCCTGGATGCGGCCCACTTCAGCCGCACCTTCCGTGACGCCTTCGGTGAATCGCCCAGCGACTGGCGGCGCGGCGCCTGAGCCCGGCATCCCGGATTGAAGTGCGGGCCGCACTGGCGATGCCTTAACTCTCCAGCGGCTCCGGCGGGGTGAGCCCCCGAAAGGGCTCAATGCGGGCCTGGAATTCGTTGCGGTCTTCCGCTGCCAGAAGACCGTTAGCCCCGTAACTCAACGCCAGCGTATTCATCTGCCATTGTGATCCTTCGGGCGGCCGGAGCCGCTCCTCGAAGACGCCGTTGGTGTCCTTTGAAAGATCCTGGAACCTGAAGGACACCCACTGACCTGCCGGACCCGGCGCGACCCCGGAAACAATAACTTGCCGGTCCGGAGTGAGCCCGCCAAGGTCTCGGATGCGGTCTTCTGCGGACCAGTTTTCCAAGCCGTTGATGGCCGGCGCCTCGTAGCCGTATCGGCGGGCAACCTCCCCGATGATGCCAATTGCCCGCTGCTTTTCTTCCCACGCCTGCGGCACGGTGGTGCTCTGGGATTCGGGGCCGTTCACATTTGTGAGGAGCGACTCGCCTCCGTAGCCGTTCTCGATGGGCCGATGAAACGGGCTGCTGCCGACTTCGGTGCCCAACGGGGCCCATTCAAGCTGGAATTCCTCCGACAAGGCGGCCTTGATCTCGGCAACCATGGCCTGCCCGGCGTCGTGGCCCTCCTGTGGCGTCGGGCCCTCCAATACCTGCCGGGGATCGATCCCGGCGACGCCGGGGTATGCGCGCCAGTAGACGGTGCGCTCGGTACCATCGGCGCCCGTGACCACTGTTGTCCTTCCAACAGCCTGGTCAACCATGTGGCGAACGATGCCCGCCGCGGGGATTGCAGCCAGCCCGACAACAACAAGAAGTGCCGCCAGGACCCACCTTCTGCGGTGGCCGCGCAACGTGAACTGTGACATCTGCCAGCACCCCCATACTGCCGTTGCCATGACACTACAGGGTGACCATCGCACGCGCGCCGGCCCGGACGCGGACGGGCGGTGCCGGATCTGCCCGGCACCGCCTCCGCACCTCCTCAGCCGCGCGGCTGCCCGGCGAACTCCAGCGCTGAGGTACGGATCTGCTTCTCCACCCGGACCTCCACCAGCACGCCTGCCGCAAAGACCACCGGTACCGCGATCAGCAGCCCCACGGCCGTTTCCGTGCTTCCTCCAATGAGGGAGGTGAAGTTGCTGACCACCAGGTACAGCACCCACGCCAGCAGCACGGAAGCGAGCACCGGGGCGATGAACGTCTGCCACAGCTGGCCGGTCACCCGCTCCCGGCGGAAATAGCCGACGACGGCGGCCGAGGACAGCATGTACAGCACCAGCAGTGCCGCGACGGCGAGCCCGCTGAACCATGAGAAGAGGGTCAGCACCGGGTCCAGGCCCAGCAGGGCGAACGGCGCCACCAGCAGCGCCGCGACCACGGTCTGGATCCAGGCCGCGGCGGCCGGCGCACGGTGTTTGTTGGTCCGGGCAACAACTGCCGGCATGGAGCCACGCAGTGCCAGTGAATGCAGGTAGCGGTTGATGCCGTTGTGGAAGGCGATGATGCCTGCGAGCAGCGAGGTGACCAGCAGGACTCCGGCAGTGATGCCGGCCCAGGGCCCGAACATTTCGACGATGGGGCCAATCACGAAAGAGGTCGCGTCCCCGGATTCCAAGGCGGCACCCGCGGCGTCGACCACGTGTGACGGACCGTAGAAGCTGACCAGCATCCACGTGATGAAGGAGAAGAAGACGGCAATGATGCCGACGGACAGATACGTGGCCCGCGCCACGGTCCGGTGCGGATCCTTGGCCTCGGCGGAGTAGATGGCCGTGGATTCGAAGCCGAACATCGAGGCAACCGCGAACATGATGGCAACCCCCGGGGCTCCGCTGGCGATTGCTTCGGGCGCGAACGAGGCGGCGAAGTTCAGCCCCTCGGGACCGCCGCCCTTGAGGAGCACGGAGACCCCGAACATCAGGAGGATGGCCACCTCCAGGCCCACCAATACGGCAAGGACGCGGGCACCCAACTCGATGTTCATGGATCCGAGGACCTGGACGCCGGCCATGGTGACCAGGGCGAGCAGCCACCAGGGCACAGCGACCCCGGCGGAGGCCAGCAGGCCCGAGAAGGCCGCCCCGTACAGGCCGTACATCGCCGCCTGCACCGTGCTGTAAGCCAGCAGGGCAAGCCACGCCGCCCCGGCACCCACTTTGCGTCCGAACGCCGCCGTGACGTAGGCATAAAAGGCGCCGTTGGTCTGCACCTTCCGGCTCATGGCCACGAAGCCGACGGCGAAGATGACAATGACGATGCCGACGACGAGGTAGGCACCCGGGGCGCCGGCGCCGTTGCCGAGCGCCGCTGCGAGCGGTGCTGCTCCGACGATTCCGGTCAGCGGGGCCTGCGCGGACAGGACAAAGAACAGAATGCCCAGGACTCCGATACTGCCTGCGCGCAGGGCGGTGGAGTGTTCCTGGCGGGAACCGGGTTCTGCGGTCCGGGATTCGGGATTCGAAATACTCATTGGATCCTTCTTAACGGTGATGAGTGCTGGGGAATGTGCGGGGAAGACGGCCGGGCCCGGGCAATGGTGCACCGTGAAATCCAGCATGGCAGGTGACGCCCGTCACTCTTTTGTCGATCAGTGACCGGTTGTTGTTCCCCAGCGCAGTGGAATCGGCGCACCGGCCTCCGGGCCATGGCGATCATTCGCACCGGGTCAACTGCAGTTCGCGCAAAGACAAGACTGCACGTCCGGCGCAGGAGGACACTCGGACATGTGTCGCAACGACTCAGTGCCTCAACTACTCGATGTGGAGTACCCATGGAAACCTACGACGCCCTTCTCGCCTCGATCACCCCCGTGTCCGGTGAGACCCGCTCGATTCTTGACCCGGCCACCGGGCAGCCGGTCGGCGAAGCCCCGGTCCACACCGTCGAAGACCTCGAGCAGGCCATCGCCGCCGCCGAAGCCGCCCAGCCGGCGTGGGCGGCGCTGGGCCACGACGCCCGGTCCGCCGCGCTCCTGAAGGCTGCGGACGCCGTCGAACGCTCCGCCGAAGAGCTCGCCCAACTGCTCTCCCGCGAACAGGGCAAGCCCCTCAACGGCCCCAATGCCCGCTTCGAGGTCGGGGCCTGCGCCGCCTGGCTGCGCGCCGCCGCCGGCACGCCGCTGGACCCGGAAACCGTAGTGGACGACGGCGAAACCCGCGCCGAACTGCATTACCGGCCCATCGGCGTCGTCGGCGCGATCGGGCCCTGGAACTGGCCCATGATGATCACGGTCTGGCAGATCGCCCCGGCCCTCCGGATGGGCAACGCCGTGGTGGTCAAGCCCTCCGAATACACCCCGCTGTCCGTGCTGGCCCTCGCCAAGGTCCTCAACGAAGAGCTCCCCGACGGCCTCCTCACGGTGGTCAGCGGAGGCCGCGACGTCGGCGAAGCGCTGGCCGGACACCCCGGAATCGGCAAGGTCATGTTCACCGGCTCCACCGCCACCGGCAAGGCCATCATCAAATCCTCCGCAGACACCGTCAAACGCCTCACCTTGGAACTCGGCGGCAACGATGCCGGCATCGTCCTGCCCGACGCCGACCCCAAAGCCATCGCCGAGGGCCTCTTCTGGGGCGCCTTCATCAACACCGGCCAGACGTGCGCGGCACTCAAGCGCCTCTACGTCCACGACAGCATCTACGACGCCGTCTGCGAAGAACTCACCAAGGTGGCCGCCGCCATGCCCATGGGCAACGGCCTGGACGAGGTCAACGTCCTGGGCCCGCTGCAGAACCGCCAGCAGTTCGACATCGTGGCCCGGCTCGTGGGCGCCGCCAGGGACTCCGGCGCCCGGATCCTCCTGGGCGGCAACCCGGACCCGGACCAGCCCGGCCACTTCTACCCCGCCACCCTCGTGGCCGACATCGGCAACAACAATCCCCTGGTGACCGAGGAACAGTTCGGCCCCGCCCTGCCGATCATCCGCTACGGCACCGTGGATGAGGCGGTCATCATGGCGAACGCGCTCGACGTCGGCCTCGGTGCCTCCGTCTGGTCCGCCGACGCGGCCGACGCCCGGAACGTGGCGGCCCGGCTCGAAGCCGGCACCGTCTGGATCAACAAACACGGCGCCGTCGACCCGCGCATCCCCTTCGGCGGAGCCAAGCAGTCCGGCTACGGACTCGAGTTCGGCGTCGAAGGCCTCAAAGCCCTCGGCGTCCCGCAGGTCATCAACGGCTGACGCGCTCGCTACGGGCCCGGGCTCGTGACGCGCAAACGGCCCAGCGCTGCGGTCTATCCGCAGCGCTGGGCCGTTGCCGTGTCATAGGACGTTTTCCGCAGCGGAATGGCCTGAGCCGCGGAGCCGGACGGGGGCTGCGCGGGGGGGCATCCGCCCGTCCCTGCCTCCCGGGTGGCGACGCTCCAGCCCGGTTACTCGGGGCCGCACCCCACGTCCACACCCGGGAACCGCTAGATTCCGCGGGGTTTAGCGGGTGCGTGGAGGTGCGGTCTGCGGTAACTGGGCAGGAGCGTCACCGCATCATCGGCAGGTGCCCGGGCCGGCGGTCAGCCCGCGTGGTCCTGGAGTTCGGGGGCGCGGTTGCCGGCATGAAGGAGGGGTTCGAAGAACGCCGCGAGCTCCGCCGTCGCCGTCAGGGGCAGGACGTTGGCCACATACTGGTCCGGCCGCACCACCACCACCACGCCGCCGCGGTCGATGCCGCGCAGCTCGAAAATGTCCGCCGCCGGATCGGTGGCGTAGACCTTCTCGAGGTAGTTGAGCTTGAACGGTCCCACCTGCGGCTTGAACACCGACGGCACCGCGCCGATGTCCACGCTGGTGTGGTCCTGCTGGTAGATCACCTTCACGTCGAACCACGCGTCACGGTCGGCGCCTTCGGGGGTGGCCGCGAGCGGCGAGTCCGGCGCGTCTGCCAGCCACGCGGCCAGGTCCGCGGTCGGCGACGGCGCACCAGCCTGTTGTCCTGGCGCGCCCCCGTCGGCGAAGACGTAGATGCGCCACCGGCCGTCCGCCGTGGCCTGGTGGCCGAGCTGGACCGGGTTGGTGTCGGAGACCCGCACCACCGGCGCGGATTTGAAGCGCTTGCCGACAGGGAAGCCGGTGGCCAGGTTCTGATGCGTCGCCTCGGCGACGATCATCGACGGCGAGTACTCGGTCATAAAGCCCGCAGGGAACTCGGCGGTGCGCACGTAGAAGTCCTCGAGCTCGGAGGGGTTCTCGAACTCCTCGGGCTTCTTGGCCATGAGCGTCGACCACACTTTGTCGAAGTCGATGAGGTTCTTCGCGACGACCTGCCGTTCGGCCGAGTAAGTGGAGAGCAGGCTCTCCGGGCTGCGGCCCTCCAGCACGTGGCCGAGCTTCCAGCCGATGTTGAAGCCGTCCTGCATGGATACGTTCATACCCTGGCCCGCCTTGGCGCTGTGCGTGTGGCAGGCGTCGCCGGTGATGAAAACGCGCGGGGTGCGGGTGCCGAGGTCCTCCGGGAGGACGTCGTCGAACCTGTCGGTGAGGCGGTGGCCCACCTCGTAGACGCTGTGCCAGGCCACGTTGCGCACGTCGAGGGTGTAGGGGCGGATGATCGCGTTGGCCTTGGCGATGATCTGCTCGATGGTGGTTTTGCGGACGGCCCCGTTGTCGTCTGCGGGCACCTCGCCGAGGTCGACGTACATACGGAAGAGGTGCCCGCCCTCGCGCGGGATCAGCAGGATGCTGCCGCCATCGTGGGACTGGATGGCGCACTTGAGGCGGATGTCGGGGAAGTCCGTGTTCGCCAGCACGTCCATAACGCCCCACGCGTGGTTGGCCTGGTCGCCGGCCATGGTGCAGCCGATCGAAGCGCGGACCTTGCTGCGCGCGCCGTCCGCGCCCACGACGTACTTGGCCCGGACAGTGCGGGTCTGGCCCTCTTCGGGACCGGCGGTGCGGAGGAGCGTCACCGAGACGGGGTACTCGCCCTCGCCGACCTCGAGCCCAACGAACTCGTAGCCGTAGTCGGGCGCCATGCGGGAGGGCGAGTTGGCCATGAATTCGCCGAAGTAGTCCAGTACGCGGGCCTGGTTGACGATGAGGTGCGGGAACTCGCTGATCCCACCCGGGTCGTCGAGGGTGCGGGCGCTGCGGACGATCTTCGAAGGGTTCTGGGGGTCCGGCTTCCAGAATGCCATCTCGGTGATGCGGTAGGCCTCGGCGATGATCCGCTCCGCGAAGCCGAAGGCCTGGAAGGTCTCGACGCTCCGGGCCTGGATGCCGTCGGCCTGGCCGATGGCGAGCCGCTCTGCGCGGCGCTCCACGATGCGTGTGGTGACGTCCGGGAACTGGGACAGCTGAGCGGCCGCGAGCATACCTGCGGGCCCGGTGCCCACAATGAGCACGTCGACCTCGTCAGGAAGCTGGGTAGGGCGGTTGGTGCCGACGCCGGCAGCCGGCTGGACGCGCGGGTCACCGGATACGTATCCGTGATGGTGGAAATGCACGGGCTTTCCTCACTTCGTTGTGTGGCGGCCTGTTGCCGTCTTTCGTGTTCGATAATAGAATTTCGTGTTCGATTATCGAAATTTAGTCTGTGATCCAAAACTCTACGGCAGATATGACGTGGGTTACAAGTAGTGCGAAAACCCCCGGCATCAGGGGTTGACGATCTGCAATTCCTCAGCCATAGTCATCGTATACGATTTCGTACTCGATGAGGAGTAACTTTTGGAACAGGTCACCGACCACCTCCTGGCCGCGGCCCGCAAGGTCATCGCGGTGCACATCAACTACCCCAGCAGGGCAGCCCAGCGGGGCCGCACGCCGGAGCAGCCCTCCTACTTCTTGAAGCCCTCCTCTTCGCTGGCATTCGGCTCGGCGGATACCCCTTCAACGGTGGAACGCCCGGCCGGCTGCGAACTCCTCGGCTTCGAGGGTGAGATCGCCCTGATCATCGGCAAGCCCGCCCGCCGCGTAAGCATCGAGGACGCCTGGCGCCACGTCGAGTGGGTCACGGCCAGCAACGACCTCGGCGTCTACGACCTCCGCTACGCCGACAAGGGCTCCAACCTCCGGTCCAAGGGCGGCGACGGCTTCACCCCGGTGGGCCCGGGACTGATCGCCGCCGACGCGGTCGACCCCGCCAAGCTGCGGATCCGCACCTGGCACAACGGCGAACTGGTGCAGGACGACACCACCGAGGACCTCCTCTTCCCGTTCGCCCGCCTGGTCGCTGACCTGTCCCAGCTGCTCACCCTCGAGGAGGGCGACATCATCCTCACCGGCACCCCGGCCGGCGCCTCCGTCGCCCAGCCGGGCGACGTCGTCGAGGTTGAAGTCAGCGCTGGGGCCCTGACCACCGGGCGGCTGGCCACCCGGGTAACGGAAGGCTCGACGCCGTTCGCGGACTTCGGCGCCCGGCCGAAGACCGATGACCTCCAACGGGAGGAAGCGTACGGTTCACGCGAAGCGGCCGGCTTGGCACCCGTGGCGGCCGCCGCCGTCGGGCATGTCCTGACCCCGGAACTCAAGGCGAAGCTGGAAAGCGTCTGCACGGCCACCCTTTCCTCCCAGCTGCGCAAGCGCGGCCTGAACAACGTCAGCATCGACGGCCTCTCCTCCACCCGGCCGGAGAAGCGGATCGTGGGCCTGGCCCGGACGCTGCGCTATGTGCCCAACCGCGAGGACCTCTTCAAGACCCACGGAGGCGGCTTCAACGCCCAGAAGAAGGCGATCGATTCCGTCAACGAGGGCGAGATCCTGGTCATGGAGGCCCGCGGCGAAAAGGGCACCGGAACCATCGGTGACATCCTGGCCCTGCGCGCCCAGGTCCGCGGCGCGGCCGCCATCATCACCGACGGCGGCGTCCGGGACTTCTCCGCCGTGGCCGCCATGGAGATGCCCACGTACTACTCCAACCCGCACCCCGCTGTCCTGGGGCGCCGGCACATCCCGTGGGACACGGACATCACCATCGCCTGCGGCGGCACCACCGTGCAGCCCGGGGACATCATCGTGGCGGATTCGGACGGCATCCTGGTGATCCCGCCGGCCCTCGCCGGGGAGGTCGCGGACGATTCCATCGCCCAGGAGCGTGAAGAAACGTTTATCGCCGAGATGGTGCAGCAGGGCCACAGCGTGGACGGCCTCTACCCGCTGAACGCCGAATGGCGCGCCAAGTACGGGGAATGGGAAGCGGGGAACACCAATGGCTGACGCGGTCGCGACCGCAGCCACTAACGCTGCCGCGCACACAGCCAGCAAATCCGAGCAGGCCTACGCCGCCGTCAAAGCACGGATCGTGGACGGAACCTACTCCCCCGGCTACCGGCTGGTGCTGGCGAAGATCGCCGAGGACCTGAGCGTAAGCGTGGTCCCGGTCCGGGAGGCCATCCGCCGGCTCGAGGCCGAGGGCCTGGTGAAGTTCGAGCGGAACGTCGGCGCCACCGTGGCCGGCATCGACCCCACCGAATACCTCTACACGATGCAGACGCTCAGCATCGTCGAGGGTGCCGCCACAGCCCTCTCGGCCCCGTTGATCGGGGCGGCGGACATCGCCCGCGCCCGCGCCGTAAACGCCGAGATGCGCGAATGCCTGCAGCACTTCGACCCCGTCCGCTTCACCGCACTCAACCAGGACTTCCACAGCGTCCTGTTCGAGCACTGCCCTAACCCGCACATCCTGGACCTCGTCCACCGGGGCTGGAACCGGCTCGCCTCGCTGCGGTCCTCCACGTTCCGCTTCGTCCCGGGCCGCGCCCACGAGTCAGTGGACGAACACGAGGCGCTGCTGCAGCTCATCGAGTCCGGCGCCAGCGCGGACGCTATCGAAAAAGCAGCCCGCCTGCACCGCTCCGCCACCCTGGACGCGTACCTCGCCCAAAGCAACAGTTAGGAAGACAACAATGACGTTTACTGCTCCTGTTACCACCACCCACTACGTCCCGCAGGACCTCCCCACCCACATCCAGCACTACATCAATGGCGAATTCGTTGATTCGGTGGGCGGCAAGACCTTCGACGTCCTGGACCCGGTGTCCAACACGAACTACGCCACCGCGGCCGCCGGGCAGAAGGAAGACATCGACCTCGCCGTCGCCGCCGCCCGCGAGGCATTCACGAACGGCCCCTGGCCGAAGATGAAGCCCCGGGAGCGGGCCCGCGTCCTGAACAAGATCGCCGACGCCGTCGAAGCCCAGGAAGCCCGCCTCGCCGAGCTCGAAACCTTCGACACCGGCCTGCCCATCACCCAGGCCAAGGGCCAGGCGCTCCGCGCAGCCGAGAACTTCCGCTTCTTCGCAGACCTGATCGTCGCCCAGTTCGACGACGCCATGAAAGTCCCCGGCGCCCAGATCAACTACGTGAACCGCAAGCCGATCGGCGTCGCCGGCCTCATCACGCCGTGGAACACGCCGTTCATGCTCGAGTCCTGGAAGCTCGCCCCCGCGCTGGCCACCGGCAACACCGTGGTGCTCAAACCGGCCGAATTCACGCCTCTCTCCGCATCGCTGTGGGCACAGATCTTCAAGGACGCCGGCCTGCCCGACGGCGTCTTCAACCTGGTCAACGGCCTGGGCGAGGAAGCCGGCGACGCGCTCGTGAAGCACCCGGACGTCCCGCTGATCTCCTTCACCGGCGAGACCACCACCGGCCAGACGATCTTCCGCAACGCCGCGGCCAACCTCAAGGGCCTGTCCATGGAGCTCGGCGGCAAGTCCCCGTGCGTCGTGTTCGCCGACGCCGACCTCGACGCCGCGATCGACTCCGCACTTTTCGGCGTCTTCTCGCTCAACGGCGAACGCTGCACCGCCGGCTCCCGGATCCTGGTGGAGCGTGCCGTGTACGAGGAATTCTGCTACAAGTACGCCGCCCGCGCCAAGAACATCGTGGTCGGCGACCCGCACGACCCCAAAACCGAGGTCGGCGCCCTGGTCCACCCGGAGCACTACGCCAAGGTGGCCTCCTACGTGGAGATCGGTAAGTCCGAAGGCCGGCTGCTGGCCGGCGGCGGCCGCCCGGACCATCTCCCGGAGGGCAACTACATCGCCCCCACGGTGTTCGCCGACGTCGCCCCGGACGCGCGGATCTTCCAGGAGGAGATCTTCGGCCCCGTCGTTGCCATCACCCCGTTCGACACCGACGACGAAGCCCTCGCCCTGGCGAACAACACCAAGTACGGCCTCGCCGCCTACATCTGGACCCAGAACCTGACCCGCGCCCACAACTTCTCGCAGAACGTCGAGGCCGGCATGGTGTGGCTCAACAGCCACAACGTCCGCGACCTCCGCACCCCGTTCGGCGGCGTCAAGGCCTCCGGACTGGGCCACGAGGGCGGCTACCGCTCCATCGACTTCTACACCGACCAGCAGGCCGTGCACATCACCCTGGGCACCGTGCACACCCCCAAATTCGGCGCCTGAGTTTCCAGCGCCACCCAGACCCCTTTCAAAGAAGAGAGATTCCCATGACCAACTTCGTCCCCACCCCCACCGTCCCGGCCCCGGACATCGTCCGCTGCGCCTACATGGAGATCGTGGTCACCGACCTCGCCAAGTCCCGCGCCTTCTATGTGGACCTGCTGGGCCTGCACGTCACCGAAGAAGACGAGAACGCGATCTACCTGCGTTCCCTCGAGGAGTTCATCCACCACAACCTGGTGCTCCGCAAGGGCCCCATCGCCGCCGTCGCGGCCTTCGCCTACCGGGTGAAGTCCCCCGCCGAAGTGGACGCCGCCGAGGCGTACTACAAAGAACTGGGCTGCCGCACCGAACGCCGCAAGGACGGCTTCACCAAGGGCATCGGCGACTCCGTCCGGGTGGAGGACCCGCTGGGCTTCCCCTACGAGTTCTTCTACGAGGTGGAGCACGTCGAGCGCCTCACCCAGCGCTACGACCTCTACTCCGCCGGCGAGCTGGTCCGGCTGGACCACTTCAACCAGGTCACCCCGGACGTCCCGCGCGGCCGCAAGTACCTCGAGGATCTCGGCTTCCGCGTCTCCGAAGACATCCAGGACTCCGACGGCGTCACCTACGCCGCCTGGATGCACCGCAAGCAGACCGTGCACGACACCGCCCTGACCGGGGGCAACGGCCCGCGCATGCACCACGTCGCGTTCGCCACGCACGAGAAGCACAACATCATCCAGATCTGCGACAAGATGGGCGCCCTGCGCATCAGCGACCGGATCGAACGCGGTCCCGGCCGGCACGGCGTCTCCAACGCCTTCTACCTCTACATCCTGGACCCGGACGGCCACCGCGTGGAGATCTACACGCAGGACTACTACACCGGCGACCCGGACAACCCCACCATCACCTGGGACGTGCACGACAACCAGCGCCGCGACTGGTGGGGCAACCCCGTGGTCCCGTCCTGGTACACCGAAGCCTCCCTGGTCCTGGACCTCGACGGGAACCCCCAACCCGTCATCGAGCGCACCGACGCCTCCGAAATGGCTGTGACCGTCGGGGCCGACGGATTCTCCTACACCCGCAAGGAAGGCTCTGAGGCTGAGGGTTTCAAGCTCGGGGCGCAGCTGTAGCCATGCTGGATGCCAAGACGATCGAGGCCATCGCCGACGAACTGCTGGAAGCCGGCCGCAGCCGGACACCGGTCCCCCGACTGACGGCCCGCTACCCGGACATGACGGTGGAGGACTCCTACGCCGTGCAGCAGCTGTGGCGGCGGCGCAATGAGGACGCCGGCCGGAAGCTCGTGGGCCGCAAGATCGGCCTCACGTCCAAGGCCATGCAGGCCGCCACGGGCATCACCGAACCGGACTACGGCGCCATTTTCGATGACATGGTGCTCGAGACGGGCTGCTCCGTGGAGTGGGACCGGTACACCCATCCGCGGGTGGAGGTGGAGCTGGCGTTCGTGCTGAAGAAGGACCTGTCCGGGCCCGGCTGCACCATCTTCGACGTCCTGAACGCCACCGACTACGTGGTGCCGGCCCTCGAGATCCTGGACTCCCGGATCGAGATGGAGGGCCGGACCATCGTGGATACCATTGCCGACAATGCGGCCATGGGCGCCATGGTGGTGGGCGGCAACCCCGTCCGTCCCGACGCCGTCGACCTGCGCTGGGTCTCGGCGATCCTCTACAAGAACCAGACCGTGGAGGAAACCGGCGTGGCCGCAGGGGTCCTCGACCACCCGGCCGCCGGGGTGCACTGGCTGGCCAACAAAATCGCCGCCCACGGCGACGGCATGAAAGCCGGGGACATCATCCTCGCCGGCTCGTTCACCCGCCCCCTCTGGGTGTACAAGGGTGATACCGTCCACGCCGACTACGGACCATTGGGGAGCATCACATGCCGCTTCGAGTAGAACCAGACGCAACCTTCAGGGACGCCCTGCGCAGCCAAACCGGTGCTGCCGGCCGTCCTTTGGCCGGGATGTGGGTGTGCTCGGGCAGCCCCCTCGTGGCCGAAATCTGCGCCGGAGCCGGGCTGGACTGGCTGCTGATCGACGCCGAGCACAGCCCCAACGGGCTGGAATCCATCATTGCCCAGCTGCAGGCCGTGAACGGCTATCCGGTCCAGGTGATGGTCCGGCCGCCGGTGAACGACACCGTGCTGATCAAGCAGTACCTGGACCTGGGCGCCCAGAACCTGCTGATCCCCATGGTGAACTCGGCCGCGGAGGCGCAAGCCGCCGTCGCCGCCACCCGCTATCCGCCGCACGGCGTCCGCGGCGTGGGCTCCGCCCTGGCCCGGGCTGCGCGCTGGAACCGGGTCACCGACTACCTCGCCCGGGCGTCCGAAACCGTCAGCGTCACCGTGCAGATCGAGTCCGTTGCCGCGGTTGCCGCGGTGGAGGAGATCCTGGCGGTGGACGGCGTGGACGCGATCTTCCTGGGCCCCTCGGACCTCGCCGCCTCCATGGGACTGCTGGGCCAACAGGAACACCCCAAGGTGCGCGCCGCCGTCGAACACTGCCTTGCCGCTGCCACAGCGGCCGGCAAACCGGCCGGGGTGAACGCCTTCAACCCGGAAACTGCCCGCGCCTACCTTGCTGCCGGTGCGGCGTTTGTCCTGGTGGGCGCCGACGTGGCGCTGCTGGCCCGTGGCTCCGAGGCACTCGCCGCCGAATACGTCCGGCCGGGCCCGACAGGTGAGTCGGAGGACACCCCCGCCAGCTACTGAACGCGGGGGAACTTTGCGCCGGTGAGACCCGTCGGGATGGGCGCGGAGTGACCCCGCGTCGCGGGGTCAGGCGGCGGCGGGCGCGGCCGCGGGCCGGGAGGCCGTCTGGTCGCGGAACCAAGCGGCCAGTTTCTTGCCCTTGCCCTTCCACCAGCTGTCCTCGTCGCCGCCGTGGCGCCACCGGAAGATCACCATGACCATCACGAAGACTCCGGCCGCAACCTCCTGCCACGTTCCGCTGGCGGCATCGATCAGCACGGTGACTGCGCTGATCAGGATCGACGGCCAGGCCAGGGTCGCGAAGACGGTGTTGGCCACGTAGCGGCGGTGGGACCGGGGCACCGAAAGGGCGCGGACCATGTCGAAGCAGACACACACCACCACCACGGTCTGGCCCAGGGACAGCAGGATTGAGCCGGTCAGGGATCCGGCGAACATGGCCAGGACCTGGAGTCCGGAGTTCATGACCTGCCCGCGATCAGTGCGGGTCCAGGTGCCGATCTGCCCGGCCAAGATGGATTCAACATTAGGTGCCCCCCGGCTGTCCTCGCTGCTTCACTGGCTGCGACGCCAGATTCCTGCCATGGACAATTCAAACGGCCCGGCGGCCCCGAAGTCACGCAAACGCTGTACCCGTCTTTACGCACGGCTGCCACCCGGCGACCGCGCACCAGTACTCACTCTGGGGCGCTGACTACGTGGACGGACGGGGGAGGACGGAGGAGGGAGCCGGCAACCGGCTCCGTCACTCGCTGTTCCGCGGCCGCCACACGACAACTGCCTGGGAGCGGGCCCGGGGGCGCTTGCCGCGGGCCAGGCTGACGACGTCGCCCGCGGCTCCGGCGGCGAAGATGCGGGAGTCCAGCGCGCGGGGGCGGCGTTCGAGTTCCCCGCTGAGTTCGGTAACTCGCCGCTGCAGGGCCGCCACCTGGTTTTCCAGTTGGAGGATCCGTTTGATGCCTTCGAGGGAAACACCCTCCTGGGAGAGCCGCTGCACCTCGCGGAGCATGGTGATGTCCCGCTGTGAATAGCGCCGGGACTTGCCGGGCGCGCGGCTGGGCGACACGATGCCCAGCCGGTCATACTGCCGCAGCGTCTGGGGGTGCATGTCCGCCAGCTCCGCGGCGACGGAGATCACGAAGATCGGCTGCTCGTACTCGATGGCCATGGCAGGCACCCGGTCCTAGAGCCGGGCCTTGGCTGCCAGTTCGGCGCGGACGTCCTCGCCGGCGGTGGCCGCGCCGAAGGCCTTGACGGCCTCCTCGGCTTCCTTGTTCAGCTTCCGCGGGACGGCGACGTCGATGGTCACCAGCAGGTCCCCGGTTGCCTTGGCGTGCTTGACGCCGCGCCCCTTGACCCGGAGGGTACGGCCCGACGGTGTGCCGGCCGGGACGCGTACCTTGACCTTGTCGCCGTCGATGGTGGGAACCTCGATGTCGGCGCCCAGGGCTGCCTCCGGGAAGGTGACCGGCACGTGGATCCGCAGGTTGTCGCCGTCGCGGACATAAAAATCGTGGGGCTTCACTGAGACGCTCACCATGAGGTCCCCGTACCCGGCCGGACCGTACTGGCCTTTGCCGCGGACACGGACCTTCTGGCCGTCCTTGATGCCGGCCGGGATGCGCACGTCGATGACTTCGCCGTCCGGTTCACGCAGGCCGATGGTGGTGCCGCGGATGGACCCGGCAAAGGAAATGGAGGTGGACGCCGTGCGGTCCGCGCCCTTCTGTGGGGCACGCTGGAACGACTGGCCCCCGCCGAAGCCGCCGCCACCGCCGAACAGGTCGGCGAATTCCGGCGGTATGCCGCCCGCCGTGCTGTAGCCGCCGGAGTGGCGTCCCCCGCCGCCGGTGAATAGCCCGCCAAAGAGGTCCTCGAAGCCGGCCCCGCCACCGGCGCCGCCCCCTCCGCCGCCGGGCGCGAACCGTGCGCCGCCCATGGCCCGGATAGCGTCATACTGCTGGCGCTCGTCGGGATCGGAAAGCACGGAGTAGGCCTCGGAGATGTCCTTGAACTTCTTCTCCGACGCGGTGTCACCGGCGTTCGTGTCCGGGTGGTGCTGCCGCGCGAGCTTCCGGTAAGCCTTCTTGATGTCGGCGTCGGAAGCGTCCTTGGCGACTCCAAGGATCTTGTAAAAGTCCTTGTCCACCCAGTCCTGGCTAGCCAATGGCGTTTCCTTTCAAATCTGTTCTTACCGAGCTCTCCGCGATACATGGGCCCCCGCCCCTTCGCCGGGTGGCTTGGGATCTGCGATCCCAAGCCACCCGGCTTCGACAGGCCCGATGCCACTCCCGGGGCCCATGTATCGCTCCGAGCATGTGATCATCTCACCTTAGGTGACACGAACGCTGAACGCCGGAGCGGATGAGGGGGCCCGGGAGTGGCTTCGGGCCTGCCGGAGCGTGGCGGCTTTGGGTCCGCAGGACCTAAGCCGCCACGCGTAGGGGCGGGGCCCCCTCATCCGCGGAGGCGTGGAGGCAACTACGCCGGCACAGCCACGATGACCTGTGCTGCGCGGAGCACGCGGTCGCCGGACCTGTAGCCGGAGCGCAGGACCTGGCTGACGGTGTCGATCTCGACGTCCGGGCCGGGCTGCTGGATGAGGGCCTCGTGGATCGTGGGGTCGAACTCCACGCCGGTCTCATTGATGCGCACCAGGCCGTACGTCTTCAGCGCGTTCTCCAGCTTGGCGGCGATCGCGGCGAACGGTCCGTCCGTGAGGTCACCATGCTGGCGGGCGGCGTCGACGTCGTCCAGGACCGGGAGCAGGGAGTTCAGGACGCCGATGACGGCCATCTCCCCTGCCACGGCACGGTCGCGTTCGACCCGCTTGCGGTAGTTGACGTACTCGGCCTGCAGGCGGCGAAGGTCATTCCTGAGCTCCTCCGCTTCCGCCCCGTCGGCACCCTGGGCCACGGACTCCGCGGCCGGCACCTCAACGCTGTTGAGGATGTCCTCCGCCTGGGACAGTGCATCCCCGGAACGGGAGTCCGCAGCATCGGCGTGCTCCTGGTCAGGGCGGCGGGCCTGTCCGGTCTTCGGATCAACCTTGCGGTTGTCGTGGATGATCGGCTTCTGCGGCTCGTTGTCCCGCTGTTCAGCGTCGCGACGGCTCTCGGAAGAACCGTGCTCTTCTTCGTTACCGTGATGCGGCATGGCTACTTCTTCTCGTCTTCGTCAACGATCTCGGCGTCGACGATGTCCTCATCGGTGCCGGCTGCCGGCTCGCCGGCCGGTGCACCCTGGGCGCCGGTGGCGCCGTCCGGGGAACCTGCCTGGGCATAGATGGCCTCGCCGAGCTTGCCCTGGGAAGCCTGAAGCTTCTCAAATGCGGTCTTCACGGCGGCGTCATCAGTGCCTTCGAGGGCTGCCTTGAGGGCGTCGACGTCGGCCTGGACCTCGGTCTTGACCTCTTCCGGCAGCTTGTCGGCGTTGTCGGCGATCAGCTTGTCCACGGAGTAGGCGAGCTGCTCGGCGGTGTTGCGGGTGTCGGCTGCCTCGCGGCGGGCCTTGTCCTCTGCTGCGTGCTCCTCGGCGTCCTTGACCATGCGGTCAATGTCTTCCTTGGAGAGACTGGAACCGCCCGTGATGGTCATGGACTGCTCCTTGCCGGTGCCCTTGTCCTTCGCGGACACGTGGACAATGCCGTTGGCGTCGATGTCGAAGGTGACCTCGACCTGGGGGACGCCGCGCGGGGCCGGAGCGATACCGGTCAGTTCGAACGTGCCCAGCGGCTTGTTGTCGCGGGTGAACTCACGCTCGCCCTGGAAGACCTGGATGGCCACGGACGGCTGGTTGTCATCCGCCGTCGTGAAGGTTTCGGAGCGCTTGGTCGGGATGGCCGTGTTGCGCTCGATCAGGTGCGTCATGATGCCGCCCTTGGTTTCGATGCCGAGGGAGAGCGGGGTGACGTCGATCAGGAGAACGTCCTTGCGCTCGCCCTTCAGGACACCGGCCTGCAGGGCGGCGCCGACGGCGACGACCTCATCCGGGTTCACGCCCTTGTTCGGTTCCTTGCCGCCGGCGAGTTCCTTGACCAGGTCGTAGACGGCCGGCATACGGGTGGACCCGCCGACGAGCACGATGTGGTCGATCTGGGAAAGCTGGATTCCGGCTTCCTTGATGACGTCGTGGAACGGCTTCTTGGTGCGCTCGAGCAGGTCCTTGGTGAGGTCCTGGAACTTGGCGCGGGTCAGCTGCTCGTCCAGGTGCACCGGGCCGTCGGGGGTGACGGAGAGGTACTGGAGCGAGACGTTGGTGCTGGTGGAGGAGGAGAGTTCCTTCTTGGCCTGCTCGGCTGCCTCACGCAGGCGCTGCAGGGCGATCTTGTCCTTGGACAGGTCGATGCCCTTGACCTTGAGCTGGTTCAGCAGGTAGTCGACGACGCGCTGGTCCCAGTCGTCGCCGCCGAGGCGGTTGTCGCCGGCGGTGGAGCGGACCTGGATGGTGGAGAAGTTGTCTTCGTCCTTGCCCACTTCGAGAAGGGAGACGTCGAAGGTTCCGCCGCCGAGGTCGAAGACGAGGATGAGTTCATCTTCCTTGCCCTTGTCCAGGCCGTAGGCCAGTGCGGCCGCGGTGGGCTCGTTGACGATGCGCAGGACCTTGAGTCCCGCAATTTCGCCGGCCTCCTTGGTGGCCTGGCGCTCGGCGTCGTTGAAGTACGCGGGAACGGTGATCACGGCGTCCGTGACCTTTTCACCGAGGTAGGACTCGGCGTCGTTCTTGAGCTTCATGAGGATACGGGCGGAGATTTCCTGCGCCGTGTACTTCTTGTCGTCAATGGCGACCGACCAGTCGGTGCCCATGTGGCGCTTGACGGAAGCAATGGTGCGGTCAATGTTGTTGACGGCCTGGCGCTTGGCGATCTCGCCGACCAGCACTTCGCCGGACTTGGAGAACGCAACAACCGACGGCGTGGTGCGGCCACCCTCGGCGTTGGCAATGACGGTGGGCTCGCCACCTTCGAGAACGGAGACGACGGAGTTGGTTGTTCCGAGGTCAATACCTACTGCACGTGACATGTGTTGCTTCCTCTTTCTTTGGAAACTTGCTGAGATGGCTTCGGACCGCAGCGGTTATAGCTCGCTGGATCCGACCGTTATTGAGCGATCTGCACTCAACTTTACTCAGGGCCGTTTCAAAGTCAATTCAAACTTGAGTGAAGTACGCTCAACTTGCTCTTTTGGGCGCTACGGAACGTTCTTCAGCGGCTGGGATTTCCCGGAATTCCGGGCATGGTTGTGCAGCCGCGGCACTGACGCCGCACTGTTCGCTGTGCGCGAAGTCCGCTGCCTGGACGTACTCCTAGCGTTCGCCGCGGCCCTCTTCGCCGGCAGATTCGTCCCTCGCGGGCGCCTTGTCGGCGGCGCGGCTGGCCGGCCGGCCGCTGGCGGCGCCGGCGGCGCCATAGTCACCTTCGGGATACTCTCCCTCTTCGACGGCGGCCGGTGCTGCGCCGGTGCCACCTGCCGCCCCGTAGTCCCCCTCGGGGTAGTCGCCCTCTTCGGTGCCGACGGCGGTGGCCCCGGCGACGCCTGCCGAGCCGTAGTCGCCGGTGGCGTATTCGCCCTCCGCGGCCTCTGCCGGATTCTCCCCGGTAGCGCCCGCGGTGCCGTAGTCCCCCTCGACATACTGGCCCTCGGCGGTCTCGGCTTCGGGTTCTGCTGCCTTGCGGTCAAAGTCATTGTTTTCGGACATGGTTGGATCCCTCCTGGAAGCTTCAGCGCGCCCAGGCAGGCGCAGGGGCAGTCTATCTAGCGCCGCCGGGAGACAACAGGGGGAAACCGCGGGAAACGGAGACACCCCGCCGGGAGACGGCCCGGCCAAGCGTCGATCAAAACGGCTATTCCGGCTGAGCGGCCCGCCCGCCGGACTGGCCCGCCGAGAGCCCAAGTCCCGCGAGATCCGCAAGCACGGCCAGATGGTGGGAGAAGAGCTCATCCGGGGCGGCGAAGGTATCCGCGCCGTACTGGCCGAAGACCTCGAAGCTGATGGCGCCGAAGAGTGAGGTCCAGACGAGCGCACCCCGCGCCAGCAGACTGTCCGGCACGGCGAGTCCCATCCCGGCCCGGATGCGCTCCAAGTCGGCGGCCAGCGGCGCGGTGACGGCGGCCGGACCGCCAGGCATCGTCAGCCGGCCGGCGCGGTAAGCGCCGTCAAGGAGTGCCATCAGCGCATAGATGACCCGCGTACCCGGGCCGGTGGTCCGTTCGGCCGGCGCCCGGTAGCCGGGCACGGGACTGCCGAAGAGGAGCCCGTAGCGGGCCGGTTCGCGCAGGGCCCAGCGCCGCACCGCGGAGCCCAGTGCGCTGAACCGGCCGGCGAAATCGTCCACTGGAAGGACGGCCACCGCGGCTTCCACTTCGTCCCCAAGCTCGTTGTAAGCATCGACCAGCAGCAGGGTCAGCAGCTCTTCGCGGTTCTCCACATAGCGATAGACCGCCGAGGAGACGACGCCGAGGTCCCGGGCTACGGCGCGGAGCGACAGAGCGGCAGCCCCGTGCAGCGCCAGATGCTCCCGGCCGAGGCGCACAATGTCCTCGATGGTCCGGGCCCGGGCCCGCTCGCGGGGTGTGGGCGGCTTCTCGGACGGGACGCTGGCAGTCTGTGGCACGGCTCCAGCATTCCATAAAATAGAGCAGTGTCAACAAGTGTGAGCACCGCTCTTGACTTCTGTCGACGACCGTCGCATCCTGTACTCAGAGAGCACTGCTCTCAAGCGAGATAAGCCCGACGGGCGGAACAAACCCCGGCCCGGACAGCACAGCCGGCCCAGCGAAAGCGAGAACACCGTGTCCCAGTTCGAATCCCCGGAGGTCCAGGCCCCGGCATTGTTTGTGGTCACCGGAGCCGGTCCGGTCGGATGGACGGTGGCCGAGCAGCTCGCCGCTGCGGGCCAGCGGGTGCGCGTCCTCACCCGCTCCGGCAGCGGGCCGGATCACCCGCTCATCGAGAAGAAGGCAGCGGATGTGTCCAACGCGGCCCAGCTCCGCGGGCTGTTCCGCGGCGCCCAAGCGGTGTTCCACTGCATCCACGGTTCGAAGTACAACGCGAAGGTCTGGGCGGCGGAACTTCCCGGCGCCGAACAGACCGTGCTGGCCGCGGCGGGCGAGGCGGGCGCCGTCGTCGTCTTCCCGGAGAGCCTGTACTCGTACAGCGAGCCTGACCGGCCGATGACCGAGGAGGGTCCGCGCGAGGCGCAGGGCGGCAAGCGTGGTGTCCGCACCGCGCTGCTGAAGGCGCGGGCGGCGTCCGCAACGGACACGGTGAGCGTGGTGGCGGGCGATTTCTTCGGGCCGCGGGTCCGCATGTCGCACGCCGGCGAGCGCATGGTCCGTCCCGTCGCGGCCGGCAAGCCAATGCAGGTGGTCGGCCGGGCGGACCAGCCGCATTCCTTCACGTACGTTCCCGACCTCGCGGCCGCCATGATCGCCGCGGCGAATAATCCGAACACATGGAACCGGGTGTGGCATGCGCCTACCGGACCTGCGCTGACCCAGCGCGAGCTTGCGGGGGCATTCGCCAGGGCAGCCGGTGCCCGGGCGCCGCGTGTCACGGCGATACCCGGATGGGCGCTGAAGGCGATGACGGTGTTCTCCCCTGATCTGCGGGAAATCGCCGAGACGCTGTACCAGTTCGAGCGCCCGTTCGTGATGGATTCGACTGCGAGCCAGTCCGCCCTGGGCGTGGCGCCGACCCCGCTGACGGAAGCAGCCGCCGCCACGGTTGCCTGGTGGGGGGACCAGGAACGGTGACGACGGCTGCGGTTGAGGGTTCCGACGAGCGGGGTTTTCGACGGCAGGGTTCCTAGCGGCTTCCCGCCTCCGCGGGCTCGGCCTCCGGGACGGCGGGCAGCGCGCGTGCGGCGGCGTCCACCTCGGGGCGTCCCAGCCTGCCGGGCCACCAGATCCGCGAGCCGATGTCGTAGGCCAGGGCCGGGACCAGCAGGGAGCGGACCAGGACGGTGTCCAACAGCACCCCGAAGGCCACGATGAAGGCCAGCTGCACCAGGAACATGATGGGGATGACGCCCAGGGCCGCGAAGGTGGCCGCGAGCACCACGCCGGCGGAGGTGATGACCCCGCCCGTGACTCCGAGGCCGCGCAGGATCCCGGGCCGGGTGCCGTGGTTAAGGGATTCCTCCCGGACCCGGCTCATCAGGAAGATGTTGTAGTCCACGCCCAGCGCGACGAGGAAGACGAAGCCGAACAGCGGAACCGTGGCATCGGCGCCCGGGAATCCGAAGACGTTGTTGAACACGAAGGCGGAAACACCCATCGCGGCGCCGTAGGACAGGACCACGGAGGCGACCAGCAGGACCGGTGCCAGCACTGAGCGCAGCAGCAGCATCAGGATCACGAGGATGACCGCGAGGACCACCGGGATGATGGTGACGAGGTCGCGCTGGGCGGTGGTGTTCGTGTCCAGCGCCGTCGCGGTCACGCCGCCGACCAGTGCGCCGCCGTCGATCTCCTTCAGTTCCCGGCGGAGGTCCACGACGACGTTTTCGGCCTCGGTGGAGTCTGCGGCGAAGTTCAGCGTCGCGTTGATCAGGATCTTCCCGTCCCGCACGGCGGGCGCCGCCGGGGCGGGAGCGCCGGGGGCAGCCGGCACCCCCGTGATGACGGGTGCGCCGCCGTCGGCCAGCAGGTAGGCGTCCCCGACGCCGCCGGTCACCTTGGCCTTCGCCAGCACCTCTTGGGCTTTCGCCTCGTCCGCGACGATCACGGCGGGGCTGCCGGAGCCGGCGTCGAAGTGCCGGGCCAGGGCGTCCTGGCCGTCGACGGCGTTGGAGGCGGTGAGGATGACGTCGGTCTGCGGGACGCCGTTGGCCTTGAGCTGCAGGACGCCGGCGGACGCCACCAGGAGCAGCAGCACGGAGGCGATCCAGACGGTCCGCGGCCGGCGGGAAACGAGGGAACCGGTGGCCCGCCACACCCCCTTCTGCCCCTCGAGGCCAGTGACGAGTTCAGGCTCGCGCTCGGTCTCCGGGAGCAGTTTGGGGCGGAACGGCCAGAACGCGGCGCGGCCCAGCAGCGCCATCAGCGCCGGCAGCAGGGTCAGCGCGGCGAAGAGCGAGCAGAGGATGCCCGCGGCCGCCACCGGGCCGAGGGCCTTGTTGGAGTTGAGGTCGGAGAACAGCAGGCAGAGCAGGGCGATGATGACCGTGGCGCCGGAGGCAATGATGGGTTCCCACGAATTTTTCCATGCGGTGAGTGCGGCGGCCGTGCGGTTGGTGGTGTGCGTCAGGGCCTCGCGGAAGCGTGCCACATAGAGCAGCGCGTAGTCCGTGGCCGCGCCGATCACCAGGATGGACAGGATGCCCTGGCTCTGGCCGTTGAGCTGGATCCACCCCAGTTTGGCCATGCCGAACACCAGCAGGATGGCGGCGCACAGGGCGAAGACCGAGGTGAACAAAACGGCGATCGGCAGCAGCAGCGAGCGGTAGACGATCAGCAGGATCAGGAAGACCGCGCCGAGCGCCACGAGCAGCAGGATGCCGTCGATGCCGGCGAAGGCGCTGACCAGGTCCGCCGTGAGCCCGGCCGGGCCGGTCACGAAGGTCTGCATGCCCTCCGGAGCCGATTCCTGCACCACCTCGCGGAGTTCCTTGACCACTTCCTTCACTTCGCCGGCCGAATCGATCGGGACCACAAACTGCACGGCTTTGGCATCCTCTGACGGGATGGGACCGACGACGGTACTACCGGCACCGACGGCCTCCAGCTTGCCTTTGAGTGCTGCCGCCTCGCCGAGCTGGGCCGGGGTGAAGGCGGCGTCGCTTTCGATGACTATGACGGCGGGAATCTCGTTGGAGTCCCGGAACTTGGCCTGCCAGTCCTGGGCCGCGGTTGCCTCGGCCCCTGCCGGGAGGAAGGACGCCTGGTCGTTCGAGGAGACCTCGTCCAGCCGGCCGAAGGTGGGCCCGCCGATGCCGGCGATGGCCAGCCACGTGACGACGAGCAGGACGGGAACCAGCCAGCGCAGCCAAAAGGGGACACGGGGCGTTCGGATTCGGTTTTCTGCGCCGCTTTCGGACGACCGCGCTGCTGATCCGGGGTGCGGGGGTCCGATTTCGCCGCGGTTTTCCGAAGTCGGCGGGGGCGTGGGGTTTTTCATGTGACCTTCCGGGGTGCGGGGCGTGGAACCGGCATGTAGCTCCATAGTAGACTATCTCTATGGTAGAGATAAGTGTCATTGCGACGGCCTGAGGAGAAGGGCGGAAGAAGGGACGAACCGTCGGCGCCCGGCGGCCGCCGCAGTATGGTTCGGGCTGCAGTAAAATCCGGAGAGTGCCGTCGTTGACGCCACCCGGCTGCAGTCAGACCGCCGCCGACAGGGACGACTTATCCAGAGATGCCCCTATCTATGAACGCCATAACTAGGAACAAGGGAGGTCCGCCGTGTCAGCCGAACACCTGGGCCTATCCGGAAACGCAGGCCCATCCGAAGCCGCAGGCCTGCCCGCGGGCTCCGGTCCGCCGCCGCTGGTCCGGCTGCTTCAGGAGTTCAGCCTCGAGGCCAACCGCTACGTGGATTCCGCCGGCGGCCGCAATGACATGCACCGGACCGACCTCAATGCCCTGGCTGTGATTATGCAGCACACCGCGAGGAACCAGATCGTCACTCCGGGAGTGCTCCGCAAGGAACTCCACCTCAGCTCACCCGCCACGACCGCGCTGGTGGACCGGCTCTACAACTCCGGCCACGTGGTCCGCGAACGGCAGGGCACGGACCGCCGCCAGGTCCAGCTCCGGATGACCCCCAAGGCCTACCGCGACGGAAGCGCCATGTTCATGCCGCTGGCCCGCCAGATGGACGCGGCCATGGCCCAGTTCACCGCCGAGGAGCTAGAGATCGCCACTCGGTTCATGACCTCGATGATTGACGCGACGGTCAGGGCCGGGCAGGAGGCGGCGCAGCAGACGGCACCGGCTCCAGCCGACCCGCACTAGAAACCATGGTTGCCCTGTGTGACTTCTGGGCTATTCACTGAGCGGCGGGGTCCGAGTGAGCGTACATGCGCATGCGCACCTCACGAGCGCCGGTCATATGCGCTTCCGCGACCTCGCGGGCTTTGGCGGAATCGCGAGCCTCGATAGCCCCGAGCAGCGCCTCGTGTTCAGCGAGTACGGCCTTCCAGCGGTCTTCGTATTCGAGGGTGGTTGTGGGATACCGCACGAGATGCACGTTGAGCCTGTGGAGCAGATCCACAAGGGTGGGGCTGTGGCTGGCCGCCCAGATGGCTTCGTGGAATTGGCGGTTCGCCTCTGCCCGAACGCCCGGATCTTGCCCCGCAGCAACCATGGCTGCCTGAGCCGCACGCAGGCGGCGTCGGTCGAGCTCTGTCGCTCGTTCCGCTGCCGCCCGCGCCGCGGCTCCTTCCAGGGTGATGCGCACGTCGTAGATGTCAATGATCTCTTCGGGACTCGTCTCACGTACCTGCACCCCCCGCGGCAACCGTTCAACGAGACCTTCGATCTCGAGCCGGTGCAGCGCCTCGCGGATGGGCGTGCGGGATGTGCCGTAGTCTGCGGCGAGCTTGTTCTCGCTCAGCGGGTCACCGGCTTTGATGCGCCCGCTGACGATGGCATCACGGATCGTATCGTAGACATTTGTCGACATCGCACAAGCCCTCGAGTATCACTATCGTCGTCAAGCAGTTAGGGAATTAGGCTATCGCTCCGGCCCGGCGTCCGAAGACCATTCCGGCGGCAAGACCCGAGCCGCCGGGGTAGTTGCCGGAAAAGAGCCCGCCCAGCGCTTCACCGCAGACGAACAATCCCTGGATCGGCTCCCCGCTCTCATCCAGCACCCGCCCTTCCAGGTCGCCCTTGAGGCCCCCGAAGGTGAAGGTGATTCCACAGGTGACCGGGTACGCGTAGAAGGGTCCCGTCTCAATGGGCGAGGCCCAGTTCGACTTCGGTGGATTCACGTGGGCAGCGCGGCCATCGAGCACAGTCGGATCAAACGGGACGTCGCGGTCGATGGATGCATTGAAGGCATCGACCGTCGAGACAAGTGCTGAAGGGTCAACGCCCATGGCGTCCGCCAGTTCACCAATGCTGTCGGCTCGGTGGACGCCGATTCCCGGCATGTCGTATTCCTCGGTGCGCAGCATCGGTCGCAATGTTGAGTCAAAGATCTGCCAAGAAATCGAACCGGGCTGCTTGAGGATTTCCTTTCCGTATTTGGCGTAGGTGTAGTTGCGGAAGTCTGCTCCCTCGTCGAGGAAGCGCTCACCGCTGCGGTTTACGATGATGCCCAACGGGTAGCTCTGTCGAGTCAGGCGGTTGGTCAGCTCGCGGTTCGACTCGTTTTCTTCGGCCCCGGCGTCCCACTGGACGGAGTGGCATGACGACCAATCGCCGCCCTTGGCGGCCCCGATCTTGATGGCCGCTTCGATCATGTCTCCGACGTTGTACGGGGTTCCGCGAACTATCGCGTTCTCCCAGCCCTGGCCGAGATGCTGCTGGCGCCATTCGGGGCTAGATTCGAAGCCGCCTGACGCGATAATGACGCTCTCGGCGCGCACATCGTGTGCGGCGCCCTGATCGTCGGTTCCGCGTACGCCGACCACCTTGCCGTCTTCGACAATGAGGCCTGTAGCGCGGATGCCGTAGCGAACTTCGGTGCCAAGGCGTGCGGCGACGTCGGTATGGTCGGCAATGAGCCCCTCGCCACCTCCCACGTTGCCGACATGCAGACCTCCCCAGAAGAGGTAGGAGCCGTCGGAACGTGAGTATGCCTGACGCTCGTACATCAGCCGGTACTTGAGGCCAAGGTCGTTGAGCCACCGCACCGCGTCCTGGGACTCGTTGACCAGCACATCTGCCATTGCAAGGTCCGTTTTTCCGTCAGTGACCTTGATCAGGTCAGAGAGGTACTCTTCGCTCGAGTAGGGCGGGACCTCGGTCACGGCGTGGCGGTCGTCCTGTTCCACGAAGTCCTTGAGGTCCTCGAGTCCGTCGTGGGAGATGCGGGTAGCGCCGGCTGTGTAGAAGCTGTTGCCGCCAGCCATGTCCTCACGGCCGCGTTCCAGCAACACAACTTTCCGCCCTCGTTCAGCTGCGGCGTGGGCGGCCGCGAAGGCGGCGTTTCCGCCACCGACAACAATCACATCAAATTCAGTTGGGGTCGTCACAACCAATTCCTTTCAGAGTTCTTTGTCTCCTTGGGCCGTCATGCGTCAGCATCTGGCTCCGTTTTGGTTATTGTATACACATGTATACAACTAAGTACTAGGGCAATTTAGCGCGGAATGCGTAGCCGGATGATGCGGGGATCATCGCTGAGAGGCGCGTGTCTCTCGGGTACCCGAGGGTCATGGCCAGGAACGATGACACCTTGTTCTCCGGCGAGCTCGAAGAGGGTGTCGAAGGCCGCGTACATCAAGTCGAGATGGTGCACGGCGCCGTAGGGACGGTCTTCTTCGAAGTTGGCGTAGAAGTGCGAGGCATCCGAGGCGAGAACCAATGGGCCCTCGGGTGTCTCGACGCGCATGACCTGGGTTCCGGCGGTATGCCCGCCGACTAGATGCACAGTGATTCCAGGGACGATTTCCGTATCGCCTTCCAAGAGTTCGACTCGTCCGTCGTCTACGAGTTTCCGCAGCGCCAAAAGGTCCTCATGGGGGCGGAGATGGACATATGCCCCGCGACGCGAGTACGGGCCTTCCCAAAATTCGAGTTCGCTGGCCTGCACGAATATGCGCGCATTCGGGTAGGAGGAAAGGTGACCGGTGTGGTCGTAATGAAGGTGCGATAGCACGAGCACCGGCACGTCCGCCGGCGCAAATCCCAGCTTTGCCAGCAGTTCAACCGGCGAGGCCAGATAGGTGCGTGCCCCGCGGCGTTCGGCTTCTTCCCGGGTGAAGCCCGCATCGAAAATGTACGGCACCCCATCCTGCACGATGACCCAGGTGTAGTAGTCGATCGGCCAGCGGTCATGGCAGTCTTTGGCGTATCCATGGAAGTGCTCGCCCTTGAAGGACTCGGTGCGGTAGGCGTAGCGCAGCGCGTAGGCCCCGTCAGAGGCGCGCATCGCTGGCCTCCCCGTATGACAGTCCGCGTCCTGTCCATTCCTCCCAGAGCTTGGCAACCGAAGAGTAGTCTGCGCGTCCCAGGCCCGCCCCGGAGGCAATGTCGTAGACAGTTTGAGCGGCCTGGGTTGCGAACAGCGGCGTGCCCGATCGCTGCGCCATCGCCAATGCCAGGGTCGAGTCCTTGCGTGCGGCTTCCAGGGGCATGCCGCCCTCAAAGTCGGCGGACGCCATCCGCTGCATGATCCGGTGGTTGAGGGGTCGCTGCAGTCCTCCGTCTTCACGGTCGAGCATGGCGGCGATATCCTCGAGCGCGACACCCTCAGCCCTTGCCATGGCGAACGCTTCGACCAGGACGACCATGACAGCGTGGGCGACGCCGTTGTTAACGACTTTGGCGGCCATGCCCGCGCCCAACGGGCCGAACCGCTGCACGCCGGCTCCCCCGATTGCTGCGAGCACAGCGGAGACACCCCCCAGATCGGAGGTGTCCCCGCCGACAAGGAGAGTGGCTTTGCCTTGCTCCATTTGTGCCACGCCGGAGAGCACTGCCGCGTCAACGACTCGTGCTCCTACGGGCTCGAGCAGCCTTTGCCATTCGCGGACATCATCCGGCAGGACCGTGCTCGTCTCGACCACGACGGTTCCGGGTGTCAGTTGTGGCGCAAGTTGGGAGAGCACGCTGCGGGAAATGGAGGGGTTCGGTAGCGACAAGACCACGGTGGTGCTTGATCCAAGCTGCGTGAGGTCGTCTGTGGTCGTGATTCGGCGGTGCTCGGCCGCCAGCGTGCGGCGCTCGTTGGAGATATCGAAGGCCAGCACGTCGAAGCTGGCTGCGAGGCGAGTGGCGATGGGAAGTCCCATCTGGCCAAGACCCACGACTGCTATATGGTCGCTCATGGTTCCTTCCTTACGCCTTGATGGCGAATGGGTCGCGGATGTCGTCGGAAAGATCCATCAACACGTTCTTGGTGCGCAAGTACTCGTCGAGGGCTTCCAGGCCGCGTTCCCGCCCGTAGCCAGACTGCTTGACCCCTCCGAACGGGGCCTGGGCGGCCGAATAGCGGTAGGTGTTGATCCATACGGTGCCGGCCACAAGGTCCCGCGCGATGCGATGGGCGCGCTGCACATTCTGTGTCCATATCCCCGATGCCAAGCCGAAGTCCGTGCTGTTGGCAATGGCGATTGCCTCCTCGTCTGTGCGGAAGGTTGTGACGGCCAGTACTGGGCCAAAGACTTCCTCCTGTGCCAACCGAGATGCTGGATCCACGTCCACGAAGATTGTCGGTTCCACGAAGGCGCCGTCAGCCAGCTCCGGGGCTGCGGGGGTGCCGCCTCCGGTGATCAGGCGGGATCCGTCGGCTTTGGCATCGGCGATCATCGCGAGGATGCGGTCTCGTTGCGCGGTTGATGCAACTGGCCCCATTTGGGTGTTTGGATCCGCTGGATCTCCGAGCCGGATCGTCTGGGCGACTTCGGAGACGCGGCGGGTGAACTCGTAAGCGATTGATTCGTGAACAAGGAGTCGGGAGCCGGCGATGCAAGTCTGTCCGCCGGCCGCGAAGATGCCAGCGACCGCTCCTGGCACAGCACGGTCGAGGTTTGCGTCTTCGAAGACGATGTTGGCGCTCTTGCCCCCAAGCTCGAGTGTCACAGGCACAAGGACGTCCGCGGCCGCGCGGGCGATGGCCTGCCCCGTGGACACTGATCCGGTGAACGAGATCCGACCGACGCGGGAGTCCGTGGTGAGAGCCACACCAGCATCCCGGCCGCCGGTGACAATGTTGATTACTCCCGGCGGGAAGCCCGCCTCCTCGATGATGCCGGCAAGGCTCAGGGTTGTGAGGGGTGCAATTTCGCTGGGTTTAATGACCACGGTGCAACCCGCTGCCAAGGCGGGCGCAAGTTTGTTGGCCAACAACTGCATCGGAGAGTTCCAGGCCGTAATGAGCACTGCGACGCCTACAGGCTCCCGCCGCGTGTAGTCGAAGGTCTCCCATGCGTCCAGGGGGATGGTGTGTCCGTAAATCTTGTCGGCGGCTCCGGCGAAGAACCGGTAGTTCCGCACCGTGAACTTCGCCTGTGTTGATGTTTCACGAAGTAGCTTCCCGTTATCGGCGCTTTCGAGACGGGCCAACGAATCGGCCTCTCTATCGAGCAGATCGGCAAGGCGATGCATAAGACGGGCGCGCTCAGCACCACTGGTGGTTCGCCAGCTTTCGAATGCGGCTTCGGCCGCACTGATCGCTGCGGCCGCCTGTTCCGCCGTAGCGTCGGCGACTTCAGCGAGCACTTGGCCTGTGAGGGGACTGTAGACGGGGATAGTCCGGTCGGTGTCGGGCTCGACCCGGAGACCGTTAATAAGCATGCGGGTGTCGAGAATGGCTGTTTCAACCACAGTGATCTCCTCTTTCCTAAATCGCCGGATTGTGTCGGACCTCGTTCAGGACGTGCGACCGGAGCTCTGCGAATAGGTGGTTTTCTTTGGTGCTGATCTGATCCCTGTCATCGCCAAGGTCGACGTCGATGGTTTCCAGCACCCGAGTCGGTCGCCCGCCCAAGACAACAACCCGGTCGGCCATGTAGACCGCTTCGTCGATGTCGTGAGTCACCAGCACGATGGTGATGCCCATTTCGCGGCGGAGTCGGAGGGTTAAGTCCTCCAGATCGAACCGTGTCTGCGCATCGACCGACCCGAATGGCTCATCCATCAAGAGGATAGGGGCCTCGTAAGCCAAGGCTCGCGCGATAGCGACGCGCTGCTGCATTCCGCCGGACAATTGCCACGGGTACTTGCTCCCGGCATCACCCAGACCTACTGCTTCCAAGGCTTGCTGCGCTCGATGGTCACGCTCTGCCTTCGCCACCCCTTTACCCTGCAAGGGAAAGGCGACGTTCTCGGAGACGGGCATCCAGGGCATAAGGGATCCGCGGTAGTCCTGAAAGACCACGGCAATATCTTCGATGGGTTTGCTGACCGGCCGGTCGCCGAGTCGGACCTGCCCTGATGTAGGTTCAAGCAACCCGGAGAGGCAGCGGAGGAGTGTGGTCTTGCCAGCTCCCGAGGGACCGACGAGACTCACCAGCTCCTGTGGGTGAACTTCGAGGGACACATCTCCCAGCACTTGGTGCGCCGTGCTTCCCTCTCCGTAGGTCTTTGAGAGTCCTTCGACATAAAGGGTGTCGCTTGTATGGTTTGACATGGTCAAACGCCTTTCCGTGTTGCCACAACTACTTCAGAGTCCTTATCTGCGGTGAGCTCTTCTTTCAAACGCTCGCCAACGGGGTTCCTCACCGGCGGTGCTGCTGCGTTTTTGGCGGCGGTGTTAGGCGGCCACCTGCGCAGTCCACGGCGCTCCACCTGGTAGTACCAGGCCAGGAGATAGCGTTCGACGGCGACGAAGCCCACGGAGATCAAATAGCCCAGGAGGCCAATGACGATCGTTCCGGCCCAGACGTCAGTGATGCGGTAGCTTTCTTGGCTCTGGAGGATGTAAAAACCGATTCCCCGCGTCGAGGAATACATTTCGCTGACCACCATCATGACGACGCCCAGGCCGATGGCGATTCGCATGCCCGCCATAATGGTGGGCAGTGTAGCGGGGAGGACCATCCGCATCAGGTAGACGGGATATGGGATCCGGTAGGCCTTCGCGACCTCAAGGAGCTGGGGATTGAGTCCACGGACACCGTCAATGGTGTTCAGGAGGATCGGCCAGAAGCAGATGAACCCGATAAGGAACGCTTTGGGCTGCGGTCCAATGCCAAAGGCCATGATGACAACGGGAACCAAGGCGATCTGCGGCATGGACCTCATGAAGTCCAACAGCGGGGACACCGCGACACGGACGCGTCGGAGTGATCCCAGCAGAATGCCGAACAGGATGCCGGCGATGCCAGCGACGACGAAACCAATGATGAAGTTGATCATGGAGAACAGGACGTTCTCCCAAAGCGCTCCTTCGGTGGCCTGGAAGATGATCTTGTCGAAAATCTTGGACAGGGGTGGGAAGTAGAAATTCTCCGAGGTCCCGGAAAGAACCCACCAGGCGGCAACGACCAGGGCTGGCAGCCACAACATTTTCCCGGCGTCGAGCAAGGTCTTTTGGATGTTCATGAGCCCGTCCCCTCTCAACTTACGGTCGTTGGTGGTCGCCACCGCAGCAGGCGGCTTTCAACTGCCTGCGACAGTTTGCTGACGGCAAAACCCAGCGCACTTGCCGTCAGGATGTACGCAAAGGCTACGGCCGATGCGCCATCCTGCTGTGCGCCGGCAATCCGCTGGCCAAGTCCCGGTATGCCTGCGAGAATTTCCACGCCGATCGATAGGAGGACGGCCATCGTAATGCCCAGTCGCAAGCCGGTCATGATCGAGGGAACGGCACTCGGTAAAACAATGCGAGTGAGTTGCATACCTGCAGGAATACGGAACGCCTTGGCCGTCTCGACGATTGCTGGGTCCACCCGGCGAGCTCCGTAGAAGCTCTGAACAAAGATGGGGAACACGCAACCGACGGCGATGACGATGGTCTTTGTGGTGATGGTCGACCCATACGACAGCACAAAAATGGGTAGCAGGGCAATGGCGGGGAAGGATCGTCCAAAGTCGACCAGGATGCGGCTGGACTTTTCAAGGAAGGGCGAGAAGCCCACCACGACACCTAGTGGAATCCCGACTACCGCAGCCACCAGGAATCCCTGCAGCGCCCCCTGAAGGGTCTGCCACACAGCGGTCCAGTATCTGGAAGTTGGCATTCCCTGTATCAACTCCGCCGCCACCGCCGAGAAGGGCGGAAACGCATTCTCTGCAGCCAACCCCGACCGGGCGATCAACTCCCAGATCACCAGAAGGGCGAGGATTACGCCGATCTGGCTCCCTAGGACTGTCATTTTTTGCTGTCGCACTACTTCACCTCAATCTCTGACCGCTACCTGTACTGCCTGGATCAGGCAGTTTGGGCACCCTTCCAGATGATGTCGTCCATGGCTGGCGCCTTATCGATGAATCCGAAGCGCTTCAGTGCATCGGCCAGTTCCTGCACGCCCTGACGGTTGATCTGGTTGGAGAACGGGACCAGCCACACGTTTTGGATGTAGTCCTTGGGCAGCTTGGTCAGCTCACCCATCAAGCGGCGTCGATCTTCCGGGTGGCTATTGGCGTAGTCCTGGGCCTTGGCGTTGGCGTTCAGAAACTGTTCAACCACCTTGGGGCTTTCATTGGCGTACTGCTTGGACGAGGCCCAAACAATCTGCGGAATACCCTTAATCACTTCGCCCGCGGAAGGACCGATAACAGTAAATTGCTTCGACTGGGCCTGCCCATAGAAGTTGCTCCACAATGTCACGGCGTCCACTTGGCCCCCCTCGGCCGAGGAGAGCAGATTTGCCGCGGGAAGAGCAATGAACTTGACGGACTTCGGGTCTACGCCGGCCTTTTCCAGGGCCAGCATGGCGGTAACGTGGATGGTCGCACCCAACGCGGGGACACCCACAGTCTTTCCGGCGAGGTCTTTGAGGCTCTTGATCGGCGAATTCGGCGGGACCATCAACCCGTCTGCGGGCTTAAATCCTGCGGCACCGGTGTCCGGCGCGATTTGGACGGAACCAACGATTTGCACGGGAAGACCTTCAGCAGCGGCCCGGATCATCGCCGTGGCATCAATCTGGGCAAAGTGCGCTTCCTTGTTCAACAGCGGAGGAACGCGCTGCGCTGAAGAGTCCGCGCCGATTTTGTCGTCAAGGGTGAGACCGTTCTCAGCCCAGATACCCTTCTCTTTGCCCAGCAGGATCCCTTCGAACTGCCCTCCGTTCGTGCGAAGGACGGTGAGGGAAGTCTTCTCGTCGCTAGCGGCATTCCCGGAAGACTGAGCTTGTCCGCCGGCACCGCAGGCGGCCAGCATGGCAGACGCTGCCATGGCAGCAACGAGGGTCGTAACTTTGCGTCGCGTGTATGTCTTCTTCGACATCGGTGGTCCTCCTGAGACTTGAATCAAAGTTTTTTGTAAGTTAGATCACACAAGATTGCATGCACTGAGAATGCTACATGAGCGGATTGTCCCTGCCAACGTATTTCTTACTTGTTGCGACAGTGGGTTATTTGGAAAGCGAAAAGGGTTTGACTCGGAACCGAAAAATGGCGCGACGAAGCAGCTGGAGGCCGTGACACGGCCAAAATGTGTTGATTTTCCTAGGGTTGGGGCAATGTCAGGAAGGGCACCGATCCGTAACAAAACGCTGCTGCGCTAGACGTCACGCACAGATCGCCGGCTCGGTCGCTGTTTCCACAAAGTTGCATGGAAGTTTTACGGGGAGAGCATCTGCCGCGTTCTCACGTCGCGGGCTTTACGCATGTGGGATGTGGCCATCGCTTCGGCCGTGTCGGGATCGCTGGCTGCGATGGCCTCGATGATGGCCTGATGTTCAACCAGGACTTCATCGAGCCTGCCCGGCACATTGAAGGTCGTTTCGCCGAACCGTCGGACGGCGTTTTCCACCTGGACCAGGAAGCGTTCGAGATATGGGTTTCTTGCTGCGTCCCTGATGGCCCTGTGGAACCGAAGGTTGATCTCTGAGACGTCGCTGTCATCCCGCACTGCCTCGGCCATTTCCCGCTGGATACCTATGAGTTCCTCCACGAGTCCAGGGGGGTTGCGCAAGGCGGCGAGCCGGGCGGCTAGCCCCTCCAGGCTGGTCCGCACCGAGTAAACAGCTAGGATCTCTTCGAACGTAATCGGCGCAACAACGGTGCCACGGTTGGCTACCCTTTGGGTCATGCCTTCGTCGGACAAGCGCCGCAAAGCCTCGCGGACTGGTGTCCGACTCACCTGCAAAGCTTCCGCCAGCTCGCCTTCACGCAACCATGTGTCCTGGTGCAGAAGTCCGGTCAGGATAGCCTCCCTGAGGGCATCCGTGACCGCATCCGTCGTCGATCCGTGACCGCTCTTCACCACCAAGTTGCGCAAATCGAGGCCTACGGGCTCACTGCCCTTGGCCTTGGCGTGCTTCACTTCAATGCGTTCAGTGTCCATCATCGTCTCGTTTTCGTGGCCGCCGCCTGGCCCGGGAACTTCGGAGGGCGTCGGACCGTATTGGGCCCCTCTTGGCTAGAGGGGTGGATAGTGGTCTGCAGTTACTATGGTGCTGACTGCAAGGTCGGATAGCTTTTGGAACCTCACTATATTTTCGCTTTCTTCCATGATCCCGGCGGTCAGGCAAACAAAGGTCATTTCCCGGACTGGATCCACCCAATAGATGCTCGAGCCAGCACCGTAGTTACCGAAGGTTTGCGGAGAAGTGAGTGTTCCAAGGATAGAAGGATGAAGGCCCTCACCCCGCAGGAAGAGCCCGAGCCCCAGATTTGCCGGCATGACTTTCCATCCTCGACGTTCAGCCATCGGGATCCACCAATTGTTGGGCGTGTCGCCGGTGTGGTTGCGCGTGGCGCGCTGCAAAATCGCGTTCGACAGTATCCGGGTCTCCCCCAGCGCTCCGCCGCGACGGAGCATCTCCGCGAAACGCAACACATCCGAGGCAGTAGAAACGCCACCTACCCAGGGCATTTCAGCTTCAGCGTCCACAGCGTCATTGAGTGCTTCGATATCACGGGGGCCAAGCCATCCGGACGGTTCGAACCGCGCTTTCAAAGGCACAAGGCGGTCGCCAAGGTCCGGTCGCGCTCCAATCGCCGTGTCGCCCATCCCCAGTGGCTCAAAGATGTGTTCCTTCACGAGTTCACGGTATCGGCGCTCCGGGCCGAGTACCCGGCGGGCCATCTCGCCCAAGAGCGCATGGTTGAAAGCAGGGCTATATTCGATTGCTTGACCGGGCTCACCGATGGGACCGGCTTCGCAGATTGCCGAAATCACCTCAGACAGGGTGCCCAAGCGGTCGTAGGGCAGCGGTTCGGGGGTAGCGGGCAGGCCCGCCCGGTGGGTGAGGAGATCCGCCACCGAGATCCTGTCACGGACCTTGTTAAGGAACCGATCCGGAGAACGGAACTCGGGGATTATCTCCACGACATTGGTGGTCAGGGACAACAGCCCCGCATCAATTGCACGAAAAACAAGCGCAACCGTAAATGCTTTGGTCAGGGAGAGGATGCGGAAGACGTCGTCGGCCTGTGCAGCACGTCCGGCGTCGACGTCCGTCTGGCCGATTGCCTCATGTGCGATGATTTGGCCGCGGTGGGCCAGGGCAAGAACCGCTCCGTCATATTGGCCGGCGTCGATGTCCTGACGGACGGTGTTCAATAGACGTTCGACTGCCCGGTCGTCGACCGATGTTTGAGTCATAGCGTTTCCCTTCTCTTCGTGGATTAAATGGACGTGGTCCCTGGCCCCATCAGGGATTGGAGACCACCGAAACTGGATCGAGCTCGGTGCCGGCCTGGTAGACGCCACCGAAGACTTCTGTGCCTTCAAGGGTGAGCGTTGCGCCTGACTGGCCGTTCTGCGGATTTCCTTGCAGATCGGCAATGGTTATGCGGTGACTTTGGCCCGGCCAACGTACGACCGACAGATGCACGCCATCTTGGTGTTTCTCCACCCAGGGGTCGATGATGTGCCCCAAGGACATGCCGAAGTGACCGAACGCCTGCAGGGTGCCGGAAAATTTCAGGATTCCCCGCCCGTCGCTCCAATTGGAATCGTCCAGCAGAGGAAAGAGTGCAGACTGGTTCTCCAGAATGATGCCACCGTCGGTATGGAAGCGCCCGTCAGAGAGCCCCAGCACGTAGGCACGCCAATTCTTGCGGACACCCCAGTCAAGAAATGTTTTCAAGGTGCTCCGGTCGTCCGAGGGCGTCAAATACAACGATGTTGCCGCCGTGGCTGGAAAAACCACCGTCCACCGGAAGTTCTACGCCGGTGATGTAGCTGGATGCTGAGGACAGCAGGAAGATCACGGCATCGGCGATCTCATCGACCTCTCCACCACGACGTGCAGGAGTCATTTTCAGATGGGTCTCTAGAAAGCGCGGATCAGCATTGGCGTTCAAGGGGGTCTTGATATAGCCGGGATGGACCATATTGACGCGGATTCCGAACGGCGCGAACTCGACTGCAGCGGACTTGGACAGGCCGCGCAGCGCCCACTTGGCCGCACCGTAAGCGGCGTTGTGGTGGGCGATGACCGAAGCGACGGACCCAATGTTGACGATGGAGGAGCCCTCGGGCATATGTGGGGCGACCGCCTGCATGCCCAGCATCGCACCGGTGACATTGACGGCGAACGACTTGTTCCAGGATTCCAAATCGATCGATCCAAGACGACCAGGAACCGCAATTCCGGCATTGTTGACTAAGCCGTCAATGGTCCCAGTTGCCCCCGCCACTTCCTGCACCAGTGTGCGCCAGTTGTTCTCGTCGGTGACATCGAGCTTGAAGAACCGGATCGTTCCCGGTCCTCCGGCGAGCTCCGTAACGAGCTCGGCCCCGGCGTCCTCATTAAGGTCTCCGACCACAACATTGGCACCCAGCTGCACCAGCTTCTTGGCTTCGGCTGCTCCCTGACCGCGGGCACCGCCAGTCACGATTATCGTTTTACCCAATAGATCCGAACTCATCTGTGTTTCCTTTCAAAGTCTTCGTAGTTGCCGCTCAATGAGATCCGGCATTTTGTGACAGACCGGATGAAGGGGCCTTCTTCTTCCTCAAACTCCAGGAGGCGGGCATTAGGGAAGCGTTCAAGCACAGCATCGAGCAGCACGTGCATTTCCAGACGGGCGAGGTGCATTCCTATGCAGGAGTACTTTCCCTGCCCAAATACCAGCGTGCCGGGGACCAACGGCCGTGTGATGTCGAACTTCTCCGGATCGGGGAATACGGCGGGGTCCTGCTGCGCAGCCGCGACAGAGACAAAGACCATATCGTCGCGTGCCAAAGCGGCACCGGCGAATTCCATGTCCTCGGACGCGTACCGCATATGGGTCCTGAACCGCGGCCATAGTCTGATCGTTTCTTCTGTTGCGCCCGCAATAAGGCTGCGATCTTCTGTGAGGCGGTGCCAATCGTCTGGGCGTTCCAGCAGTCGCGCCACCGTTATCGCGGCCGAATGAGCCGTGTTATCCACCGAGGCTTCCAGCAGCGCTGCGCCGATATCGTGAAGCTCTTGTTCGGTGAGGTTTCCATCGATTTGTTCACGGATAAGAGCGGACGTGAAGTCATCTCCCAGGTTCCTCCGCCGCTCCTCGATGTGTTTCACTGCAAGGTCATACGCCTCACGTCGGGCGTCCTCCAGTTCTTGCACCCGTGTTGGGTCGACAGTCAGCATCGGCGCGAGAATCGAGTCGGACAGCCGTTGGATGGTCGGAGCAAGATCCATCGGCGCTGACACCATCATGCAATAGACCATCGACGGCAGCCGCCAGCAAACATCCCCGAGAAAGTCCACGTCATCCGGATTGTCGATGTCATCCAGAATCTGGGCAACGATGTCATGAACGCCGTCGGTCAGTTTTCGGATTGACCGCGGCGCAAGGATCCGCGCAAGCGGATTACGCAGTCGCGAACGCTGCTCCCCTTCCTGCGAGTTGAGCGTCCGAGTCAGGAAGTCGCGCGCAAATCCAAGGCCCAACCCGATGCGGTCGTGCCGCCACAGAAAGAGCTTTGCCCGGAACAACTGTGGATGTCGAAGCGCCTCGAGCGCCTCTTGATAGCGAAGAACTTCCAATCCACGTTCCGACCGGACTACCCCGCTTTCCCGCTGGGCGGCCAGGAGTTCAACCGTCGAAGCGGTATCAGTAGGCCCTAAAGCGCTGACCTGCACCATAGAGATTTCCTTTCATAAGTTGCACATGCGTGCCGTGACACCTGCACCCGGCTCAAAGTTTCAGGCGCAGTTTTGGGCATCCGCGTTCGGCTCGCGAGACGCAGATCATCATGGTGTCCTGCGCGTCCTTCTCTTCATCGGTCAAGAGAGAATCCCGATGTTCCACCCGACCCGACAGAAGCGGAGTTTCGCAGGTTCCACACGTGCCTTCCTGGCACGATGAAAAGACGTTGACGCCAATCTGCTCGGCTACTTCCAGAATTGTCTGGTCGGCGCCAACCGCGACGGTGATCCCGCTGTCCGTGAATTCCACCTCGAAGGGTTCGTCTTCACCTTCAACAAAGATGGTCTTGGGTTCAAAATGCTCGATCTTGAGTGCGCCCGACGGCCAAGCTTTCATCAGGTCTTCAGTCTCTTCGAGCATTCTGTTGGGCCCACACGCATAGACCTTGCATCGTTCGGCAGGAGCGCCGATCCAGTCGCTTAGCCTTGCACGGCCTCGTTCCTCGCTCGGCCAGACTGTGACCTTATCGCCGTAGGGATCCAACTCGTCGAGGAAAGCCATCGTCCTGCGTGACTGACCAAGGTAGAGCATCTTCCACTCTTTGCCTTGAGCCTCGACGGCATGGATCATCGGCAGTACGGGTGTGACACCAATGCCACCCACGACGAACAAGTACGCGTCGGATTCAACGAGCTCAAAGTGGTTCCTCGGCAGGCCGACCGCTAAGACGTCCCCAACATTGACGTTGTCGTGAAGGTACATCGATCCGCCATTTCCGTCCGGATCCCGCAGGATGCCCAGGCGGTACCGTGTGCGGTCCGCTGGATCTGAGCTCAAGGAAAACTGTCGGGCTGATCCGTCTTCGACCAAGACGTCAATGTGCGCTCCGGGCATCCATTCCGGCAGCTCCTCATCGAGTGGGTGTTCGAATTCCAGCGCCAGTACCGATTCCGATGCCATCACCCGCTTTGAGACTCGAAGCCCCATGGTTTCCTGGAGATGTGCCTTGGGTGCGGGGGCGCCAATTACTTCGCTTGGCGGGGTCGGTTCGAACCGTCCCGCGTCAGCCTCCACGTCCCATGTCACTGGGAGCGTCCGGCGCACCGGCAGGAGCGCCAGCTGCATGAAATCCAAGGGAATGTCGGAGTCGGGTGCCAGAGATGGCAGCCGTTCGAACAGTACTCTCAGTCCGGTAGACCCCTGCACCCGAGCCAAGGGCTGTCCCAGGCAGGTGTGCCGGCCCTTCGTGAAGGCCAGATGGTCGCCGACTTCCCGGTCGAGCGTGAAGTCGAATGGACGATCGTAGTAGTCGGGGTCGGTATTCGCCGAAGCCAATCCCAGCCAGATAGCGTCACCGGCTTTGATCTGTACGCCAGCGATCTCTACATCTTCTGTTGCCCATCGGGTCCCGGTTCCTGACGGTCGACGCCGGACCGTTTCATCGAAAACGACCGGCCATAGCGAGGAATCGCCCAGTGCCCGTTCACGGACTCCCCTATTCCGGTCCAAGAACAGTACGGCGTTGGCCATCGCTTGGGCGGTTGTATCCGTAGCTGCCCCGGCGAATTCCCCGATATGGAGGGCCACCTGCTCGGGTGACATCAAGGGATGGCCGGCCTCGTCCCGTGCCGAGGCCATCTCAGAAATGAGATCCGTTCCCGGGTTTTCTGCACGTTCCCGTGCGACCTGGCCGATATGAACCAGCGCCTCCGTGTACCGGGTCCAGACATTGGTCAAGGTCGGTTCCGGCATGGGCTCAAGTGCTGAGCCAAGAATCATGAACATGTCATTTCGGAGCTGGCGCATCATCGGTTCGTCCTCAGGCGGAAGACCGACCAGCGCCATGAAAGTCTGCGTCGTTAGTTCCAGGCAGTAGTCCTCCATGAGGTTGCCGGATCCCTTGTGCTCAATCGAGTCGATGATGCGATGTGCCCGGTTTTCTATGACGGGGCGCAGTGCATCCATTCGTGACTTCACGAATCCTCGCTGAGCGATGGCGCGGTTACGCGTGTGCCGGGGCGGGTCAGACCCAATCAAGATGTTGGAGAACAAATCCCGCGGAATGATGTGCTGGAATGCTTCCGGAACGTGGATTGATTCGCCCTTGAACCCATTCCTGAACCGTTTCCAGTCGGACAGGACCATCTCGACGTCTGCTTTTCGAGTAACGACCCAAGATTTCAAGTAGGGGTACCAGAAAACCGGCATCTCGTCCCTGATGTCGGCGAAATGCTTCGCCGGGTCGCGAAAATAGGCGTCGCCGAGAGCATCGAAAACATGCGACGCAGGTTCTCGCGTGATCTCCCGGTTCACCGTGAGTTCGGTCATTTTGAATCCCTCACCTTCTCCTACACGTGCCTAAGTTCACTAAATACAAGCCTATTGCATGCAATCACAACGGATCGCTTGGTGGCAACACATGAAAGCTTTTTAGGCCAGTACCGACGCTATTGTGACGGGCCTGTACTGCCTTTGGGACACAAGTTGAATGCAGTGCATCCCGCGGGTCAGCACGTCACCTGCCCGGAACCTCGCGGCCCAGGAGAACAGGATCCATTTCCTCCCCAGCCACGTATTGGCCGTTGAAGAGCTCGACACCGGCCGCAGCCAATTGCGCCGGCAGTTCCGTCCATTCCGTCGCGGCAGACTCCGGGCCACGCGGCACGGCCAGCCGGAGGAGTTCCAGCCGGGCCTCGCTGCCCGGCGTCCGCCGCGGGTCCGCGACGCTCAGCAAGACGCCCTCAGCACCGAATTCGAGCCACGGGTCCGTGACAAACAGGCTCATCATTCCTTGATGGCCGCTGAGCCGCACCTGGCCGCGAAACTTGCGGACGCCCGCCGGCCACCCAGCCTCCGCCGCCGACGCACCGCCGTCGGGCTCGAACTGGAAGTAGCTCCCGCTGACGATGGACGCCCCCGCGTCTGCTGAGACGCTGCCGTCAGGCAGCCGGGACAGATAGTCGATGAAACTCCGCTTGATGCCCCAGCGGAGCGCTGGGGCATCAAGCAGAAGCTGCTCCATTCCCATGACTCAGAGCCCGAGCTTCAGCGGGCAGCCACCCTGGGACCGGGAGACGCAGATGAACATGCTGTCGCAACTGGCCTTCTCGTCATCCGTCAGGATGGAGTCCCGGTGGTCTGGTGTACCCGAAATGACCGGGGTTTCGCAGGTGCCGCAAGTCCCCTCGCTGCACGAGGACAGGGCGGGCAGTCCGGCAGCCTGGGCAACTTCGAGGATGGACTTGTCCGCGGGGATGGTCAGCGTGACGCCGCTGTCCACGAACTCGACCTCAAAGGCGACGTCGCCGCTGACGTCGATTTCCTTGGCCACGAAGCGCTCCACGTGCAGGCTGCCGGCGGGCCAGTGCGCCGAGGCGCCTTCGACGACGTTCAGCAGGGGCTCGGGTCCGCAGCAATAGATCAGGGTTTCAGGCCGGACGTCCTTCAAGAGGGACGTGAAGTTCACCCTGCCGTCGGTGTCTTCCGGGACGAACAGGACACGGTCACCGTAAACGCCCAGCTCCTCCAGGAACGCCATTGTGGCGCGTGAGCGTCCGCCATAGACAAGGCTCCAGTCGGCACCCTCGCGTTCGGCCTGCTCCACCATGGCCAGGATCGGCGTGATGCCGATCCCGCCGGCGATGAAGACGTAGTGCGGGGACGGCTGGAGTACAAAGTTATTGCGCGGCTGGCCGACAACCAGGGTCGACCCGGCCTCCACGGTGTTGTGAATGGCCAGCGATCCGCCGCGCCCGTTGACCTCCTTCAGCACCCCGATCCGCCAGTTGTCCTGGCCTCCTCCGGGCGAGCACAGGGAGTATTGCCGGATATGGCCATCGACGTGGACGTCGATGTGTGCCCCCGGGTGCCAGGTTGGCAACGGCAGCCCGGACGGGTCCACGAGCGTCAGGGATACGACGCCGTCGGACTCCTCCCGCAGCTCCCGCACCGTCAGTTCCAGGGTGGCCGTCGGATCATCGGGGAGTTCGACGGCGTGCCGCCCCGCCCTGGGTGCCACGTCCCACTGCACGTCCAGGCTTCTGCGGACCGGCAGGAGGGCCATTCTGACGAAGTCCAGGCCCCAATCCCTGGCCGGGCGCAGGCTGGGCAGTCGTTGGAAGAGCACCATCAGACCGGTGGAACCCTGTGCGCGGGCTAGCGGCTGTCCCAGGCAGGTGTGCCGGCCCTTGGTAAACGCCAGGTGGTCCCTGGGGTCCTCGCGGTGGATGTCGAATTCGAAAGGCCGGTCATAGTAGTCCGGGTCCGTGTTGACACTGGCCAGCGCGATCCAGATCATGTCGCCGGCCTTGATGTCGGCGTCGCCGATGGTGACGTCGACGTTGGCCCGCCGGGAAGCGAACGTGGACGACGGGCGGCGCCGGACGGTCTCGTCAAAAACCCGCTGCCAGAGCGTGGGATCGTCCAGGGCGTCTGCGAGTGCGGGCGGTGTCTCGTTGAGGAAGATGACCGCGTTGGCCATGGCCTGGGCGGTGGTGTCGGTGCCGGCAGCGGCGAATTCACTCAGGTGCAGGGCGATCTGTTCCTCGGACAGGGACCAGTTGCCTTCCCGGTCCTTGTCCCGGGCCATGACGGAGATGAGGTCGTCTGCCGGGCTGTCCCGCCGTTCGCGGACAATCCGGCGCAGGGTCAGCTGCGCTGACACGTAGCTGTCCCATACTGCCGAGCGGCGCGGCTCTTCGAGCTTTTCCTGGGCGCTGGCGAGCACCTGGAAGAAATCGTCACGGAGGCCGCGCATCAGGGAATCGAATTCCGGACCGAGCCCCATCAGGGCAAGGAGCGTCTGCGTAGTGAGCTCCAGGCAGTAGGCGTCCATCAGATTGGCGTGCCCCTCCGTCTCGAACCTGTCGATGATGCGGTGGGCGCGGGCTTCGATTTCGGGCCGCAACGCTTCCATCCGGTCTTGAAGGAACGCCTTCTGGGCCACGCGCCGGGCAATCGTGTGCCCGGCCGGATCAGACCCAACCAGGATCCGGGAGATCAGCTCGGCCGGCATGATCTCCTGATACGCCTCGGGGACCGGGATCAATCCGCCGTTGCTGGCGCTGGAGAACTTCTGCCAGTCCGGCAGGATGGTTTCGGCGTCGGCGCGCCGGGTGATGATCCACGCGTTCAGGTACGGGTAGAAGAAGGCCGGCCGGCCCTCGCGGACGTCGGCGAAATGCCGGGCGGGGTCGCGGTAGTAGTCATCGCCCATGGCGTCGAAGCCGGGGGAAAGGGGGCCTCGGTGGGCGGGGGCGATGGTGTTGATGGACATGGTGTGCTCCAGGAGGAAGGGGTGTCAGAGGACCGCGGAGGCGGCGATGGTGGAGAGTTTCTGGAAGCGCAGGACGTTGTCGCCCTCGTCCATGACCCCGGCCGTCAGGCAGACGAACGTCATGTCGCGTTCCGGGTCGATCCAGAAGAGCGTGGATCCGGCACCGTAGTTGCCGTGGGTACGCGGACTGGTGAAGGGGCCAAAGAAGGACGGGTGCGTTCCGGTTCCGCTCAGGGAGAAGCCCAGGCCGAAGTTTCCGGGGGGCTCTTCCCAGCCGCGCAACCGGGCGATCATGGCGTACAGGTCATTGGTCATGTCGCCGGTCTGCAGCGTGGTGGCCGCGTCCAGCACGGCGGGCGCGATCAACTGCCGGCCCTCGTGGGCGCCCCTGCGGCGGATCATCTCGGCGAAAGCAAAAACGTCAGCGGCGCTGCTGGCGGAGCCCACCCACGGCATTTCCGCGTCCTCGTTGATGACGTCGTCGAGGACCTCAATGTCCTTGGCCGAGAGCCAGCCGGAGTCGGGGATGTAGGCCCTGAGCGGAACCATCCGGTCCTTCCAGTCCGCCAGGGGGCCGAACCGTGTGTCCTTGAGGCCCAGCGGTCCGAAGAGATTCTTGTCGGCCAGGTCCCGGAAGGAATCGGCGCCGTAGACCCTGCGGAGCATCTCGCCCATCAGGGCATGGTTGACGGCGGGTGAATAGGTGAGGTTGGTGCCCGGCTCGTGGACGACGTCGAGTTCGCAGATGGCGGCGATGACGTCGCTGAGGTTTCCCAGCTGCGCATTTGGGAGCGGTTCCGGCGTGGCCGGCATACCGGAGCGGTGGGTGAGCAGGTGTGCCAGGTTTACGCGGTCCTTGCGTCCGGCGCGGAACCGGTCGCTGCCATAGAACTCGGGAATGACGTCCACCACGCGGGTGCTCAGGGCCAGCCGGCCCTCGCCGATGGCCTGGTACACCAGGGCGTTCGTGAAGGCCTTGGTCAGTGACAGCACGCGGAAGATGCTGTTCGTCGCCATGGCGCGGCCGGCGGCACGGTCCGCCCAGCCGAGGCTTGCGTCGAGGGCAACTTCGCCGTGGCGGGCCACGATGATGCGGGCGCCGTCGTAGTCGCCTGCACTGATGTCGTTGCGGATGGTCTGCTCTAGTAGGTCGATGGTCTCGGCGTTGAGTCCGTGGGTCATGGTCCTGCTCCTGGTAGCTGGCGTAAAGGGGAATGAACGGGGTGGTGACGGCAGTCCGCCGTCGTGCGTTCGACGGCGGCGGGAGGCTGCTGTGGGAGGCATCGGCCCTACATGTGCAGGCCGCCGGACGGCGAGAGGGTCTGCCCGGTGTAGTAGGCGCCTGCTTCGCTGGCCAGGAACAGCATCGTGGCCGCAATCTCTTCCGGGGTGGCGGGCCGCTTGATGGGCTGCATGCCGATCAGCATCCCCGTGATCTCCTCCGGCTGCTGACGGAACAGCGGGGTGTCCACGGCGCCGGGGGCGATCGCGTTGACCCTGATGTTGAACGGTGCCAGCTCGGCGGCCGCCGCCCTGGTCATGCCGAGGACGCCCGCCTTGGACGCCGGGTAGTACAGCGGCATCGGCACGCCGAGCAGGGCAGCCGAGCTGGAAACGTTGACTATGGAACCTCCGCCGGTGCGCTTGAGCAGCGGGGCGGCCGCCCGCATGACGTAGAACGGCCCGAACAGGTTGACTTCCAGGACCCGGCGGAAATCGTCATCCGTGATGTCACCGAGGAAGTCGGGGAAGAAGTCCTCGCCTGCCCGTGCTGCCCGGAAGGCGCGGACGTTGGTGTCAACGAGCTTGTCGTTCGCGGCCTTGGACGGCGCGTTAATGCCAGCTGCGTTGATGACCACGTCGAGGCGGCCGAATTTTGCGTCCAGTTTGCCAAAGGCATCGTTGACGGCGACGCTGCTCGTGACGTCCAGGGGGATCGACAGCGATCGGGGGATGGCAGAGAACTCGCGGTCCAGGGCAGCCTCGGACATGTCGGCACCAACCACCGCGGCGCCTGCGTCCGCAAGAGCCTTTGCGGTGGACAGTCCGATTCCGGAGGCGGCTCCGGTGACGAATGCCACTTTCCCTTGAAGAGTCACGATGTGCCTTTCTGCTGTCCGCCAGCGAGGCGGCTCAAAATGTGATGTCGGACACCAGTGTTGCACCTCGCTAGACACATGTCCAGCGAATTATTGGACGGCGTGTAAGAAAAAATGCATTAGTAGATTTAGTAGACAAGTGTCCAGTCAATGTGTTGTGCTTCTTCCATCCCCGTGAGTACGGTCACATATCCGGTCCATGTCCGATGTCGCTTTCCGGGCTCACTTCGCCCTGGAGCCTGACGGCCGCAGGGAACCTCACCAGACAGAACTTCGAGGCCCTCGGGCCTCTCTTCAAAGGAGAAGCATGACAGTTCCAATGACGGGCTCCCCGGCCGTCCAACTGGCTCCAGGCGAGCTGCCGGATACGCAGCGTAAGCTCCCCTGGAAGCGTGCTGGCATGCTGATGGCCGTGACGTTCTCCGGCTTGCAGATGCTCAACGAGGTGGGCGCCATGATGGCCATCCCCCTCTACCAGTCCATGAGCTTGGACCTCGGCCTCACGCCGTCACAGGTCTCGTGGGCCCTGCTGGCGACCCTACTGATGGGTGCCGCCTCAATCGCGCTCCTGTCGAAGGCTGGCGACGTTTTCGGCCACCGCAAGGTGATGATCATCTGCATCGTGGGTATCTTCGCGGGCTACGTAATGTCAGCACTCGCCACAGATTTCACCATGCTGGTGATCGGCCGCGCACTGACCGGCATCATGGCCGGGCAGGCCCTGGTGGTCGGGATCATGAACGACCGCCTCAGCAACTTCGACCGCAAAAAGGCCATCGGCATCATCGCCGGCGGCCAGGCCATCGGCGTCACGCTGGGCTTTGGCGTGGGCGGCCTCATGGTAGTCATCGGCGCAACGTGGCGCCATGCGTTCTGGATCGGCGCAGCCCTGACCGTCCTCAGCATGATTGGAATGCTGCTGTGGGGCTCGGACTCTGACGCCACGGTCCGGAACCGGGGCAAGAGCAAGCGCATCGACGTCGCCGGCGTCACCCTCCTCGGCTTCTCCCTGACCGCCATCTGCATCGGCCTGAGCCAGAGCCCGGTCTGGGGCTTCACTTCCCCTGCCACCCTCACCTGGGTGATCGCCGGCGTTGTGGGCCTTGGCCTGGCGCTCTTCGCGGAATCCCGCAGCAAGCAGCCGTTGGTCGATATCTCGCTGCTGCTCAGCTCGCGGCTGCTGCCCGCATACGCCGTATTTGTGACGCTAGGCATCGCCGGGATCATGATGTTCAACTTCGTGATGGGCTGGGCACTGACCCCTGCCGAGCTGGCGGGTTATGGCTTCGGACTGAATCCCCTGACGGCGGGGTTTCTCTTCATCCCGATGACGGTGGCCGGGATCGTGGTCTCAACGGTCATCCCGAGGTTGCTGCACCGGATTCCGCCGCGCGGCCCCCTAGCCGCCGGGGCCTTCCTCCTGATGCTGTCATTTGTCTGGCTGTACTTCATGCATGCCCAGCTCTGGGCCGTCGTCGTCGGCATCCTTTTCTACGGCATTGCCTACACCACGGTGCTGACCATTGCCGTCTCGATCATCGCCGCCGAAGCGCCGGCCGGGAAGGGTGCCGGCACCGCCTCCATCTACGTGGGCATTGCCCTGTCCGCATCGGCCATCGGAACGGCAGTTTACGCAGCGATCATCGGCCTGAACACCACGCCTGCAGCTCCACTGCCTCCGGCTGAGAACTACGCCACCGGTTTCCTCACGGCAGCCGTTGTCTCCCTGGTGGCGATCGCTGCGGCGTTCACCCTCTCAAAGCGTGTCCAGCTGACGGAGATTTCCGGCCACTGAGACAGCCACCGCTTTAGCTGACTTGGGTCGACGCACCTAAATCAGCAAAGAGGCGCCGGACACGGTGGTCCGGCGCCTCTGCGTCTGTTTCTGCCCCGCTTAGCCTTCGGCGGCGTCACCGCGGACGAAAGCCAGCCACTGCATGGCCAGCACGTCCTTAAGCAGGGCCATATCCAGCGGCCTGCCGCGAAGGATCGTAAAGAACATGGTCCGGTCCAGCGCCATCTGGAGTGTCAGCAAGTGCAGCCGCGCGCGTTCGTGCTGCGCCGGATCGGTGTACCTGGCAAAGGTCTTCGGCATCACCTTGTAGGTGTCGCCGAGAATGGTCAACCATGTTTCAGTAACCAAGTCATCGTTCGCCAGCGCCTGCTCCATGGTGGTGAAGTCGCTGGAGCGCTCCCGCCACAGCATAATGGTGTCGTCCAACCACTCGAGGATGCCCGCATGGTCCGGATCTTCCATTTCGTCCAACCGTCGGTAGGCAGCCATCACATCGGACTGGCTGCGCCGCATCAGCTCTGCAACGATCTCCGCCTTGGTCCGGAAGTAGACATAGAACGTGGCGCGGCTTGCGCCTGCCGCGGTCGCGATGTTCTCGGCAGTCGTCTCATTGAAGCCGCGGTTCCGGAACTCCTCCGCTGCGGCATCGATGAGCCTCTCGCGAGTTACCTGTTTCTGCACCTCACGCAGGGACTGCCGTGGGGCTCGCGTGGTCTGGGAAATCGGCACTTGCCGACCAGGCCCAACCCATTCTTCCTTCTCGGCAGTGGTCACGCTTACCAATTTATCACCGGGGACGGATTGAATTCGGAAACCAGCCGGCCGGCGGCTCTCGCCCGCTCCCCCATGAGCGCCCGTGCCCCACAGTCTGCCGTCTTCCCGGCCGCCTTCCCCGGCTTTCGCGGATTTGTCGGCACGGGGCGGTAGCGTTTCATTATGAGTGCGCAGCAGCCTGAAGATGTGTACAGCCACGGCCATCACGAGTCGGTGGTCCGAGCCCACGCCTCGCGGACGGCGGAGAACTCCGCGGCGTTTGTGATCCCGCATCTGACACCGGGGGTCTCGGTGCTCGACGTCGGCTGCGGGCCCGGCAGCATAACCTGCGATTTCGCCGGGCTCGTCTCCCCCGGGAAAGTCACCGGGCTGGACCGCTCGCCGGAGGTGATCAGCCACGCGGCCGCTCTCGCGGCCGAGCGCGGCGTGCAGAACGTCGAGTTTGTCGCAGGAAATATCTACGACCTCGACTTCGAGGATGAAACGTTCGACGTCGTGCACGCCCACCAGGTGCTGCAGCACCTCACTGACCCGGTCGCTGCCCTGCGCGAAATGCGCCGCGTCGCCAAACCCGGCGGGATCGTGGCGGTGCGCGACGCCGATTTCCACGGCATGAGCTGGTTCCCGGCCGTCCCCGAGCTGGATGAGTGGATGGAGCTGTACCAGCGGATCGCCCGCCGCAACGGCGCCGAGCCCGACGCCGGCCGCCGCCTGGTTTCCTGGGCGCAGTCCGCCGGGTTCACCGACGTCGCGCCTTCCAGCAGTAACTGGCTCTACGCCACCGGCCAGCAGCGCCGCTGGCAGGCCCGCGTATGGGGCGAACGGGTGCTGCATTCGGCGTTCGCGGACCAGGCGCTTGAATACGGCTTCGCCAACGCCGCCGACCTGGCCCGGATTTCGGCCGGCTGGCACCGCTGGGGTTCCACGGACGACGGCTGGTTCCTGATCCCCAACGGCGAGGTGATCGCCCGGGCGTGAGTTGGTTCCGGCTCCGTCGCCCCGCGAATGGCCAGTCCGGCCCGGCTCTCGGGCGGACTCAACAGCAACGACGAATCCTCCGACGCCATTTGTCCGGAGCAGGTATACGCCAGCCATTCCCCGCCGGCGGATCTGCCGCTAGGGTGCACTCAGACACCCTGTGACGAGGAGGAAGCATGCGCAAAGTGACGGCCGGACTGTTCAGTTCCGTGGACGGCGTGGTGGAAGACCCTTTCCTTTGGCAATTCGACAGCTTCGATGAGGAACTGGGCGCGGGGATGAACGAGATGATGGGCCGGATCGATACCGGGCTCCTGGGCCGCGTTGGGTACCAGCAATGGGCAGAGTACTGGCCGAACGCAGAAGCCGACGCCGACTTTGGCGGGTTCATCAACCCGCTGCCCAAATATGTGGCGTCCCGCACGCTGACCGGCGATCTGGCGTGGCAGAACTCGCAACTGATCGCGGGGCCGCTGGAGGATTTCGTCGCGGGGCTGAAGGACGACGACGGCGGCGACATCGGCGTGTTCAGTAGCATCTCGTTGGTCCGCCAGCTGTTCTTCGCCGGGCTCTTGGACAGCCTGATGCTGATCGTCCATCCTGTTGTGGCCGGCAGTGGCCGGCGGCTCTTCAACGATGGCGATCCCCTGACCCGGCTTGAGCTGCAGTCATCCCAACAGACCAGCAAGGGCAACATGATTCTGAGCTACGGCCTGCGCGGCAGCTGAGGGGAGAGTCAGGCTCCGGGCGACCTCCCGGCGGCCGGCAGCACACGGCGTGTGACGGCGTTGTGAAGCTGCGACCGGGCAGGCCCGTCCGCGGCCGTAAACTGGCTCCGTGCAACCCTCCCTTTGGCTGGCCCTGGCGGGCGCCGGCGTCCTGATCAGCTTCACGCCCGGCGCGGGCGCCATCAACACCATGAGCAACTCCCTGAACTCGGGCTTCCGGCGTTCCATCTGGGGAATCCTCGGGCAGCAGGCCGCACTGATCGTGCACGTCGTGATCGTGGCCCTGGGCGTCGGAGTCCTGGTGGCCAGCTCGCCGGTCGCGTTCAACGTGATCCGCTACGCCGGCGCCGCCTACCTTGTGTATCTGGGCATCCAGCAGTTCCGGCACAAGCCCGATCTGGACCAGGAGAAGGCCGCAGCACTGCGCAATGAGCCGGCCGCCTCCATGTTCCGCCGCGGCCTCTGGGTCAACCTGCTGAACCCCAAGGCCATCGTGTTCTTCCTGGCCTTCATGCCGCAGTTCATCCGCCCCGGCGATCCGCTCGTGCCGCAGTACCTGGTCCTGGCTGCCACCGTGGTGGTGATCGATATCCTGGTCATGTGGTTCTTCTTTGCCGCCGCGGCCAAGTCCTTCCAGCGCTTCACACACGATGCCCGCGGACAGCGGATCCTCAACCGGACGTTCGGCGTCCTGTTCATGGCCGTCGGCGTCATGCTGGCCCTGATCCACTGACGGACCCGCCGCACCAACCAGGGCCCGGGCAAGGGTCCCGGCAAGCCCCAGACGGCACATGACAGCGTGGAATACAAGTGTGACAAACTTTGTAATACGCGCGGCCCGGAAACTAGCCAAGCGGACCCGCATGATTCATGCTTGCTCTATGACCTCAATGTCGAGCCAGTACCGGATCATCGCGGTCTGCACCGGAAACATCTGCCGGTCGCCGATGGCCGAACTGATGCTCGCGGAGGCCATCGCCGCCGAGGGACTGGCCGGCGCCGTCGTGGATTCGGCTGGAATCACGGCCTATGAGGTTGGCCGGCCGATCGACCCCCGCGCCGCCCGCCAGCTCACCGCCCACAGCATCCCCTCGGACCGTCATGTGGCGCGCGAATGGCGGGCGGAATGGTTCCGGAGCCGCGATCTCATCCTGGCACTGGACGTGGACCACTTCGGCTGGCTGCAGCAGGCGGCGCCGGACCGCGAGTCCCTGGCAAAAGTCAGGATGCTGCGCAGCTTCGATCCGGCCGTCGCGGGCAAGGACCCCCTCGACCAGGGCATCGAAGATCCCTGGTACGGCGGCCACGCGGACTTCGACCTCACCTGGAACCTGATCCAGGCAGCGCTTCCCGGGATCGTGGCGCATGTCCGGGCGGAGCTCGCCTTGCGCCAGCCGGACGGGCAACATCCCGGCAGTGATCAACCCAATGCACAGCAGCCGGTACGCTCTATTTCATGAGTCCCGCACCCGTCATTATCGCCATCGACGGACGCTCCGGCGCAGGCAAGACCACCCTGGCGATCGAACTGGCGGCCCGGCTCCGCGAGCACCACAAGGTGTCCCTCTTCCACCTCGAGGACATCTACCCAGGCTGGAACGGGCTCGCGGCCGGCATTGAGCGCTACGCCTCGACCGTCCTGGCCCCGCTGCACCGCGGCGAGCCGCCCGAGTGGGTCAGCTGGGACTGGAACGCGCACTACGACGGCGACACCCGCACCACCCAGCCCGCCGAGATCGTCCTGGTGGAGGGCGTGGGGGCAGCCGCAGAGGCAGCCCGCCCCTACCTGGCCGCTGTGATCTGGGCCGATTCACCCGAACAGGACCGGCGCAGCAGGGCCCTCGCCCGGGACGGCGATAGCTACGAACCTTTCTGGGACGAGTGGGCCGCGCAGGAACAGGAGTGGCTGGCCCGGGACGACGTTCCTGCCCATGCCGACGTCATGGTGCACAACCTTGCCGACGGCGAAGCCCCGGCAGAAGTGCTGCAGGCACTCCAGTACCTGCCGGCGCTTTCCCCGGTGCTGGTCCCCGAGCTTGCCGCCCGCCGGGGCCTCGAGCTCCGCGCCGAACGGATCGACGCCGCCCCGGACCCTGCCCGGCTGTTCGAGTCCCTCTTCGGCCACTCGACCAACGCCGTCTGGCTCGATTCCTCCCTGGCACCGGAGGGCAACGCCGCGGCGGAACGGTGCCGCTTCAGCATCCTCGCGGACGACGGCGGCCCCTTCGGCCAGTCGGTCCGGCACAGTTCGGGCAGCACCCAGGTGAGCATCGGCAACGCCAGCGTCCGGACCGAGGGCCCCTTCTTCCGCTGGCTCGACGGCGTCTGGGGCCGCCGCGCCCTCCGCGGCCCCGAGGGCTACCCCTGCGAGTTCACCCTGGGCTGGCTCGGCTACCTCGGCTACGAACTCAAACGTGAGACCGGCGGCAGTGATGTGACGGCCGAATCCCCCGACGCCTGCCTGCTGTTCGCCGGCCGCGCCGTGGTGCTGGACCATGTGGAGCGCACGGCCTGGCTGCTCACCCTGGATACCGCGGACGCCGCGGACTGGCTCGAAATGGCACGCTCCGCCACCACGGCGGCCCACGGGTACGCGACAGCCTCCGGCAACGGCGCCAGCGGCGCCGGCCCTGCTGCCCCCGGCCACGCCTCGCTGGACTTCACGGCACGGGACTCGGAGGTGGCCTACAAGTCGAAAATCACCGAGGCCCAGTACGAGATCGCCGAGGGCAACACCTACGAGGTCTGCCTGACCACCGCGCTGACGGCAAGACTTCCCGGCGAGGCGCTGGACCCGTGGCAGGCCTATCTGGCGCTGCGCCGGCGGAACCCGGCCCCGTTCGCCAGCTACCTGCGCTTCGGGGACCTCACCGTGGCGAGCACCTCTCCCGAGCGTTTCCTGCGGATCGCGGCCGACGGCGGGATGCGCGCCGAGCCGATCAAGGGCACCCGGCACCGGAACGCCGACCCCGCGCGGGACGCACTGCTGCGGCAGGAGCTCGAGTCCTCCCCCAAGGACCGCGCCGAAAACATCATGATCGTGGACCTCCTGCGCAACGATCTCAGCCACTTCGCAGTGCCCGGCTCGGTGTCCGTCAGCCGGCTCTGCGCGATCGAAAGCTACGCCACGGTCCACCAGATGGTGAGCACCATCGATGCCCGCCTCAGGCCGGGGATGCCCCGGGCCGAGGCCGTCGCGGCGTGCTTCCCGGCTGGATCCATGACCGGCGCCCCGAAGGTCAGCACCATGGCCATCCTGGATCGGCTCGAGGGCGCGCCCCGGGGCGTGTACTCCGGTGCGATCGGCTACTTTTCACTGAACGGCGCCACCGACCTGGCCGTCGCCATCCGGACCCTCGTGCTCAGCGGACAGGACGGAGGCGGCACCGGGCTCAGCCTCGGCGTTGGCGGCGCGATTACGGCGGATTCCTCGCCCCAGGAGGAGTACGAGGAGATCCGGACCAAGGCCTTCGGCGTCCTCTCGGCGCTCGGCGCGGAGTTCCCGCCCGGCTGACGCCGTGCGGACTACTGCAGGGTGGCGGTCAGCCGGGCAACGTTGTCCACGTATTTGACCCCCATCGGCCGCTTCATCCAGTCATCGAGGGTCAGTTCGCGCGAAATGCCCCGGTAGGTGTCCTCCACGGCGCTGATCCGCCGCACGATGTCCTCGCCCAGGAGCATCACCGAGACTTCGAGGTTCAGCGAGAAGGAGCGCATGTCCATGTTGCTCGAGCCCAGCACGGCCACCTCGTTGTCGATGGTGAAATGTTTGGCGTGCAGCACAAACGGGGCCTTGTACAGGTAGATCCGCACCCCGGCTTCCAGGAGCGCCTCGTAGTAGGACTGCTGGGCGTGGTGGACCAGGAACTGGTCGCCTTTTTCCGAAACGAAGAGTTCGACGTCGACGCCGCGCTGCGCCGCCGTCGTCACCGCGTAGAGCAGCGAGTCGTCCGGGACGAAGTAGGGGCTGCAGATCGAGATCTTGTGCTGCGCCGAATAAATGAGCGTGTTGAAGAGCCGCAGGTTGTTTTCCGTGATGAAGCCGGGGCCGCTGGGCACCACCTGGGCGGTGATGTTGCCGGCGTGCAGTTCGGGCCGGTGCGCGAGCTGGGCCTCAAGCGACTCGTCAGTCTCGCTGAGCCAGTCGGTGGCGAAGACGACGTTGAGTGTGGTGACGATCGGCCCGCGCAGGCAGGCCATCAGCTCGACCCATTCGCGGCCCACCTTGCGGTGCCGCGGGTTGTTGTAGGAGGGCTCGATCAGGTTCTGCGAACCGGTGAAGGCCACTTCGCCGTCGATCACCATGATCTTGCGGTGGTTGCGCAGGTCCGGGCGGCGCCACTGCCCGTGCACGGGTCGCAGCGGCAGCATGGGCCGCCAGCGGATCTTGCTCGCCTTGAGCCGGGCGATCAGCTTGCTGTAGCCCTTGATGCGCAGGGTTCCCAGGTGGTCGAACAGGAGGCGGACTTCGACGCCGCGCTCGGCGGCCTCTTCCATCGCGGTCAACAGATCGTCCGTGACGTGGTCCGAGCTCAGAATGTAGAACTCGGCATTGACGAAGGACTCCGCTTTGCGGACCGCGGCCGCCATCGCCTTGATCGAGTCCGGATAACCGGGCAGGAGCTCCACGTGGTTGCCGTCCACCATCGGCAGCGAGCCCAGGGTCTTGTTCAGTTCCGCGGCGGAGGACACCCATTCCGGACCCTCGTAGCGGCTTTCCAGCATCGCCAGCTCGGAGGTGCCGGCGCGGACCCGGGTGTTCACGGCGTCCTGCTGCGCCCGGCGTTTGCGGGAGAGCCGGAAGTTACCGAAGAGCAGGAACAGGACCAGGCCCACGGCCGGGACGAAGAAGATGATCAGCAGCCAGGCCATGGCAGTGGTCGGGCGGCGGTTTCCCGGGATGATGCCGAGGGCCAGCACCCGGATCGCGAGGTCCACCACGGTCATGATCAGGATCACCCAGGACGGGAGTGATTCCGCCAGCGAAAACGGCCACAGCACAGGCGTACCCCTCAGGTTCCAGACCCGCGGAACAGTTCCGGAACGGGCAACCGTCAAATCCTAACCCGTTGCCCGCCGCACTAAGCTGAAGCCATGACTTCTCCTGCCGCCGCCCCCTCCCACGCCACGGTGCTGGTCTTCCTCGACCCCGCCTTCGAGGACGGCCGGCTGGCCGATGCGTCCAAGCCGCAGCTGATGGCGACCGACCAGGGCGCCACCCGCGGCGACGGGGTTTTCGAGTCGCTGCTGGCCGTTGGCGGGCAGCCCCGCAAGCTCCAGGCGCACCTGGACCGGCTGGCCGGGTCCGCCCGGCTGCTGGAGCTGGACATCCCGGCGGAGGACGCCTGGCGCCGCGCCATCGCGACGGCGATCAGCGAATACCGCAGCCAGCACCTGCCGGGGGCCGAGGCCGGCACCGACGACGAACTCGTGGTCAAGCTGCTCGTCACCCGCGGCGTCGAAGTCGCGGCCGCATCCACCTGTTGGGTCCAGGCGTCAGCTCCCGGCCCCGCCGGGCGGCGGCAGCGCGAGACCGGGGTCGATGTGATCCTGCTGGACCGCGGCTACGACAGCGAAGTCGGCGAGCGGGCCCCGTGGCTGCTCATGGGCGCCAAGACCCTCTCTTACGCCGTCAACATGGCCGCGCTGCGCTACGCCCACGCCCAGGGCGCGGACGACGTCATCTTCACCTCCTCGGACGGCCGGGTCCTGGAGGGCCCGACGTCGACCGTGCTGCTCGCGCACCTGGAGACCTCCGACGACGGAGCCGGCGGGGTCCGCACCGTCCGCCGCCTCATCACCCCCCAGCTCGACAGCGGGATCCTGCCCGGCACCTCGCAGGGCGCCTTGTTCACCGCGGCCAGGGCCGCCGGCTGGGAGCTGGGCTACGGCCCGCTGGAGCCCCACGACCTGTACGACGCGGACGCCGTCTGGCTGATCTCGAGCATCCGGCTGCTGGCGCCCGTCAACCACATCGACGGCAAGGAAATCGGCACCCCGGAGCTGCGCCGGCAGCTCACGGCAGAGCTCAACGCCCTCTACGCCACCATCGAGTAGCCTCCGCCAGCCCACAGTCAGGGCACGCGGGGTCACTCAGCGGCCGGGCCCGGCCCTGTGCAGCCTAGGACCACGCCCTCCGGAGCACCCGCCAGGCGTCGTCGTCGAGCATGCTGGACGGCGTGACGGCGACGGCTGTCGCGCCTCCGGAGACGGACGCCTCCAGCCCGCCCGCCAGGTCGGCGGCGGAAATCCTGCCGTCCGTCGCCCACATCCCCACCGAGATGGCGAACCTGCCGGGGCGTGCTGCCATGGCACGGGCCAGTTCGGCGGAATAGCCGGGCTCCTTGTCATTGAGTCCGAAGTAGTTCCACAGCACGAGCCGGTCCGCGGCCGAGGCCAACAGGGTGTAGTCGTGGCCGCTCTCCGGGCGGTCGCCGGCCGGATCGTCCCACGGCGCACGGACGTCCATGTCCAGGGTGGCCCCGTTGCTGTGCGCGGCCGCCGCCGCCCGGGCCACCACGGAGGCCAGCGCCCCGGACCGCCAGGACGCGATGCCCGGATGCTCGACGTCGATGTCCCCGTTCGCCAGCCGCGGCCAGTCGGTGGCGCCGCTGGCCAGCATGTAGGAATCGCGGTCGTCCCCGCCGTACGTGTTGTTGTCGAACATCAGCTCGGTCAGGGCCACCGCGTCCGGCCGATAGCGCCGCGTCACCTCGGCCACGAACTCCACGAGCCGCTCCCCCACCGGGCCGGTGGTGAGGGCGGTGACGCTGGCGAAGTCCGTGGACCGGGTGCCGTCGAAGTTGATGCCCGCCAGGCCCGGATTCGTGCTGATCCAGCCCGGGATCAGCAGGTCCACGGTCAGGGTGATCCTCCGCTTCGTCCCGTCGCTGCCGGCGCCCAGGGCTTTGATGGCCTCGGCTGCATGGTCCCGGCCCGGGACCGCCTCCAGTTCCGGGTGGGCAGCCCAGGGGAAGGCCGTCCAGTCCAGCCGACCCACGCTGATGGTGACGCTGTTGGCGTTCACCTCGTCCAGCCTCCTGGCCAGGGCCGGCAGCGTGTGGGCGGCGTCAACCACGGTTTCGTAGCCGACGCCGACCGTCCGCTCCGCGGCGGACGCCGCCCCCGCCGTCGGCCCGTCCTGCGGTCCGGAACACGAGGTTGCCGCGAGCGCCAGCACGGACAGGAGACCCAGGCCGCGTCTCAAGCCCGCACTTCCGTGCGGGGCTGCGGAACATTGACGCTGACGATCCCCGTCCGCGTGAGCTTGTTCCAGCGGGCTTCCTTCCCCCGCAGTTCCTGGCCCAGGGCAGCGACCATGGTCAGGCTGGTGAACACGGAATACAAGGGGATCAGCGGCAGCACCCACACATGCCGCAGGTCTTTCCATGCCCGGTTCATGCCGAGGGCGCACACCGTCAGGACGAGCGTCACGATGATGCCCAGCCAGCCGAGGACCGCCCAGGTATCCCCGCCGAGCGGGTTGTAGCCCAGGGCGAGCAGGAACGCCAGATCGAGGAGCACCAGGATCTGGACCACGGGCAGGATCACCATGGTGACGGCGTTGAACAGCAGGTACGCGCCAAACCTGCCGTGCCGGAAATTGCCGATCATGCCCTTGTGGACGGCCATGGTCTGCAGCAGCCCGCGGGCCCACCGGACCCGCTGCCGCCACAGTGCGCCGATGGTCGACGGGGACTCCGCGTAGACGAGCGCCCGGGGCGCGAAGACAACGCGGTAACCCGCCTTGTGCACCCGCCAGGTCAGTTCCAGGTCCTCGCCCACCGTGTCTTCGCGGAACAGGCCGATCTCTTCCACCACCTTGCGCGGGAACGCCCCGATGTTGCCGGAGACGATGGGCAGGCAGCCGATCATGGTCAGGGCACGCCGGACCATGCCGGTGCCGATGTGGCTGATGAAGGCCAGCATCCGGGTCTGGACCCGGTTCAGGTTCACCGGGCGGTCATCGCCGCAGACCGCCCCGGTGCGCCCGTCCTCGAAGCCCTGGAGCATCTTCTCGACGGTGTACCGGGAGAAAATGCCGTCCGCGTCGACGAACATCAGGACCTCGCCGGTGGCGTTCCGGATCCCCAGATTCAGCGCGGCCCCCTTGCCTGCGTTGGCCTGAGTCAGCACCTTGATCCGCGGGTCCCCGGCGGCGAGTTCCGCCATCAGCTCTACCGTGTTGTCGGTGGAGCCGTCGTCCACGAGGATCACCTCGTACCGGTCATACCGGGTGAGCTGGATCGACCGGACACAGTTCCCGATGACTGTTGCCTCGTTGAAGGCGGGCACGATGATCGACACGCTGGGCCATTCGTCGCGCAGTGTGGGGACTTCGCGGCGGCGCCGGAGGGCGGCACGGATTTCGAACCACACGGAGAGCGGCAGCACCAGCAGTTTCACCAGCCCGAAGACCAGGATCGGCACCCCGAGCACGAGGAGCAGGAGCAGGGCCGCGGGGAGGGTTGATTCAAACCAGGACATTGGCGTACACCCCTGTGCTTTGCCGGAAGGACGCCGGGTTGAAGGACGGAAGGGCGAAGGACGCCAGCACGGCGTCGAGCAGTTCCGGGGCCTGTGCGCTGTTCGCGCCGAACCGGGCGTTCACCTCGAGGACCACCGGGGTCCCGTCCGCTCGGCGCCGGACGTCGACGTCCACCGGGCCGGCGAGGCCCAGGGAACGGACCGCGGCCATCGCCACGTTTCCCACGTCGATCGCCTCGCCGGCTTCTGCCCGGCGGGTCGCGACGGCGTTCCCGACGTTGCCTTGTGCCAGCTCCGTCTTCTCCACAACGACGACGAACGGCGCGGCGCTGTTGTGCGCGGGGGTGCCGAACACCATGGGTCCGTACTCGGTGCCGGGGATGAACTCCTGGATGATCTGCCCGTCCGGGAGATGGTGCCAGTCCACGTCCGTACTTCCGTCGATGACGATCACGCCGCGCCCGCCGCGGGAGACCCGGGGCTTGACGACGACGGGTCCGCCCAGCGCGGCCATGGCGGCTTCCGCGTCGGCGAAGTCCCCGGGCACACCGAACCGTGGCACTGGGACTCCGGCCGATTGCAGCTGCCAGGCCGTGAAGAGCTTGTCATTGGCGACCGCCACCGGCCCGGGATCGCCAATGATCACGCGGACCTCCGCCCCAAACGCCGCCCGGAACGCCGCAATTTGCGGGAGTTCCTCGCTGACTGTGGGGATGACCAGGTTGATGCCGTCATGGACAACGAGCCTGCGGAGCGCCGAAACCAGCTCCGGATCCGATGCGGGCGGGACGGGGACAACCGTAAGGCCCGACCCGGCGGGAAGCTCGCGGACGTCGGCGCCGAGGACGGGAATGCCGCGGGCCTTCAGTTGGGCCGCGATGGCGCTGCCTGCCGGCCCTCCCGCGCCGGTGACCAGGACGCGGGGCTTCACAGCTTTTCCATTTCGGTGTTCAGGAGGCGGATGGGCTCGTAGGCTTCGGCAACCCGGCGGCGGGCCTGCCCGCCCCGGAAGGAGGCCATGCCGCGGACACGCTCGGGAGTCATGTACGGCTTGGCGAGCTGGTCGCTGTGCATCTTGACCGCCTGGACCTTGGCATCCATGTAGTCGTCAATGTCGACGAACACGCTCGGATTGAATTCCCGCGTCGCGGAGGGGCTTTCGTAGCAGAGGATCGAGTGATGCTGGCGGGCGGCCCGCAGCGTGGCCTGGTGCACGGCCTGGTGGTCCTGGTGCTGGTCGTGGTTGGAGTGCGTCAGGATGATGTCGGGGTTGTAGCGTGCGATCGCGGCCTCGATGACACCGACCATCTCCTGGCTGTGCCGGTTGAGCTCCGTGTCGGTGAAATTGTGGTGGGTCATCCCGGTGAGGCCCATAAACGCCGCGCCCCGCTGGGCATCCAGCGACCGCTCCAGGGCGTCCCCGCCACGCTTCCCGTCGCTCAGGACGAGTCCCTGGACCTCGTGGCCGGAGTCGATGAACTTGGCCAGGGTGCCCCCGCAGGCCAGTTCGAGGTCGTCCGGGTGGGCGCCGATGGCCAGGACTCGGCGGGGCTGCCGGGCCGGGGCGCCCCCGGTGCGCAGGGCCGTCATGGCGACGCCCAGCGCCGCGAGGCCCCCGAGGGTTGCGGTGAAGTCGGCGGTCCGCCAGAAGTCCGGCGCGTCGAGGATGAAGCAGGCCAGATTCGTCAACAGCAACGTGCCTGCAACTGCGAGGGAAATCTGCCGGAGCAACTCGGGCCGGCGCAGCCGCCGATGGAACCAGGAACGGCCGACGGCGGCGGCCACCAGAAAAGTGATCAGGAAAACAATGAGCAGGACATATATCGAGACCATGGAAATCTAATTCCTTCGTAGAAGTACCGGCAGCCCTCAGCGCTGGCCGGGCTAATTGTCAGTCCGCGGCATCTCCGGCGGGGCGCATGACAGCAACCGGCGCAACCGTGATCGGCTGCGCGCGCACCTCTGGGCGTTGACCAGCGCATATGTTGCACAGCGCGATTGCCCCCCGGCATGTTGCGTGGCATTTGGGACCTTCTGGAGACCTTGGACTTGCTCTTCCAGTAAAGGTGAGTCGCCTATCAGATGACCCGAGTAGGGACTACTTGAAACTTCATCGATCAGAATTAAATGCCGAGCCGGGTAGTACTCGCATTCATTACTTCGACTACCCGAATTGGCTTTTCCTGCCGCATTCCTGCCGCTTCCTTCGCGGTTATTCGTCGCGGGTTTCCCCGGCGGGGTGGATATGGTTTTCGGCCAGCCACACCGGGTTGAAGGCCTTGCTCAGGTAGTTGCTGCCGGCGTCGGGGGCGATGGCCACCACCACCGAGCCGTGCGGCGCGGCGAGCGCCACCCGAAGAGCGGCCGCCACCGCGAGTCCGGAAGACGGTCCCAGTGACAGTCCCTCATCGTTCAGCAGCCGGTGCGCCGTCGTGTAGACCTCGTCGTTCGGGATGCGCAGGAAGCGGTCCACCGTGGAACGGTTGAAGGCCTTCGGCCAGTCGGCCTCCGGCCAGGTATTCCCCACCCCGTCCACCAGGATCTGCCCCGCGTGCCCGCCACTATAGACCGAGCCGAACGGATCGGCGCCGATCACCTCGACGTGGCCCGCCGATTTTTCCTTGAGGTAGCGGCCGGTGCCGCTGATGGTGCCGCCGGTGCCCACACCGGCGACGAAGTGCGTGACCGTGCCGCCGGTCTGCTCCCAGATCTCCGGCGCCGTGGTGTCATAGTGCGCCTGCGGGTTGGCGGGGTTGTCGAACTGCAGCGGACGCCACGCCCCCGGTGTCTCCGCCGTGATCCGTGCCGCCACCGCCCGCGCGTTCTCCGGCGATCCGGACGGTGCGTCCCAGTCCGTAATCACCACCCGCGCGCCGTAACGGTGCAGGGCGGCCAGCTTCTCGGCGGAAATCGAGTCACCCGTGACCACAACCACCGGATGGCCGGTCAGTGCCCCGATCAGGGCAAGTCCGATTCCGGTGTTCCCCGACGTGCTCTCCACGATCGTGGCGCCCGGCTGCAGCGCCCCGCTGCGCTCGGCGGCCCGGACCATACTCAGGGCCGTCCTGTCCTTGATCGATCCGCCCGGGTTTTCCGATTCGAGTTTGACGTAGACCGCGCTGGCCAGGCCCTTGGTGATCGTTCTCAACCGCACCAGCGGGGTGTTGCCCACCTGGGCAAGGACGGCATCCGCGTCATTGGGCAGCTTCTCCGCGACCGTGTGCTTCCCCGTCATGGCTTTCCCCCTCCCCTGTGGCACGTTCCGCGAGGGCGGCGTGCAGATCATCGCGCGCCGCGTCCAGCAGTGCGGACGCCGTCAGGCCGCCGGAGGCGCCGTAGGCCAGCACCCGCTCAAGGCGTGCCTGGATGGCGCCCGTCCCCGCCCCGAGCGGCCGCTCTCCGGTCCCGGCCGCCCCCGGGCCCCCACCGTCGCCGGCGCGGGACAGCAGGTAGGCCGCCGTCAGCGCCTCGATGGTGAAGAGCTTCTCGGCGGCCTCGGCGGAGCGTTCGAGCTGCTGCAGGGCCAGCGGCGCCAGCGTGGAATGGTCCTCGACGTCGGCGGACAGGGTCGGAGCCCCCAGGGTGGCCGGCGCCGCCAGGGTCTTCAGCTCGGCCAGCAGCCCGGCCGCCGAGTACCAGAGCAGGCCCGGGAGCTCCTCCCGCTCCAGGGCGGCGCCGTCCCCCGCAGCGGCAAGGTGCAGCTGCCGGATCCGGCGCTGCGGCGGATAGAGCTTGGCGATCCGGCGTTCGCTGCTGATCCCCAGGTGCGCCAGGCCCACCCGGAGGGCTTCGAAGGCCAGGGCCAGCTGCATGGGCTGGAAGTTCCCGCCGGACACCATCCGTCCCGAGGCCAGGTCGGTCAGCGGATTGTCGCCCTGTCCGTTGAGCTCCACTTCGAGGGCTTCCTCGAGGGCGCCGAGCTGCCAGCGGAAGGCGCCGTGGGTCTGCGGGGCGGCCCGGAAGGACAGGGCATCCTGCGCTGAGGCGTCCCGGCCGTCCTGCTCCAGCCAGCCGCCGCGGACCAGCCGGCGGACGTTGCCGGCGGAGACAGCCTGGCCGTCGACGGCCTTGGCCGCCTGCACGGCCGCGGAGAAGGGGCTGAGGTTCCCGCCGCCGTCGTACCGTGCGGTCGCTTCCAGCGAGAGCGCCAGCGCGGTGTCGGCCAGGTCCGCCAGGCGCAGGAGCCGTCCCAGCAGGAGCGCGCCCACGCCGATCGAGTAGGAGTTGGCGCTGACCAGGGCCAGTGCTTCCCCCGGCGCCAGGGCCAGGGGCTCCAGCCCGGCGGCGGCGAGCGCCTGCGCGCCGGGGACGGGCGGCCCGTCCGGAGACAGGACTTGTCCCTCCCCGATGGCGACGGCGGCGACGGCGGCGAGCTGGGTCAGGTCCGAGGATCCCACGGAGCCGTCGCGCGGGATGGCGGGAAGCACGCCGCGGTTGAGCAGCCGGGCGTAGAAACGGGCCGTCTCCGGGCGCACCCCCGAGCCTCCGCGGCTGACGCCGATCAGCCTGGCAAGGACTGTGGCGCGGGCTTCGGCGGCGTCCAGCAGCCCGCCGACGCCGCTGTCGTGGTAGCGGACCACCTGGACCTGGTAGGCGAGGATGGATTCCTCCGCCACGGCCGTGTCCCGGCCGGACCCCAGCAGCGTGTTGAGGCCGTAGACCTTGTGCCCGGACTCAATGGCCCGCTGGACCACTTCCCGGGAGCGGCCCACCACTTCGAGGGCCTGTTCGCTCAGGACCACCCGCACGGAGGGGTCGGCGGCCGCCGCGGCGACCTCCCGGGCATGCAGCCGGGCCGTGCCGATGAGGAAGGACGCTGCTGCGGCGGCCGGCTGGTCGGTCATTGCGCTAGAAGTCCCGCAGGTTCCGGCGGAGGCCGCCGTCGCCGTAGCTGGTCCGTATCAGCCCCCGGCGGCGGAGCACGGGGGTCAGCCGGTCCAGGACGCCGTGGACCGTCGCGGGGTCCACGAACCCGGAGAAGAGGAAGCCGTCGCCGCCCACCTGCGCCCCGGTCTCTTCGAGGTAGTCCGCGATCTCCTCGGCTGTGCCAATGATGCTGTCCCCGGCGCCGCCGCTGCGGGCCTGGAGGAGCTGGCGCAGCGTGGATCCCGGCGGCGCGGCCTTGGTGAAGTGGTCGAGGGTGCCCTGGTTGCTGTTGGTGTGCAGCTCCGGCAGCGGGGCGTCGAGGTCGAACTGCTTGAAGTCGATGACGGAGAGATAGGAGATGGAGTTGAGCTGGCTGTCGATGTCCCGCTGCGTCAGGTCCCGGCGCCGGGCCCGCAGCTCCTCCGCCTCCGCCCGCGAGCCGACCACTGTGGGCTTGAGGACAAACAGTACCTTGACGTCGTCGGGGTTCCGGCCGGCGGTGGCCGCCTCCGCCCGGATGGAGTCCCGGTAGGCCTTCATCCCGTCCGCTCCCCGGGCGAGCGCAATCGCGACGTCGGCATTGCCCCCGGCGAAGGCCTTGCCCCGCGGGGAGGCCCCTGCCTGCACCAGCACAGGTTCCTCCGGCAATGGTGCCGTATTCAGCGGCCCGCGGACCTTGAAGAACTCGCCGTCGTGGTGGATCGGGTGGACCTTGGTGTGGTCCGCGAATACGCCCCCGCCGGCGTCCTCCCGGATCGCGTCCGGTTCCCAGCTGCGCCACAGCCGGCGGACCACATCCACGAACTCCTCGGCCTTCTCATAGCGCCGGTCGTGTTCGATCTGCTGGTCCAGGCCGTAGTTCTGCGCAGCGAGGTCGCTGCCGGAGGTCACCACGTTCCAGCCCAGCTGGTCGTGCGAGAAGTGCTGCAGGGTGGCCAGCAGCCTCGCCGCCGTGAACGGCGGGTAGAAGGAGGCACTGATCGTCGGCACGATGCCCAGGTGCCTCGTGGCGGAGAACAGGTACGGCACGAGGGCCAGCGGATCGTGTTTCGGCGCGAAGGACGCCTGCGCCAGGGAGACTTCCGCGCTGCCGCCGTAGGTGTCCGGGACGGTGAGGGAATCCTCGATGATGAAAAGGTCCAGCCCTGAGCGTTCAAAGGCCCGGACCGCGTCCTGGTACAGCGCCGGCTTCTTCCAGTCATAACCGATCCCGTAGCCGGGGGTTCCCCAGCCCTGGACGCCGAAGCCGTGGCCCACAAACCACCCAAAATGCAGCATGGGACCGACTGTAGGGGCATCCGAGGTGTTCACGGCCACCTGATTTCATCCGGCGTAAAAGGACTTCACCTCCCGTCATTATCCTCCCGGAACCGCCGGATGGGTCCCCGCACTCCGGCGGATTCCGTTACTTAACATGACGACGGCGGCGGTGCCGGCCGGCGTCGCGGGTGTTACGTTTTTGGGGAGTAATGAGAACCGGCGCCAAGCCCTGACTGGCCGGTCGGCAACCCTCCCTTTCGCGGCGGGGTGCCTCAGGTGAATACTCGGCATATCGACCAATTCGAGCTGCAAGCGTGAAAGAAGGAGATCCGTCGTGCCTGACGCGTCCGCCCCCGCTGTCCCCGATACAGCACCCCGAACAGTGCCAGACCCCGCCGTCCCCGGTGCCGCCGGAGAGAGACTGGCGTACCGCCTGTTCACCGGCCCCGATGACCGCGCCTTCTGCGAGCGCGTCTCGGCCGCGCTGGCCGAGGGCTACGTGCTGCACGGCGGCCCGGCCGCCACGTCCAACGGCGGCAGCGTCATTGTGGCCCAGGCCGTGGTGCTGCCGGCCGCGATCGCCAGCGCCGATGCCGCCGTCGCCAATGCCGTGGATGATCTGGAGTTCGACGGCGAGGGCCACGCGTGAGCTACGCCGGGGACCTCAGCCCGCAGGAGGCCTGGACCAAGCTGGAGGACGGCGCCGTCCTGGTGGACGTGCGCACCGAGGGCGAATGGGCCCACATCGGCATCCCGGACACTGCGTCGGCGGGGGAAAAGCCGCACGATCCGCTGTTCATCCAGTGGAACCTCGCGGGCGGCATCCCCAACGCCCGGTTCATAGAACAGCTGAAGCTGCAGGCCCCCGACGGGCAGGGCACCGAACTGGTCTTCCTGTGCCGTTCCGGCGCCCGTTCCATCGCCGCAGCGATCGCCGCGACGCAGGCCGGCTACACCTCCTACAACGTCCTCGAGGGCTTTGAGGGCGAACCGGACCGCCACGGCGAGCGCACCGTCAACGGCTGGAAGAACCGCGGCCTGCCCACCAACCCCGGAAAGCACTAAGTGACCTTCAACCCCGACGCCGCCGGCTGGAGCGCCGACACCCAGGCCGTCCGCGGCGGACTCGACCGGACCGGCTTCCAGGAAACGTCCGAGCCGATCTTCCTGAACTCCGGCTTCGTCTACGAATCCGCGGCCGCTGCCGAGCGTGCGTTCACCGGCGAGGACGAGCGCTTCGTCTACTCCCGCTATGGCAACCCCTCGGTGGCCACCTTCCAGGAACGGCTCCGGCTGCTCGAAGGCACTGAGGCCTGCTTCGCCACCGCCTCGGGCATGTCCGCCGTCTTCACGGCCCTCGGCGCCCTGCTGGCCGCCGGCGACCGCGTGGTCGCGGCCCGCTCGCTGTTCGGCTCGTGCTTCGTGATCCTCAACGAGATCCTTCCCCGCTGGGGTGTGGAGACGGTCTTCGTGGACGGCCCGGACCTGGAGCAGTGGCGCGCCGCGCTGTCGGAACCCACGGCGGCGGTCTTCTTCGAATCGCCGTCGAACCCGATGCAGGAAATCGTGGACATCGCCGCCGTGAGCAACCTGGCGCACGCCGCCGGGGCGACGGTCGTCGTCGACAATGTCTTTGCCACTCCCCTGCTGCAGCGCTGCGGGGAGCTCGGCGCGGACGTGATCGTCTACTCCGGCACCAAGCACATCGATGGCCAGGGCAGGGTGCTCGGCGGCGCGATCCTGGGCACCAAGGAGTTCATCGACGGCCCGGTCAAGCAGCTCATGCGCCACACCGGGCCGGCACTTTCGGCGTTCAATGCGTGGGTGCTGACCAAGGGGCTGGAGACCATGGCCCTGCGGGTGAACCATTCCTCCGCTTCCGCGCTGCGGCTGGCCGAATGGCTTGAGGAGCAGCCCGCGGTCAGCTGGGTCAAGTACCCGCTGCTGCCGTCCCACCCGCAGCACGAACTGGCCGCGCGGCAGATGAAGGCCGGCGGCACCGTGCTGACCTTCGAGCTCTCCCCGTCCGCCGGGCGCTCGGCGAAGGAGGCCGCCTTCGCGCTGCTGGATGCGCTCAGGATCATCGACATCTCCAACAACCTCGGCGATTCGAAGTCCCTCATCACCCATCCCGCCACCACGACGCACCGCGCCATGGGGCCGGAGGGCCGCGCTGCAATCGGGCTCAGCGACGGCGTGGTGCGCCTCTCCGTGGGACTCGAGGACATCGAGGACCTGGTCCGCGACCTGGGCCAGGCGCTCAAGCAGGTCTAGGTTTCCTCCGGTCAGCCCTGGCGGATCCGCCCCAGGGACGGCCCCTGGTCAGCCTGGTCGCCCGCGGTCCCCTCCGTGGTCACCTCGACCGCCCGTTCGACGACGGCGGCGAGCCCGCCCGCGTGGAACGGCTCCCGTTGCAGCTGCGAACCCGAGCCCTCCGCCAGGATCCGGCCGACGCCCTCGCGGACCAGATCCAGCTCGCCCTGTTCCTCGAGCACGGGGGCCACGAAGTCCACGAGCGACCAGACCACGTCCGCGGCCGGGGCCGGAGTGAAGGTTCCGAAGTCCAGCAGTTCCCCGCGCAGTCCGCAGTTGCTGGCCTGCCAGGCGGCCATCCGCAGCAGCAGCGTCGGCACGGGGGCGGGATCGACGCCGTCGTTCCATTCCCGGGATGCGGACTCGACGAGCGCCCGCACGAGCACGGCGATCAGCGCCGCGTCCTCGGCCCGCAGGCAGACGTCGGCGACCCGGACCTCCACGGTGGGATGGAGCCTTGCCAGCCGGGCGTCGAAGTAGACCATCCCCTCGTCCATCAGGACGCCGCTTTCCACCAGCCGGGTCACCAGCCGCCGGTAGACGGCCAGGTTGCCGAAGATCATTGTGGGGCCGGACCCGGGCCAGCGGTTCCACGCCTGGGTTCGGTAGCTTTCGAATCCTGTCTCTGCGCCGTTCCAGTACGGGGAGTTCGCGCTGAGGGCGATCAGGACGGCAAGCTTGTCCCGGATCCGGTCCATCACGGCCACGCCTTCCTCCGGGGACTCCACAAAGGTGTGGACGTGGAGGCCGCAGGTCAGCTGGTTCCGGACCGTGAGCCCGAAGCGCTGCTGCATGGTCATGTAGCGCTTGTTCGGCGTCAGGTGGGTGGCGGCGCCTTGGGGCGAGGTGGCGAGGGCCGCGACGCGGCCGCCGTGCGCGCGGGCTGCGTGGTCAGCCCGCGCCCGGGCCTGCCTGAGCTGCCGGAGAAGTTCCGCGTAGTCCAGGCATGGCCGGGTCTGGGTTTCGATTTGTTCGAGCTTGAGCTCGTAGCTGAAGTCGGCGCCGCCGTCGTGGACCGGTTGCTGCCCCGGGAGAACCAGGGCGGCGTCCTGCTTTGGCGGCACCAGGCTGGGCAGCATGACGTCGGCGAGCGCAAGCAGCATCCCTGTTTCGGGATCCACTATGAGCAGTTCTTCCTCCACGCCGAAGGTGCGCATGAATCTATTGTGCGGCAGGAACCGCCGAAACGCTCCTACCTTAACGCGGGGTCACTCCGGCCAGTACGTTCAGTCTTGGAAGTACTCGATCTTCGCGCCGATGGTGTTGAGGCGCTCCGCCAGGTCCTCGTAGCCGCGCTCGATCACGTAGATGTTGCGCAGTTCCGAGACGCCCCGGGCGGCGAGCATCGCCAGCAGCAGGCAGGCCGCGGGCCGCAGGGCCGGCGGGCAGCCAACCTCGGCTGCACGCCATTTGGTGGGTCCGTTGACGTAGATCCGGTGCGGGTCGAGCAGCTGCACCTGGGCGCCGAGCTTGTTCAGTTCGGTCAAGTAGATCGCGCGGTTGTCGTAGACCCAGTCGTGGATCATCGTCTGGCCCGTGGCATTCGCGGCGATGACCGCGAAGAAGGGCAGGTTGTCGATGTTCAGCCCGGGGAACGGCATGGGGTGGATCTTGTCCTCGGGGGCGCGCAGTTCCGAGGGCCTGGTGGTGACGTCCACCAGCCGGGTCCGCCCGTTGCGGGCCAGGTACTCGCCGGACACTTCGAGCCGCTGGCCCATCTGTTCCAGGGTCGCGAGTTCGATTTCCATGAACTCGATCGGAACGCGGCGGATGGTGACTTCCGAGTCCGTGACGATGCCGGCGGTGATCAGGCTCATCGCCTCGATCGGGTCCTCGGAGGGGAAGTATTCGATATCGACGTCGACGGCGGGGCGGCCGGTGATCTTCAGCGTGGTGGTGCCCACACCGTCGATCTGCACGCCGAGCATCTGCAGGTAGAAGCAGAGGTCCTGCACCATGTAGTTGGGGCTGGCGTTGCGGATGATGGTGGTGCCGCTGCGGTGGGCGGCGGCCATAATGGCGTTTTCGGTGACGGTGTCACCGCGTTCGCTGAGCACGAAGGAGCGGTCGTGCCCGTCCGACGGCGGCGCCTGGACGGCGTAGAAACCTGACTTGGCGTCGACGCTGAGGCCAAACTGGCGCAGCGCCTGCATGTGCGGCTGCACGGTGCGGGTGCCGAGGTCGCAGCCGCCGGCGTAGGGCAGCCGGTACTCACTGGATTCGTCCAGGAGCGGGCCCAGCAGCATGATGACGCTGCGGGTACGGCGGGCTGCCTCGACGTCCATCGAGTCGAGGTCCAGCACGGCGGGGCGGCGGATCTGCAGGTCGTTGGCGTTGAGCCAGGTGCATTCGACGCCGATGCTGGCCAGCACCTCGACAATCCGGTTGACCTCTTCGATCCGTGCGAGCCGCCGCAGCGTGGTGGTGCCGCGGTTGATCAGGCTGGCGCACAGCAGCGCGACGCCGGCGTTCTTGCTGCTGTTGACGTCCACGGAGCCGGACAGGGTGCGGCCGCCCTCGACCCGGAGGTGCGTCATGGCGGGCCGTCCCACCTTCACGATGCTCCGGCCAAAGATGGTCTCGAGCCGCTGGATCATTTTCAGGCTCAGGTTTTGCTTGCCCTGTTCCATGCGGGCGATGGCGCTCTGGCTGGTTCCCAGCTCGGCAGCGAGCTGCCCCTGGGTCCAGCCCTTCTGGCCGCGGGCGTCGCGGAGCAGTGCTCCGACGTGTTCAGCAGTCTCTTGAGTCATTCCACGAAAATATCACGCATGATTTATTAACCCCCGGCAAACCCGCCGGAATGCCGTTAATCTCACAGCACTACCCGTATTGTGCGATAACCGGTGCTATTGCTGCGCCAGGAAGACCATGTTCCAGGTCCCCGCCGCCAGGGCAGACGCGACGGCGGCTCCGGCGATCAGGACCCCGCCCAGGAACACCCAGGCGTCCAGGCCGCTGAAAACCGAGGTCCGGGCCCAGGTCCGTTGTGCGCTGCCGAAGCCGCGGGCTTCCATGGTGACGGCCAGGCGCGAGGCACGCCGGACGGCCTGCACCAGCAGCCCGAAGCTCTGCCCCAGGATGGCCCGCAGCCGCCGCAGCGGGTTCCCGTGCGAGCCCACCCCGCGGGCGCGGCGGGCCATGCCGATGGTCTGCCACTCCTCGGCCATCAGTCCCACAAGGCGCAGCGCGGCGAGCGTGCCGAGAACGAAGCGGTGCGGCAGTTTCGCCTTCTGCGCGAGGGCGTCGGCCAGGTCCGTGGGATCCGTGCAGCTCATCAGCAGGACGGCCGGCAGCGCAATGGCCAGGCCGCGGATCATAAAGCCGAGGCCGAGTTCGAGGGACCCTTCGCTGATCGACCAGATCCGGGCGTCGAGCAGGATGTTCCCGCTGTCCGGCGCCAGGATCGTGGTGCTCCAGCCGCCCAGCGCCGCGGCGAGGATCAGGGGCCAGCCACGCTGCCAGAGCAGTCCGAGGGTCAGCCCGGCCAGCGGAAGCAGCGCCAGTTCGAAGGCGAGCGCCACCGACGCGGACACCCAGTCGATGGACAGCGCCAGCACCAGGGTGATGAGCATGACGGCGGCGAACTTCGCCAGCGGGTTGGCGCGCGCCAGCAGCGCATGGTTGCCGCGCAGGTTCAGTTCCTGCCTCATGGTGCTTGGACCTTCCCTGGTTCCCGGCGTTCAGTTTCGCGGCGTTCTGGTTCCGGAACTTCCGGCGCCCGGCCAGGTTCCCGGTGTTCCGGTGCGCGGAGGCTCAATGTGGTGCCGCCCAGGACCTCGCTGAATTCGGCGTCGTGCGTCACCGACACGACGGCGGTGCCGCCGTCGAGCAGTTCGGAGAGGAAGGAGGCCAGCTCGGCCCAGGTGTTGGCGTCCTGGCCGAAGGTGGGTTCGTCCAGGACCAGCACCTGGGGGTGCGCGGCGAGGACGGTGGCCACGGACAGGCGCCGCTTTTCGCCGCCCGAGAGTGTGTACGGATTGGCGTCCACCAGATCAGTCAGCCGCAGACGCTCCAGCAGTTCGTCGACGCGTTCCCCGCCGCGGCCCAGGTGCCGGGGTCCGAACATCAGCTCGTCCAGCACACGTCCGGTGACGAACTGGTGCTCGGGCTCCTGGAACACGGTGCCGATCCTGGCGATCAGCTGCTGCGCCTTCCACCGGTAGGGATCGATCCCGGCGCCGGCGCTGAGGTCCAGGGTGGCGGACACCCTGCCGGAGACCGGCGCCAGCAGGCCGGCGAGGGTCAGGGCGAAGGTGGACTTCCCCGACCCGTTAGGTCCCGTGATGGTCAGCGCCTCACCGGCGCGGACCTGGGCCGTGATCCCGGACTGTACGGGCTCCGGCGGAATGGGACGGAAGCCTCCGCGGAACCCCGCCCGCCGCGGCCGTTCCCGCGAGACGCCCAGATCCTCCACGGCCAGCAGCAGCTGCCCCGCGATATTGCCTTGTGCGGCTTCCGGCCCGGTGGCGCGTGTGCCTGCGGCCCGCAAGCCGCGTGCCCGGGTCTGCGGCACGTAGCCGGGCACCCAGACCCCGGCTGCGGTGAGCATGTCCCGTGCCTGCGCCAGGACCAGGTCCGGCGGCCCGTCGATCAGCACGGCAGAATCCGTGGCCGATCCCGGTTGCAGCACCACGATCCGGTCCACGAGGTCCTTCCAGACCGAGACACGGTGCTCCACCACCACCAGGGTGGCTCCGGTTTTGTCCAGGCAGCGGCCGACGGCGTCCCGGACTTCCAGCACTCCGGCGGGGTCCAGGTTGGCGGTCGGCTCGTCGAGCAGGATCAGCCCGGGCCGCATCGCGAGGATGCCGGCGAGCGCCAGCCGCTGCTTCTGGCCGCCGGAGAGGGCCGACGTCGGGTGGTCCAGCGGCAGCCGGCCCAGCCCGACGTCGTCGAGCGCTTCCGCGACGCGTGACCAGATCTCCGCCGGAGGCACGGACAGGTTTTCCGCGCCGAAGGCGACGTCGTCGCCGAGGCGGGAGAGCACCACCTGGGTCTCCGGGTCCTGCTGCATCAGCCCGGCACGGCCGCGCCGGACGCGGGGCGGGGCGCCGTCGATCAGCAGGCTGCCGGTCTCGTCCGCGTCCCCGGCCGCGCCGCTGGCAGCAAGGTCAGCGGCGCCGGGCGCCCGGCCGGCGTCACCGGCGGAGCTGTCGCCGAGCACGCCTGCCAGGGCGTGGAGCAGCGTGGACTTGCCGGCGCCCGAAGGCCCCAGCAGCAGCACGCGTTCCCCGGGCCGGATGTCCAGGTCCAGGCCGCTGACGGCGGGCCGGGGCCGGCCGGCGTGCCGCCAGCCCCAGCCCCGCGCGGTGATCGCCGCCGGCCGGACCCCGCTGCCGGCGGACGTGTTGAAGGCGGACATCAGGAAAAGACGGGCTCCGTGGCCGCCTTGCGGGAGGCAAAGGAACTCAGCACACCGGTCCTGGCCAGGCCCCGGGTGGCGATCCACGACAGTCCGCCGGCGATCACGGCGCCGGAAATGGCAGTGAAGATGATGTAGGCAAGCTTGTCGCCGCCGGAATACGCAATGTTCCAGCCCCACGGCAGGAACGAATCGTTGAGCCCGCAGAACAGGCCCGCGCCGGCACCGGCCAGCAGGGACACGGGCAGGTTGAACTTCTTGTACACGAACGCGGCGAAGACCAGTTCGGCGCCCAGGCCCTGCAGGAAGCCGGAGAACAGCACGGAGGCGCCGTATTGCGAGCCCATGATCAGCTCGCCGGTAGCAGCCACGGTTTCGCAGAACAGTGCCGCGCCCGGCTTGCGGATGATAAGCATGCCCAGCACCGCCGGGATCATCCAGCCGCCGGCGTAAAGCCCGGTCAGCGGGGGGTAAACCGCATTGAGCGGGACGGAAACGAGGTTGGCGCCCTGGGACCAGGCCCAGAAAATCACGCCGCCGGCCACCGCGATCAACGCGGCCACCACAATGTCCACCACGCGCCAGTTGTAGCTGCGCCGGGTGCGCGTCTGTTTCGCAGATGCAGCAGATGTATCAGTCATTTCGTCCTCCTGAGGAACAGGAGGGGAGAGTGCCCCCGGGCCGCGGCATCCGCCGCCGCCCCGGGCACTCTGAGAACTCGACTCCCTTGCGCCGGTACTAACCGGATCAGGTTCGAGGGTCTGCGGCTGTCCGCACTCTCAGCGCCCACCTGTGGTTTCCCCGGATTTCTCCGGTGATGCCCGACGGCGGCGCTCCCCTGTCGTATTGAAAATTGCCCTTGTGGGCGTGGCCCAGTTTACACCCGGGGGGCGTTGTTTTCCGGGCCCGGCCGTCACAATCCGCCGGCTTCGGCGCCGGTGACCTGCGGACGCCCGCTTGGTAGAGTCGGCAGGGCATGGGAACACCGGACACCGCTGCGGCCTGATGGCTACCCGACGGCGGCTCACTAACGGAAGCTGAATCACGTGACCAACCCACCAGCTCCTTCACCCGGCTACGATCCGGACTCGACCGAACCGCAGCCGCACGGATCCCTGGCGGCACTCATCGGCAGGATTCTGGCGGAAATGGACGAACTGCAGTTCCCGTCTTTCAGCAAAGACGACGCCCTGGATCTGGGGCTCCGTCTGGTGGAACTCGGCAGGCAGCGCTCTTACCCGATCGCCATCGACATCACCAAAGGTGAACAGGTGCTGTTCCACGCGGCACTGGAGGGCGCCACCCCGGACAATGAACGCTGGATCAGGGCCAAGCAGCGCACGGCCGTGCGGTACGAGGTCCCGTCGCTGCTGGTCGGACTCAGGGCCCGGTCCGCGGGACGGATGATCGAGGACAACGCCTGGTTCGATGAGAAGGAGTTTGCCGCCCACGGCGGCGCCTTCCCCATCTACGTGCGCGGAACCGGAATGGTTGCCACCGTCACGGTGTCGGGTTTGCCGCAGAAGGCCGACCATGAGCTGGTGGTTGAGGCCCTGTCTGACATCCTCGGCCGTGCCGGGAATTAGCCGGGACGCCGGGCCGGGACGGCTCGCCGCTTCCCGCCGGGTTCCGCGTGGTGTGCCGTTGATCACCAGCGGCTGAGTGTCCGGTTAGAGTGGTGCGCATGACGTTGGGGGACGCGGCCGCGGAGCCGCTTGTACACATCAAAGACTTCAGGATGGACTTCGGGGACACGACGGTCATCAAAGACCTCTCCTTCGACGTCCGGGCCGGGGAGACCTTCGGATTCCTCGGCAGCAACGGGTCAGGGAAAACGACCACCCTCCGGGCGCTGCTGGGCATCTACCAGCCGACCGCCGGGACCCTCCACATCGGCGGCAAGCCTTTCGCCCCGCAGGACGGTGCCCGGCTGGGATACCTGCCCGAGGAACGCGGCCTCTACAAAAAAGAGTCCGTCCTTGACCTCATGGTCTACTTTGGCCGGCTCAAGGGCCTGGACAAAACCCACGCCAGGACCTGGTCGCGGGAGTACCTGGAACGCGTCGGTCTCGCCGACAAAGCGAACACGCGCCTGGACAAGCTCTCCGGCGGACAACAGCAAAAAATCCAGCTCGGCGTGACCATCATGAACGACCCCGAGCTGCTGATCCTGGACGAACCCACCAAGGGGTTCGACCCGGTCAACCGGCGCCTGCTGATGGACATCATCGAGGAACAAAAACTCGCCGGCGCGACCGTCATCATGGTCACGCACCAGATGGAGGAAGTCGAACGCCTCTGTGACCGGGTGATCCTGCTCAAGGACGGCACCTCCCGCGCCTACGGCACCGTCGCGGACGTCCAGGAACAATTCGGCGGAACCGTCTACCGGCTCACCTACGACGGAATCCTGCCGTCCTCTGCCCTGTACGACATCGTCACCGACGCTGGCGGCGCCGCTGAACTCTCCCCCGGCCCCGGCACGGACGAAACGGCCGTCTTGCGCGAACTTATCGGCCACGGTGTTGCCGTCCGCTCCTTCACCACCGCCAGGACTTCGCTGGACGAGGTCTTCATCAAGGTCTACGGCGAGAACCACGAAATGGCGGAGGTCTAGATTTCAATGGCACAGCAGACATCCACCCAACTCCCCTCCCCCGGCCCGGTACCTCCCACGCTGCCCGTCCCGCCGAAGCGGCCCTTCGCCCGGCACAACCTCCGCACGGTGGTGGATTTCGAATTCACCCGCACCATGAAGAAGCGCGCCTTCTGGATCGCGACCCTGTCCATCCCGGTCGTCATGGCAATCGTGTTTGCGCTCGTCTACCTGAGCAACTCCTCCACCGCGGCCACCGAAGACGCACTGAAGACCGCCGCCGTGAGCTTCACCTACACCGACAACTCCGGGCTCGTCACCCCGGACATCGCGACGGCCATGGGCGGGAAGAAAGCCACAGACCCCGGCCAGGCCCTGCAGGACGTGAAAGCCGGGGTGACGGATGCGTACTTCGCCTACCCCGCCGAACCGGCCTCGCAGCCGGTGAAGGTCTACGGAACAGATAAGGGGATCTTCGAAAACGGCAAGTACGACGCCGTCGCGAAGCAGCTCCTCACCGCCTCCGCCCAGTCTGCGGTCGGCTCCCCGCAGCTCACCGCCGCAGCCAGCGGCGACGTGAAAACCGAGTCCCAGACCTTCAAGGACGGCCAGGCCACCGGCGGCTTCGGTTCCGCCATACCGCCCCTGATGTTCCTGCTGATCTTCTACGTCTCGATAATTCTGCTCTCCAACCAGATGCTCAACAGCACCCTGGAAGAGAAGGAAAACCGGGTCACCGAAATGATCCTCACCACCCTGAACCCGACCACCCTGATCATCGGCAAAGTCATTGCCCTGTTCATGGTGGGGCTCATCCAGATCCTGGTCTTCCTGACCCCGATCGTTGTGGCGTTCCTCTTTTTCCGCGACAAGCTCGCCATACCCGACCTGGACCTGTCGACCATTACTTTCGATCCGGGGACCATGGCCGTCGGGGCGCTGCTGCTGCTGGGCGGGTTCACGGTATTCACCGGTGTCCTGGTCGCAATCGGGGCGATCATGCCTACAGCCAAAGACGGCGGCACGATCTTCGGGCCCCTGATGGCCTTGATCTTCGTCCCGTTCTACGCGATCAGCCTGATCATCTCCGACCCGCGCGCCCCCATCGTGCAAATCTTCACGTACTTCCCGCTCTCGGCCCCCGTGACCGCCCTTCTCCGCAACAGCTTTGGCACGCTCAGCCCGCTTGAGTCCACGATCATCATCGCCGAACTGTTCATCACCGGATTCCTCATCCTCCGACTCGCCGTCCACCTCTTCCGGTACGGGTCCATCCAATACTCGAGCAAACTCTCCATCGCCGGGACCTTCCGCCAACGCACCGCATCAGCCGGCAAATGACGCCGCCCCGCCGGCACCCGGCGGTCTTCGATGGAACCCTCTCGGACCGGGCCTACCAAAGCTTCGAAACGCTGGTCCTCGGGGAAGAACAGCAGCAGGCCGGCCCCGGACAGCTGCGTACGGGGCCGGCCGTTTTCGGTTTCAGCCGGCTCCTTCAGGCTTGCGGATTCCTTAGCATCGCCCACACCCTCACCACCCTGAAAACCGATGGTGTGCTGATCCACCTCGGCGGGCCCGTTGGGTCCGACATCCTTGCCGTTCTCTGCCTGGCCACGGCATGGTTCCTGTTCATGGGCGCCGCCATGATCCTCATCCCCAGGGCCTTGACCGCGGTCAGGCCGCTCTGGTTGCGGACCGCGGCGTCAACCATCCTCTGGACCCTGACCGCTGCCATGCTGACCGCATTCGCCCTCTACGGCGCGTTCATGACGATCGCGGCCGACACGACGCACCGCGCCATCCAATCCCCCGACGGCGCACACCGGCTCCTCATCGTAGACAGCAGTTTTCTCTTGCTCGGCAGCCACGACGTCTACGAGCCCGCCTGCGGTCCGCTCCTGGTGCGCCGCGCCACGATCACCACCGACGACGGCTACGACCCGTTCAGGGACAGGCAATACTCAGTGGAATGGGCCGCCAACACGGCCACCATCAGTTACGTGTTCGACTACATGGACCCCAATGAACGAAGGCAAGTCACTGTCCCGCTGATCGCCGGCGGAACGTGCGGCTAAGCATCGACATCGGGGCCCCGCACATCGTCCTATTTCGTCAGCCCTGGACAACAAGCCGACTCTTCGCTCCTGGTCGGCAGGGGCTGCAGGCACAGGGAACTGACTGAACGCCGACGTCGGCGGCGGGTGTTGTTCTCAGCACGCTGCCTGGCTGGACCGCCGGTCCGGGAACGCTAGGCTAGGGGCAGCCCTGTTTCCTCCCGCAAGGAGTTGCGAAGAATGAACATTTTCATCAAATTGCTCGGCACCGGCATCAGCCTGCTGGCCGGCTTCCTCGGCACCAAGCTCGTTGACAGCGTCTGGGAAAAATCCACGGGGAACAAGCCGCCCAAGGGCAACGACGACGACGTGCCCACCACGCTGCGCTCGGCCCTGACCTTCGCGCTGATCTCAGCGTCCGTCAGCGCCATCATCCAGGTCCTCGCCAACCGCGGCACCCAGCGCGCGATCACGCGCTTCGCCAAGACTCAAGACCTGGTTTAAGGCGCCTGGTTCAGGGCGCCTGGTTCAGGCGCATTGCCCGGCCACTACCGCGGGCCGGTGACCTCGTCGCCGTCGTCGGTGAAACCGCCTGTACCCGCCGCCTGCTGCACCACAGCCTCCAGTTCGTCGGTGCTGAGCAGCTCCGGGTGCAGGTGTTTGGTGCGGTAACCGGCCCGGCCCACCATGTGCGCCGACACCGGCACCGTCAGCAGCTGGAAGATCCAGGCCACTACCAGCACCGGCCACACCCACCAGGTGCGCATTTGGAGCCCCAGCGCGAACAGCAGCAGGAACAGGCCCAGCACCTGCGGCTTGGTGGCCGCGTGCATCCGGGTCATGAGGTCCGGGAAGCGCAGCAGCCCCACCGCCGCCGCGAGGGACATCAGCGCGCCGACCACCAGAAAGACCGCCGAAACGGCGTCGATCACGGCATCGCCTGAAAACGTCTCAGGATTCACGGGGCTGCTCCCTCCGGTCGGCGACGAACCGGGCCACGGTGACGGAGCCGACAAACCCGATGAGTGACACTGCCACCAGCAGCATGAGGTTGTTCAGGTGCCGGTTCACGGCCATGTCGATACACAGCGCCGCTCCCAGGATGGCCAGCAGCACGTCCGCGGCGAGCACCCGGTCCAGAAGCGACGGGCCCCTCGCGATCCGGATGATGGCCCCTCCGGCGGCCAGGGACAGCACGACGGCGGTGACGGTCAGGACAAGCTGCATCATGGCACCAGCTCCTGGTTGAGGGCGGACAGTTCGGCTTTGGTGCCCATGATCCTGATCAAACCGGCCTCAGTGTTGCGGACGTCTTTGCGGAACTGCGCGGCGTCTTCGGCGTTGCGGACGTTGATGCCGTGGATGTAGAGCGTTGACGTGGAGCGGTCCACTTCCACCACCAGCGAGCCCGGGATTAGCGCGGTCACATGCCCCGTGGCGGTGACCAGCAGGTCGGAGTGGCTCCGCAGCGGTACGGCGACGACGGCGCTGATGACCTTGGGGCCTTTGGCCACTGCCAGGAACAGGACCTGGAAGCTCGCCACAACCACTTTGCCCAGGAACGTCAGGGCGAACGGCACCGCGCGCAGCACGTTGAAGCGCCCGCCGAGCTCCACCGGGGGCAGGTAGAACAGCCGGGCCACCAGCACCGCGATGAGGGCACCGAAGAGCAGGTTTCCCGGGCTGAAGTTCTGCCACAGGGCGCCCCAGACGATCACGAGCCAGACCAGGAGCGGCAGTTCCTGGCGCAGGGATATCCGTTTACGGCTCATTTGTGCTCCTCCCCGCTGACCGGCGGCACGCCGGCGGGGTCCGGGCCTGGCTGGGAGAGCGCCGGGACCGGCGCGCCCTCGCCGAGGACCGCGTGGATGTAAGAGGTCCGGTCCAGCATCTCGACGGCGGACTGGTCCGCCACCCGGAACAGCGGCCCGGCAAAGACCGTCAGCGCGACGCCGAAGATCACCAGTCCCAGCGTGGATCCCACCATGGTCCGCGGCAGGAGGGTGACGTTGCTCTGTCCTGCCCGGTCGCCCTTGGCCGAACCGGCGGGATCTGCCAGCAGGACCGGGTCGGGGTGTTCGGCGTCCTCGGGTTTGCGCCAGAAGGCGCGGTTCCAGACCCTCGCGATGGCCAGCAGGGTCAGCAGGCTGGTCAGCACACCGCCGATCACCAGCGCGTAGGCCAGCGGCGTTCCGAGCTGGACGCCGGCCTGCAGCAGGCCCAGTTTTCCCAGGAAACCGGAGAACGGCGGGATGCCGGCCAGGTTCATGGCGGGCACGAAGAACAGCACCGCCAGCAGCGGGGACAGCTTGGCAAGACCGGCGACGCGGTCCATCGAGGAGCTGCCGCCGCGGCGTTCGATCAGGCCCGTCACAAGGAACAGGCTGGTCTGGATGGTGATGTGGTGGGCGACGTAGAAGACGGCGGCGCCGAGCCCGGCCACCGACGACATCGCCAGGCCGAACACCATGTAGCCGATGTGGCTGACCAGCGTGAAGGACAGGAGTCGTTTGATGTCGCTCTGGGCCAGGGCGCCGAGGATCCCCACCACCATGGTCAGCAGGGCGGCGACCATCAGCGGCGTATTGAACGTGTCGCCCGGGAACAGCAGCGTTTCGGTCCGGACCATGGCGTACACGCCCACCTTGGTCAGCAGGCCGGCGAACACGGCCGTGACCGGGGCCGGCGCCGTCGGGTAGGAGTCCGGCAGCCAGAAGGACAGCGGGAAGACGGCGGCCTTGATCCCGAACGCCACGAGCAGCATGACGTGCAGCAGGTTCCGGGTGCCGGGATCCAGCTCGGCGAGTTTGAGGGCGAGGTCGGCCATGTTGATGGTTCCGGTGGCCCCGTAGATCATGGCGATCGCGATCAGGAAGAGCACGGAGGACACCACCGAGACCACCACGTAGGTCACCCCGGCCCGGATCCGCGGTCCCGTTCCGCCGAGCGTCATCAGCACGTAGCTTGCTGTCAGCAGGATCTCGAAGCCCACATAGAGGTTGAACAGGTCCCCGGAGAGGAAGGCGTTGGACACGCCGGCCACCAGGATCAAGTAGGTGGGGTGGAAAATCGAGACCGGAGCGTCCTGGTCGCCGTCGGCCATGCCCTGCCCGGTGGCGTAGATCAGCACGGCGAGGCTCACGGAGGAGGACACCACCAGCATCAGTGAGGAGAACTGGTCCACCACCATCACGATGCCCCAGGGCGGGAGCCACCCGCCGATGTTGACCGCCGCGGTGCCGCCGTCCCAGACGGAGGCCAGCAGCCAGCACTCAAGCAGCAGCGTCACGGACAGGACCCCGATGCTCACGGTCCGCTGGGCCCGCGAATGCCGGATCAGCAGGAAGGTCAGCGCGGCGCCGAGGATGGGGAGGAGGACGGCGAGCGGGGCGAAACTGGCAATGTTCATTGTCCGCCTCCTTCCTGTTTGGGTTGTTTCACGTTGAGGGAGCCGGGTTGTTCCTCCGACGCCGTCTCGTCGGCCTCGAGCCTGCGGTCGCCCACCTTCACGGTGGCGCCCGAGGCCCCGTTGGCGCCGTCTCGGGTGTTGGATATCGCGTCGCCGTCCCCGCCGATCATGGTCAACGGGAATTCGGAGGTTTCCACCGGAATCACGGAGTCGTCCTCGGCGTCGAAGCTGGGGGTCTTGGCGACACGGCGGTCTTCGGCGTCGTCCTGGATCTCGTCCTGGCGGGCCAGCACCCAGGTGCGGTAGATCAGGGCGAGCATAAACGCCGTGACGGCGAAGGAGATCACGATCGACGTGAGGATCAGGGCCTGGGGCAGCGGGTCGTTGTATTCGCCGGGGCCGGTGTCCTTACTGAACAGTGGCGCCAGCCCCGCGTAACCGCCCGTGGTGAGGATCAGCAGGTTGGTGGCGTTGGTCAGCATCATCAGGCCCAGCAGGACCCGGGTCAGGCTGCGTTCCAGGATGAGGTAAATGCCGCAGGCATACAGTGCCCCCATGACCGTCAGCAGGGTCAGGTTGACGCTCATGCTTTCCCCTTGGCTGTGGTTTCGGCCGGGATGTCGCCGGCTTCCTGGTCCTCGGACGGTTCTGCCGGGTGTTCCTCGAAGTGCTCATCGATCTCGGCGCCCAGGCTGCGGAGGACATCCAGGGCCAGGCCGACGACCACGATGTACACGCCGATGTCGAAGATGGTGGAGGTGACGAACTTGACGTCGCCAAAGACCGGCAGCCAGAACTCGAGAATGGCGGTCTGGAACACCTGGCCGCCCAGCAGCAGCGGCGCGACGCCGGAGGCCGCGGCCGTGGCGAGGCCGATGCCCAGCAGCGCGCCGGCACTGACCGGGGTGGCTTCGCGCAACTCGAAACGGCCGCCGGCGAGGTAGCGGATGGTGAGTGCCAGCCCGGCGGTGAGGCCGCCGGCGAAGCCTCCGCCGGGGAGGTTGTGGCCGGCCAGCAGGAGGTAGATCGAGAAGACGATCATCGAGTGGAAGATCAGCCGCGTGACCACTTCGAAGATGATCGAGCGGCGTTCCGGCGCCAGGGTCCGGCCCGCAACCAGCCACGCATCGCGGCTGGAGGCGGCAAAGCGGCGGCTCATGGCCAGCGCGGCGTCGTCGCGGGTGTTGCCCCCGCCTGCGGCGCCGGGCTTCCGGCGTCCGACCGTGCCCTCAGCGACGCTCGACGATGCAGGGCTCCGGTCGCCGCGGCCCCGGACGAAGATGAGGCTGGCGACGCCGGTGGCCGCCAGGGCCAGGACGGAGATCTCGCCGAAGGTGTCCCAGGCCCGGATGTCCACGAGGGTCACGTTGACGATGTTGAGTCCGCCGCCTCCCTCATACGCCAACTGGGGGAATTCGAGCGAGACGGGCGCCGCCACGCGGGCGCCGAGGGCATAGATCGCGGCGAACACCATCGTGATGCCGAAAGCGGCGCCGATGATCACTCGGACCACCCGGTACCGCCCGCCGGTGCGGTCCCGGAGCTCCGCGGGGAGGCTGCGCATGGCGAGGACGAAGGCCACCAGGATGATGGTTTCCACCAGCATCTGGGTCAGCGCGAGGTCCGGGGCGCCCTGCAACGCGAACATCAAGGCGATGCCGTAGCCGGTGACGGAGACCATCAGGACGGCCAGGAAGCGCTTGTTGGCGCGCACGGCGGCCAGCGCGCCGATCACGATCCCGGCGCCTACCACGATCTGCAGCGGCGCGTTGGGGTCGATGAAGTAGAGGTCTCCGGGCAGCGGCTTGTTGGCCAGCACCAGCGCGGTGAGCGGCAGGACGAACGCCACGGTCAGGATGACGGACAGGTAGAAGTACAGCGAACCGCGCTGGGTCCGCCCGGTAATCCAGACGGCGACGTCGTCGAGGGCGCCGATGGTCAGCTGGTAGGTGCGGTCGCCGTCGATCCAGCCCGGAACCAGGCCCTGGAGCCGGGCGACGGCGTTGCGGCCGTAGAACATGGCCAGGCCGAGCGCGAAGGTGATGGCGGTGAGCCCCAGGGCGGGGGTCAGTCCGTGCCACAGCGCCAGGTGGCCGGCGGCGGCCGCCACGTCCTCGCCGGCGGGCACGAACAGTGCCGCGTACGGCTGGATCCAGCCGTCCACCGGGGCGGGCCACAGGCCGAAGACGATGGTCAGCAGGCTCAGGATGGCGGGGGCGGCCAGGAAGGCCGGTTTGATCGGCTTGAAGGGGGTGGCCTCGACACCGGGCTTGACGGCAAAGGCGCCCCACATGAACCGTGCGCTGTACGCGAAAGTCAGGATGGACCCCAGGACCAGGCCGGCCAGGATGACCGGCCCCCACAGGCCGGCGGCGGGGTCGGAGGCGTAGTGGACGAAGGCTTCGAAGACGGATTCCTTGGCGACGAAGCCGGCCAGCGGCGGGATGCCCGCCATCGAGGCGGCCCCGATTCCGGCCACGATCGCGAGGGCACGGGAAGACCGGTAGACGCCGGAGAGCTTGCGGATGTCGCGGGTTCCGGCCTGGTGGTCAATGATGCCCACCACCAGGAAGAGGGTGGCCTTGAAGAGCCCGTGCGCGAGGAGCAGCGCGAGCCCGGCGAGGGCCGCCTCGGGTGTGCCAAGGCCAACCACCATGGTCAGGAAGCCGAGCTGGCTGACCGTTCCGTACGCCAGGATGAGCTTGATGTCCGTCTGCCGCAGCGCCCGGTAGCCGCCCACCAGCATGGTGGCCAGGCCCAGGCCGAGCACCACCGGGTGCCAGAACGGGGTTTCCGCGAAGCCGGGGGCCAGCCGTGCCACGAGGTAGACGCCGGCTTTCACCATGGCCGCGGCATGCAGGTAGGCGCTCACCGGGGTGGGGGCCGCCATGGCGCCGGGGAGCCAGAAGTGGAAGGGGACCAGTGCGGATTTGGTGATCGCGCCCACCAGGATGAGGACGACGGCGGCTGCCACGGCTCCGGAAGCCGGCCCGGTGGTGAGGGCCGGCGCCTGCTCGAGGATGGTCGAGATCCGGTAGGTGCCGGCGTTGAAACCCAGGATGATCAGGCCCACCAGCATGGCCAGGCCGCCGGCGGTGGTCACCACGAGGGCCTGCAACGCGGAGCGCCGCGCTGACAGCCGGGTCCGGGCGTAGCCGATCAGCAGGTAGGACAGGACGGTGGTCAGTTCCCAGAAGATGAACATGAGGAGCAGGTCGTCGGCCGTCACCAGGCCGAACATGGCACCGGCGAAGGCCAGCAGCTGGGCACCGAACCCGCCGAGGTAGTCGTCCTTGTCCTTGAAATACCGGGCGCAGTAGACCAGGACCAGCGCCCCCACGCCGAGGACCAGCAGGGACATGACCCAGGCCAGGGCGTCCAGCCGGAAGGCGAGGTCGATCTGCAGCTCGGGGATCCACGGCAGGACCTCGGACACGGCGTTGCCGGCAGCGCCGGCCTGGGTTCCGCCATCGGCGGAATAGACCGCGCCGTGCTGGAGGATCAACCAGACGAACGAGCCCGCCGGCACCGCCGCGAGGGCGAAAAACGAATTCCGGCCGAACCTTCGGAAGAGAAATGGCGCCACAGCAGCCACCGCAAAGTGCACGGCAAGGACTGTAATCACTGTTATCTCCGCAACGTCAGGAATTCGATTGTCAAAAGTTGGAGCAGGCGGGGCATTGGTTAGGTTCAGTCCGGACAGTTTACCAAGCGTGGACAAATTCTTTTCGCTGGGTTTCTTTCGCACGGTGCGCCTGGCCGTGCGCCCGCTGCGGATAATATTCGAGCTATGAACTCCGCCGCCGCCCCAGAGGCCATGCGTCCCGCCTCGGAACTGGAATCCGGAAACCACGTCTTCCACAAGGGCCGCATCCTCGCCTGGGCTGCCTGGGACTGGGGCTCGGCCGCCTTCAACGCGGTCATGACCACCTTCGTCTTCACCGTCTACCTGACCTCGAATGCCTTCGGCGGCGAGGACCAGGCGTCCGCTGTCCTGGGCGGCGCACTCGCCATCGCCGGCGCCGCGATCGCGCTGCTGGCCCCCGTCACCGGGCAGCGCTCCGATACGGGCGGACGCCGGAAGCTCTGGCTCGGGGTCAACACCGCCGCCGTCGCGCTCCTGACCGCGTTGTGCTTCTTTGTGTTCCCCCGGCCGGAGTTCCTGCTGCTCGGCGTGACCCTGATTGCGCTGGCGAACGTGTTCTTCGAGTTCGCCGGCGTGAACTACAACGCCATGCTCACCCAGATCTCCACCCCGCAGAACATCGGCAAGGTCAGCGGCTTCGGCTGGGGCATGGGGTACCTCGGCGGCATTGTGGCGCTGCTGGCGGTGCTCCAGCTGTTTGTCCAGCCCAGCTTCGAGTGGTTCGGCGCTTCGACGGCGGACGGCCTGAACATCCGCCTGGTCGCAGTGTTCTCCGCGCTGTGGTTCTTCATCTTCGCGCTGCCCGTCATGTTCGCCGTCCCGGAGCTTCCCCGGTCCCGGCAGGGCGCCAGCCTGGGGTTCCTGGCCTCCTACGGCCTGCTGGTGCGTCGGATCAAGGCGATCTACCGGACCAGCCCGCACACCATCTACTTCCTGCTGGCCAGCGCAGTGTTCAGGGACGGGCTGGCCGCGGTGTTCACCTTCGGCGGCATCATCGCCGCGGGCACCTTCGGCTTCGAGCTCAAGGAAGTCATTTTCTTCGCGATCTTCGGGAACGTCGTTGCCGCGGTGGGCGCCATCCTGGGCGGCTTCCTCGACGACCGGATCGGACCGAAGGCGGTGATCATCGGATCCCTGACCGGGCTGCTGATCGCCGGCACCGCGATCCTGGTCCTCGGCAACGAAACCCATTCCTTCTTCGGCATGGAGTGGGCCGGCAGCACCACCTTCTGGATTTTCGGTTTGTTCCTGTGCCTCTTCGTGGGGCCGGCGCAGTCCTCCTCGCGGGCCTATCTGGCCCGGCTTGCCCCGCACGGGGAATCCGGCGAGCTGTTCGGCCTCTACGCCACCACCGGCCGGGCCGTCAGCTTCCTCGCCCCCGCCCTCTTCACGCTGTGCATCACGGTCGCGGCGCCGCTGGTGGAGCCCGGCGAAGCGCAGCGCTGGGGCATCCTGGGGATCATGGTGGTGCTCCTCGCCGGGCTGCTGCTCCTGCTCCCGGTCAAGGCTCCGGACAAGACGGAAATCGCAGTCGTCCCCGCCGCCTGACGCTGCGCGAAAAGCCATACGGCGCACTAGGCTGGAGGCATGAACGTGGATGAAACAGACCTCCCGGGACTAGGCCGGCGCAAGGACTTCATGACCGCCTCGGGACGGCGTATCGGCGTCGTGGAGTACCGTGAGGGCCAAACCGAACTGATCGTCTCCACATGGGACGATCCGGACACCTGCCAGGCGTCCATTCCGCTGACCGCCGACGAGGCCGCCGCGCTGGGCAACCTGCTGGGCGGCCAGCGCCTGGCCATGCAGCTTTCGGAAGCCCACCGCGAAGTCCCGGGGATTGTCACCCGGCAGTTCTCCATCGCCGCCGGCTCCCCGTTCCACAACCAGCCGATGGGCAAGGCCGCCATCCGGACCCGCAGCGGCGTCTCGATCGTCGCGATCATGCGTGAGGGCGAGGTGGTCCCGTCACCGGGACCCGACGTCGTCCTGCACCCGGGCGACCTCCTGGTTGCTGTCGGAACGCAAGAAGGCCTCGACACGGCGGCCGGCATCCTGCGCAACGGCTGACGGCATGGATCCGCTCGCATTGACCTTGATTGAACTCGGGGCCGTCGTCTTTTGCCTCGGCATTCTGGCGAGGCTGGCCGGGCGGATCGGCATGTCCCCTATCCCGCTGTACCTCCTCGGCGGCCTGTTCTTCGGGGCCGGCGGTGTTGTGAAACTCGAAGGTATGCATGAGTTCGCACATCTCTCGAGCGAGATCGGCGTCATCCTCCTCCTGCTCATGCTCGGATTGGAATATACAGCCGCCGAACTGGTCACAGGGCTGCGCCGCTCGTGGCAGGCCGGCGTTCTGGACCTCGTCCTGAACTTCGCGCCGGGCGCCCTCCTCGCGATCCTGCTGGGCTGGGGCGTCGTCGGAGCGATGGTGATGGGCGGCGTCACCTACATTTCTTCGTCGGGGATCGCCGCCAAGGTGATCACGGACCTGGGCCGGATCGGCAACCGCGAAACTCCGGTGGTGCTCTCGATCCTGGTGTTCGAGGATCTCGCCATGGCCATCTACCTGCCGATCCTGACGGCCACCCTGGCCGGAGTCAGCTTCGCCGTGGGGCTGCAGACCGTCGGGATCTCACTTGCCGTCGTCACCGTGGTCCTGGTGGTGGCACTGCGGCACGGTCACCACGTGTCCAAGGCCGTGCACAGCGAAAATTCCGAGGTTTTCCTGCTCAACCTGCTGGGGGCTGCCCTGCTCGTGGCCGGTCTCGCCGCAGCCATGCAGGTGTCCGCGGCGGTGGGCGCCTTTATGCTCGGAATTGCGATTTCAGGCGCCACCGCGCACAGCGCCACCAGGATCCTGGAGCCGTTGCGGGATCTCTTCGCGGCCATCTTTTTTGTGGTCTTCGGCCTCAATACGGACCCCTCCACCATCCCGCCGGTGCTCGGCTGGGCGCTCCTTTTGGCCGCCGTCACGGCGGCCACCAAGATGCTCACCGGGATCTGGGCGGCGAAGCGCGCCGGGATCGGCCTGCCGGGCCGCTTCCGCGCCGGCGCGGCACTGATCGCCCGCGGGGAGTTCTCGATCGTGATCGCCGGACTCGCCGTGGCCTCCGGCGTGGTGCCCGGAGAGCTCGCGGCCCTGGCCACCGCCTACGTGCTGATTATGGCGGTGACTGGCCCGCTTGCGGCCCGGTACGTGGAACCGATGGTGGCGATGCTGCGCCGCCCGGCGAAGCCGCCCGCGGTACAGACGGCCGACGGGATCTGACCGCACAGCCGGTCTGCGCCGCCCATCCCGGGCAGGTGGGTCTTAGACGTCCGTGCGGTGGAAGTTCAGGTGGCTGCGGCTGGCTGTAGGGCCCCGCTGGCCCTGGTAGCGGTTGCCGTACTCGCCGGAGCCGTACGGGTGCTCAGCGGCCGAGGTGAGCCGGAAGAAGCAGAACTGGCCGATCTTCATGCCCGGCCACAGCTTGATCGGCAGCGTCGCCATGTTGGACAGCTCCAGGGTCACGTGGCCGGAGAATCCCGGATCGATGAATCCGGCGGTCGAGTGGGTGAGCAGGCCAAGCCGGCCCAGCGAGGACTTGCCCTCGAGCCGGGCGGCGATGTCGTCGGGGAGCGTCACCGTCTCGTAGGTGGAGCCCAGCACGAATTCTCCGGGGTGAAGGATGAAGGGTTCGCCGGCTTCGACCTCCACCAGGCGGGTCAGCTCGGGCTGTTCCTCGGCCGGATCGATGTGGGCGTACTTGTGGTTGTCGAAGAGCCGGAAGAATTTGTCGATCCGGACGTCCACCGACGATGGCTGAACCATGGCGGGGTCGAACGGCTCCAGAACGATCCGTTGGGAGTCAATTTCGGCACGAATGTCGCGGTCTGAGATCAGCACAGACTCAAAATTACCCTACTTGCTGTTGCTGGCTGGTACAGGTGAGGCTAGTGTTACTGCTGTGACAGTAGGCCATCCGGTGACCGGCGGCCACAACGGATCTGGGGTTCGTTTTGAAGAAGTTTGCCGTGGTTGCGCTGTGCGCGTTGGCGCTGGTCTCTCCGGCAGCCGAGCCTTTGCGGTCAATCGCTGTACCTTCGCCAGCGGCCATCAGCAGCCTGGACAATGCGGGCTCTGCCTTGGAACTCCCGCCTGCCACCACGGCTCCGGACAAAACGGCGCCAACGCCGCCCCTGCCGGTCTCCTCGACTGAGGCCGGCCGCCGGGACACTGACTCGGCGCCCCCCGCCGTTGGCCGGCCCGATGACCCCTCCACCGAAACTCCTGCGCAGGCTGCTGCAACAAGTCCGTCCGGATCCTTGGGGTCCAACGTCCCAGCACCCGGGACGGCTCCGCCGCCGGCCTCCATCCCGCCGCAGCCGGCCTCGATCCCGCCACTTTCCGCGACCGACGCCGAACTCCGCTCGGCAGCGGCCGGATATGTTGAAACTGCGCCCGACGTCTCGACCCAGGCACTTGTCCGGGACAGCAACTCTTCCCAGCTCGTCGCGGTTTTCGACGCCATCAACAAGTACCGCGCTTCCCTGAGCCTGCCTCCCGTGAAGTATCACGCCACCGTCGCGGCGATGTCGCAGGAATGGTCCGACAACATTGCGTCGCGGGAAGTCATCGAGCACCGGGCCAACTTCTGGAGCGACGCACGGGCCCTGAACCCCACTAATGGCGCCGGAGAGGTCATCGCCGTCCGCTGGGACCGCGACGCGGCACAGTTGGTCGAATGGTGGAAGGGTTCTGCCGCCCACGATGCCATTCTCCGGGATCCGCGCTTCAACGTCATCGGGATTGGCATCACCTTCACTGACGGCGACTGGCGGACAAGCCCCAGCCGCTACACGATGTGGGGCGTCGTCAACTTCTTCGGCTTCAACGTCCTGCCTGCCGGAACCACCAGCGCCCCCGGCGGGGGGAACGACGGCGTACCCGCCCCGAGTCCGAGCGTCTGCGATCCTGCCGTCAAGCATATGCCGCCAACCCTCGACCTGACTGCGGCAGCCATCAAGAGCGGCAGCGACCTGCTGTCCGTGGATTCGGCGGGCGCTTTGGTGAACAGGCCCTGGCTGGGCGGCCTGGGCTATGGTCCCCCGACGGTCATTGGTGGCGGCTTCTCTTCCGCCCTGCAGATATTTCTTACCGACTGGGAACGCGACGGCGTGTACGACGTTTTGGCGCAGTGGAGCGATGGGCGTGTCACGCTCCACTCCGGGCTGGCGGGCGGCGGCTTCCGCGGGTCGGTGACACTGGGCCAGGCCGGCTGGGCTGGCATGACGGTGGCGCTTGGCCAGTGGTGTTCGAACAATCGGCTTCCCCAACTGCTGGCACTGGACGGATCCGGGAACCTGTGGCTGTACCACAACACGGGACTCGGCGACCTGTCCCGGCGAACCATGGTCGGCTCCGGAATTCCGGCCACCCGGCTGTCCATGGTGGACTACGACGCAGACGGCTTCCAGGATCTGCTCGCCCTCCAGTCCAACGGCAACGTCCTGTTGTACCGTGGCGCCGGTGTTCCCTCGCCCCGCTCGGAGCCGCGGGTTGTCGTGGCCGGCGGCTGGTCGGATGTGACCGCCATCCGGCCCCTCCGGAACGTCACCGGCATCAATTCGACTGGACTGGCGCTGCGCCGGGGCAGCGACGTCGTGCAGTATTGGGACCTGAGCACCGGGGCATTGTCCTCGCCGTCCAATATCGGCGGCGCCTGGGCCGGGATCAGGCTGGCGCAGTAGCCCCGCCGATTGGTTGCCCGGCTATCCTTCCAGCACCGATTTGAGCTGCTCCAGCTGGCAGACTTCAGCCTTCATCCGCCGGCGGAAGGGGGACTTCAGCCGGGCCAGGATCCCCCGGGGTTCGCGTTCGAGGGCAAAGCGGACGCGGGTGCTGCCGCCTTCGGTGCTCAGGTAGTAGCCGCCGTGCATCCGTTCCGGCCCGGCGAGGACCCTGTACTGGATCTCCGCGCCTGGGCGCGCCTCGGTGATCTCGAAATCCCCGCTGAGGGTGCGTCCGCCGGGGCCGGCAATGGTCTGCCGGTAGACGGCGCCTTTGGTCCCGGCGGCGCCGGATTCCAGCTCAATGCTGCGGACGCCGGCCCGCCAGCGGGGCAGGTTGCGGGCGTCCAGCAGAAAGTCATACACGCTCATGGCATCCCGCTGGATGACGACGTCGTACTCTGCGATTGCCACGGAAATCCTTGCTCGGCGGACAGCTGATGGGCGTAGCCCGCTTCCCCGGAACTGCAGCTAACTCCTTCAGGATAGACAGCAAGGCCCGCCCCGCGCGGCTGCGGGGGCGGGCCTTTATCGAAGAGTTATGGGCCTCCGGACTGTGCACCGACTGTGTACTGCTCCGTGACTGCCTCGCAGTGGCTGATTCAGGGGCTACTTTTCGGTCAGCTTCGGCACCGAGAACACCACGATGGCGCCGATCACGGCGAAGGCCGCGAACATGTAGAAGTTGAGCTGCCAGCCGAACGCCATGCCGGCGATCAGCCCGCCGATCAGCGGCCCGCAGATGGCGCCGATACGTCCGATGCCCAGGGACCAGCTGAGGGCCGTGGCGCTCAGGGACTGCGGGTAGTGGGTGGCGCAGTAGCCGCCCACCAGAATCTGGGTTCCCACGGAGCCGAGGCCTGCGAAGGCGACGATTACGAGCAGCATCGCCAGCGGCAGCTGGAGGCTCAGCATCAGGATGGCCACGAAGGCGAGGAGGAACGACGCCGTCACCACCTTGCGGATGCCGATCTTGTCCGCCAGCACAGAGGCGCTGATGGAGCCGACGATCGCGCCGGCGTTGAGGACCAGGAGGAAGGTCAGGGCGTCCCCGAGCTGGAAGCCGGCCTGGCGCATGATCTGCGGGAGCCACGTGTTCAGCCCGTAGACCAGCAGGAGACCGCAGAAGTTGGCGAGAGCAAAGAGGACCGTGGAGCGGACCCACTTGCGGGTGAACAGGGTCTTCATGGCTGATTTCGGCGCCTCGGCGCCGGTCTTGACGTCCTCGGCGGTGACGATGTCCGAGTAGACCAGGCCATAGCGGTCCGCGGTGGTCCTGGCTTCTTCAATGCGCTGCTTGCGGGCAAGGTAGGCCACCGATTCGGGGAGGAGCTTCCAGGCGATGGGGAGCAGGGTGACCAGGGGCAGGGCGCCGATGGCGTACATCCAGCGGAAGTCGATGTGCTGCAGGAGGTTGATGGCGAGCAGCGAGGCGCCCACGCCGCCCACCGAGTACCCGCTGAACATGACGGCGTTGGCGATCTGGCGGCGCTCCTTGCGGGCGTATTCGACCGTCAGCGCAATGCAGGTCGGCACGATGCCACCCAGGCCCAGGCCGGTCAGGAACCGCAGGAAGCCGAAGACCTCAGCGGACGGCGCGAAGGCCGTGAGCAGCATGAAGGTGGAGAACCAGGCGATGCAGGCCAGCATGATGCGGCGGCGGCCCAGCTTGTCGGTCAGGATGCCGACGGAGAGCGTGCCGACCAGCATACCGACCAGGGCCAGGCTGCCGATCAGGCCTGCCTGTGCGGGGGTGACTCCCCATTCCTGGAACTTCAGGATCGTGGGGACGGTGGAACCGTAGACCACCAGGTCATAGCCATCAAAGACAATGGCCACGAAGCACAGGATGAGGACCGCGTGGCCCTTCCAGCGAGGTGTGGCCTCGTTGCGCAACTCAGTCGACATTGACTGCGTCATGGATGTACCTCTCGTTGAGATTTCGTGGGGATTTGTGTGGTAGCTCACATGCTGTGCCCACTGTGTCACGCTTTGATTGCGACAGTAAACAAATCAGCATATATCGTTTGCGTAACGATCGTCAGTCGTTGCGAATTGCGTCAGTGGCCCTTAAAAGCCTCGGCAAGCCACCAGGCGCCGCCGTCGGACGCGATCTTGGCGTCGATGACCAGCGGCCGGGAGGGACGCGCCCGCACCCAGTCGCGGACCTCCTCGAGATCCGCCACGCTGCGGACCGTCACGGCGTCCGCGCCGAAGCCCCGGGCAATCGCGGCAATGTCCGTGTCCGGGAAGGTGACGGTACTGAGATCGACGGCGGGACCGCCGTCGTCCCCTCCGTCGTCCGCGGCGCCGAAGTGGTGGACTTCCGCCCCGTAGCCGGCGTCGTTGTAGATGATGCAGACCAGCGGCAGCTCCAGCCGGACGGCGGTCTCCAGTTCGCTGATGCCCATCAGGAACCCGCCGTCCCCGGCGCCGAGCACCGGCAGTCGGTCCGGGCGGGCCAGTGCGGCGCCGATCGCCGTGGAGAGGCCCAGGCCGATCGACTGGAAGGCCTGGGTGAAACAGAAGCCGAACTCGTCCGGGACTGCCAGGTAGGTGCTGGGGTAGCCCATGAAGTTGCCGGAGTCGATCGAGACGATCCGGTCCGCGGGCAGGATGGCGTCCAGTTCGCGGCTCAGCACCCGGGGATCGATGCGCCCGCCGCCGGAGAGGTCCGGCGTTTCGACGCCGTTCCAGCGTGAGCGTTCTGCGATGGCCTCCGCGTTCTCCACGGTGCAGTACTTCTCCGCCGGGTCCGGCTGGAGCGCCCGCAATTCCGCGAGGACATCCGCCGCGGTCAGTGCGGCGTCCCCCACCACGCCCAGGTCGACGGGCCGGTTGGCGCCGAGCGCGGAGTCCTCGACGTCGACCTGCACCACGGCGGTCCCGTCCGAGATCAGGTGGCCGTGCCGCATGGTCCACATGTTCAGGGCGCAGCCCCAGCCGATGATCAGGTCGGCGCCCTGGATCAGCCCGGCGGTCAGCGGTGAGGAGAATCCGCCGGAGATCCCGAGGTTGAAGTCCTCGTTCTGGAACAGCCCGTTCGCCACCGCGGACGTGGCCACGAGCGCGCCGGCGTGGGCGGCGAGGCCGAGCAGTTCCTCCCGCGCATTTCGCGCCCCGCGGCCCGCCACAAACACCGGGCGCTCGGCGGCGTTGATCAGGTGCGCGAGGCGCCGAACGCTGGCGGCGGAGGGGCGGACCGGCTGGGCGTCGGCCACCGCAGCCGGGTGCGCATCCCGGTGCACAGTGGGGGCAGGGGCGGACTGGACGTCGAGGGGCAGGTTGAGCACCACGGTGCGGCGTTCGTTCCGTGCCGTGCGGAAGGCCCGGAGGGTGTCCGCGACGGCGGTTGCCGGGGAATGGATCCGCTCGCTCACGGCCCCGACGCTGCGGGCGAGCGCATCCTGGTCAATCTTGAAGTTGGACCGTACGGCGGAGGCCTGGGTGTCGGCGGTCAGCACGATCAGCGGCGTCCGGCTCTTGGCGGCTTCCCCGATCCCGGTGATCGCGTTGCTCAGCCCGCAGCCCTGATGCGTGCTGACCACGCCCACCCGCCCGGACATCCGGGAGTACGCGTCGGCCATCGTGGCCGCGCCGCCCTCGTGCCGGGCGGCGGTGAAGGGCACTCCGGCCAGGCGCAGTGCGTTGGTCACCTCGAAGTTGCCGCTGCCGACGACGCCGAAGACATGCCCGACGCCGAGCCCGGCCAGGGTCCGGCCCACGAGCTGGGCGACGGTCGCCGGCACGGTCTCCTGCGGGGCATCGACGGCCTGCACCAGCGCGTCCGGGAAACTTTGTGAAACTACTAGCATGGACTTACCTCCCACTCAGTAATGCACTCGTATTGCTCTTCTAACTCCCAGGCGGCGTCCATGAACCCCACCCAGTCCCTCCCCTGCACTGCCACGACGGCAACCCTGGTTCGGACCATTGAATGGGTGGATACGGATGCCGCGGGGCACCAGCACAATTCGGCGGTGCTCCGCTTTGTCGAGGCCTGCGAGGCCAAGTTGTTCCGGGACCTGGATCTGCCGGAGTACTTTCCGTCGGCGCCGCGGGTTCGCCACGAGCTCAACTACCGGGCGAAGTTGTACTTCGGCCAGCAGGTCACCACCACCGTAGTGGTGGAGAAAATCGGCCGCACGTCCATGACGTTCAGCTTTGAAGTGTGGGGCGAGGAGTTCCGCGGCGAACCCCGCGCCCTCGCCGCCCACGGAACTTTCGTCACCGCCCATGTGGCCCGGGGCGGCACGGCTGCCACCCCGTGGCCGGCGGACCTGGCGGCCAAAGTCACCGCCCGCGCGGCGCACGGCCAGGACTAGCCCTCCCGGCCGCGCCGGGCGGCGATTCCTTACCGTCCCTAGACCGACGCCGGCACCTTCGCCGGCGTCCAGCGCAGGTGCGTGGGCAGGTCGGCGATCTCCGGCTCCCGCACGAGCGCCAGCCGGGGCCGGACGGCGTCGGTGCGGGCCGACGGCGGCTTCCGGCTGCCGGCGCGGAACTGCTGCGGCCAGTCGGCGCCGGGGCCGCGGTAGTCCTGCTCGATCGCCGCGTGCAGGGTCCACTGCGGATCAAACAGGTGCGTGCGGCCGAGGGCGCAGAGATCCGCCCGGCCCGCCAGCAGGATCGAGTTGACGTCGTCGTAGGAGGACACCGCCCCGACGGCGATCACCGCCACGCCTGCCTTGTGGGCCACTTCCTGACGGATGCGGTCCGCGAACGGGGTCTGGTAGCTGCGGCCGTAGGCGGGTTTCTCCTCCTTGACCACCTGGCCGGAGGAGACATCCACGCCGTCGGCGCCGTGCTCCACAAAGGCCCGGGCAATTGCGACGGCGTCTTGCTCGTCGTTGCCGCCGGGGGCCCAGTCGGTTGCCGACAGCCGCACAGTCAGCGGTTTGTCCGCGGGCCAGGCGGCTCGGACGGCGTCGAACACCTCCAGCGGGTAACGCAGCCGGTTCTCCAGCGATCCGCCGTATTCGTCCGTGCGCCGGTTGGCCAGCGGCGAGAGGAACGAGGAGAGCAGGTAGCCGTGGGCGCAGTGCAACTCCAGCAGGTCGAAGCCCGAAGCGGCCGCCCGGACGGTGGCGGCAACGAACTCGTCCCGGACCTGGTCCATTTCAGCGCGGCTGATTTCGCGAGGGGCCGGGCTGCCGGGGCCGTACGGGATGGCCGAGGGGCCTACCGGCTCCCAGCCGCCCTCGGGCAGCGGCTCGTCGATGCCTTCCCACATGAGTTTGGTGGAGCCCTTGCGGCCTGAGTGGCCCAGCTGGACGCCGACGGCCGCCGTCGAACGGCTGTGCACGAAGTCGACGATCTCGCGCCAGCTCTCCTGCTGGGCATCGTTGTAGAGGCCGCTGCAGCCCGGCGTGATGCGGCCGGTCTCGGAGACGCAGACCATCTCGGTCATGACCAGGCCGGCGCCGCCGAGGGCCTTGCTGCCGAGGTGGACGAGGTGGAAGTTGCCCGGGACGCCGTCGGTGGCGGAGTACATGTCCATTGGGGAGACGACGATCCGGTTCTTCAGTTCCAGCCCGCCGATCCGGTATGGCTGGAACATGGCGGGGGCGCTGCCCGCGATGCCCTGGGTGCGGGCAAATTCCTCGTCCACCCGGGCCGCGAACTCGGGGTCGCGCAGCTTGAGGTTGTCGTAAGTGATCCGGCGGCTGCGCGTGAGCAGGTTGAAGCAGAACTGCACCGGGTTCTGGTCCTTGTACATGCCGATGTTCTCGAACCATTCCAGGGAGGCCTGGGCGGCGCGCTGGGTGGACTCGACCACCGGCCGGCGCTCCGTTTCGTAGGCTTCCAGGGCGGTTTCGAGATCGGAGTGCTCGTGCAGGCAGGCCGCCAGGGCGAGGGAGTCCTCCATGGCCAGCTTGGTGCCGGAGCCGATGGAGAAGTGCGCGGTGTGGGCGGCGTCGCCGAGGAGCACGACGTTGCCGTGCCGCCAGGACTCGTTGCGGACCGTGGTGAAGTTGATCCACTTGGAGTTGTTGACCAGGACCTCGTGACCCTCCAGCTCCTCGGCGAAGATGGCGCGGATGGCGTCCACGGCCGCCTCGTCGCTTTCGCCGGGCCGGAAGGCCTGGTGCTCGGTGGCGTCGAAGCCGGCGCTGCGCCAGACGTCCTCGTGCATTTCGACGATGAAGGTGCTGCCCTCGTCGGAGTAGGGGTAGCCGTGGATCTGCATGACGCCGTGCTCGGTGTCCTTGACGAAGAACTTGAACGCCTCGAAGACGAGGTCGGTGCCGAGCCACATGTACTTGGACTTGCGGACGTCCAGGCTGGGCCGGAAGACGTCGGCGTAGCGGGAGCGGACGGCGGAGTTTAGGCCGTCCGCGGCGAGGACCAGGTCGTAGTCCTTGCTGAGTTCCTCGACGTCGGGCGCCAGGGTGCTGAAGCGCAGGTCGACGTCGAGTTCGGCGCAGCGCCGCTGCAGCAGCTCGAGCAGCTCCTTGCGGCTCATGGCGGCGAAGCCCTGGCCGCCGACCGTGTGCTGCGCGTCCTTGAAGTGGATGTCGATGTCGGTCCAGCGGGCGAAGCGCTCGGACATGTACTCGGCGATCACGGTGTCCGCGTTGCCGATGCCGCCGAGGGTTTCGTCGCTGAAGACGACGCCGAAGCCGAAGGTGTCGGACGCGGCGTTGCGTTCCCAGACGGTGACCTCGTGGTTCGGGTCCAGCTGCTTCATGAGGGCGGCGAAGTACAGTCCGCCCGGACCGCCGCCGATGATTGCGATTTTCATGTGGTGCCTCTCAAGCGTTCTGGTGTTCGGGGGTGGCGGTGTCAGCGGCCAGCTGCTCGCGCAGCCGGAAGTGCTGGAGTTTGCCGCTGGGGTTGCGGGGCAGGCCGTCAACGAAGTTCACCTGGCGCGGGTACTTGTACGGGGCGATGGTCTGCTTGACGAAGTCCTGGATTTCCTTGCGTTTGGCGTCATCGGCCTCGACCCCCTCGCGCAGCACGATGAAGGCGCAGACCACGCTGCCGCGGTCCGCGTCGGGCCGGCCGACGACGGCGTTTTCCATCACGTCCGGGTGCTGGTCAATCGCGGCTTCGACTTCCGGGGCGCCGATGTTGTAGCCGGAGGACACGATCATGTTGTCGGAGCGGGCCTGGTAGAAGAAGTAGCCGTCGCCGTCGCGGCTGAAGGTGTCGCCGGTGACGTTCCAGCCGTTGACGACGTAGTCCGCCTGGCGGGCGTCGTTGAGGTAGCGGCAGCCGGTGGGGCCGATCACGGCAAGGCGTCCGACGGCGTCCGGGCCGAGTTCCCGGCCGTCCTCGTCAAGGATGGTGGCCCGGTAGCCGGGGACGGCCGTGCCGGTGGCGCCGGTGCGGATGTCGTCGCCTGCCGCGGAGATGAAGACGTGGAGCATTTCAGTGGCGCCGATGCCGTTGACCAGCTTCAGGCCGGTTCGTTCGTGGACGGCGCGCCAGGTTTCGGCCGGCAGGTGCTCGCCGGCCGAGACGGCGGTGCGGAGGCTGGCGAGAAGCCCCTCGGCGCCTTCCTTGATGATCGCCTTGTAGGCCGTCGGGGCGGTGAACAGGATGGTGGCCTTCGCCGCGTGCACCGCCTGCGCAAGTTCGAGCGGGGTGGCGCGTTCGGTCAACAGGGCGGCGGCGCCGAAGCGCAGCGGGAAGACCACCAGGCCGCCGAGTCCGAAGGTGAAGGCCAGCGGCGGGGACCCCGCGAAGACGTCGTCCGATGTCGGCTTCAGGATGTGCCGGGCGAAGGTGTCCGCGTTGGCGAGGATGTCGCGGTGGAAGTGCATGGTGATCTTCGGCGTTCCGGTGGTGCCCGACGTCGGGCCGAGCAGCGCGACGTCGTCTGCCGCCGTCGCGACGTTGGTGAAGTCGCCGCTCTTGGCGGCGCAGCGGGCGACGAGGTCCGTGCCGGTGCTGCCCCCCATGGCCAGCACCGGCACCTCGTTTCCTGCGGCCTCGGCCAGATCGGACAGGAACCGGTGGTCGCACAGGGCGGCGGCCGGCCGGGTCAGTTCCAGCAGGGTCCGGATCTCGTTGGCGCGCAACGCCGGCATGATCGTGACGACGACGGCGCCGGCCTTGAGCACGCCGAGCCAGGCCGCGACGAGCCACGGGTTGTTCGGCGAGCGCAGCATGACGCGGTTCCCGGGGACGATCCCGAAGTCCTCGACCAGGACCTGGGCCACCTGGTTGGCGTGGGCCTGCAGCTCACCGTAGCTCCAGGACCCGCCGTCGGGGGTGAGCAGGGCGGGGCGGTCGGCACCGAAGCTGCGGACGGCGTCGTCGATCAGCGCGGTGGCGGCGTTAAGCTGCTGCGGGTACTGCAGTTCGGGGAGCGTGAACTCCAGGGCGGGCCATTGCTCTGCCGGGGGCAGGTTGTCACGGGCAAAGGTGTCCTGGTGCGCCGAGGGCGTTAGATCCATGGCAGGCCTTTCGTATCGTCATTGATAGGAGTGGGAGTAATCATCGATTGCTCCGAAACGGCCGTTTTGACGGGCCAAAAGGGCAGTTACGGAGCAGTCGACATCCGGATCATGCCTTCCTGGACCACCGTGGCGAGGAGCCTGCCCTGCCGGTCGTAGAAGTGTCCCTGCGCGAGGCCGCGGCTGGCCTGGGCGGAGACGGCTTCCTGGACGTAGAGCAGCCAGTCGTCCACACGGCCTTCGCGGTGGAACCACATGGCGTGGTCCAGACTGGCGGTGACCAGGCCCGGGTCGCCCCAGGCGTAGCCGTGCACCCGGAGCACCGGTTCCAGGATGGTGTAGTCGCAGACGTAGGCCAGGGCGGCACGCTGCAGGTCGGGATCGTCCGGGAGCCGGTCGAAAGCCTTCACCCAGACCGCCTGGTGCGGCACCTGCTCCCCCTCGACGCTGAGGTAGACGGCGCCGGGCACGTGCCGCATGTCAAAGCTGCGGCCGCCGGACCAGTACGCCGCGGCGTCGCCGTCGACGCCGTCGAGCACGTCGGCGGAGGACGGCAGCGACCCCGGATCCGGGATCCCGGCCGGCATGGCCCGGGCGAATTCCTCGCCGGATTCCTCCGCGTGGAAGGAGGCCATGGCCACGTAGACGGTCTTGCCGCCCTGGTAGGCGCGGACCTGCCGGGTGGAGTAGCCCCGCCCGTCGCGGAGCCGCTCCACCTCGTAGCGGACTTCGGCGCCGATGTCCGCGGGCCGCATGAAGTAGCTGTGCATCGAGTGCAGCGAGCGGTCATCCCCCACCGAGCGCATCGCCGCGGCCGCGGCCTGGGCCACCATGTCCCCGCCGTAGGCCTTGGGCCACGGCACGTACTGCGTCGTGGCGGTGTAGGCCTCGTCGAGGAAGTCCGGCTCGGCCGGTGTCAGCTCGAGGGCGGACAGGAGGATCTCCGACGTCGGGCTCATACCCGGCGGTACCCGTCGAGCGTGGAGTCGTCGACGTCGTCGAGGTTCACCACGATGTTCTCCGGCGTGCGGGCGGTGAGCCAGACGAGTTCCTCGGTGATGCTCATGTTGGCTTCCACGTGCGGCATGTACGGCGGGACGAAGACCCAGTCGCCCTCGGTCATGTCGATGAATTCCTTGTAGTCCTCGCCGAAGTAGATCCGGCCGTGGCCGCGCAGCACGTAGCCGCCGGTCTCGGCTTCGCCGTGGTGGTGCGGGAAGGAACGGTAGCCGGGTTCGTTGCTGACCTGGCCGTACCAAATCTTTGTAGCAGGGGTGTGCTGCGCGCTGACGCCGGAGATCCGGACGGCTCCGCCGGACTGGCCGGTGTCGCGGTGCTCTGCGCCCTTGCGGGTGACGACGGGGACAACCTGGTCTGTGATCTGTTCTGTCATGGTGATACCTCTCTATATGGCGGGTCGGTATTGGTGGCTTAGAGGCGGACGGTGTTGGTGAGCGTGCCGATGCCCTCGACCTCGGTGGTGACGACGTCGCCGTCGTGCAGGAATCGGGGCGGGGTGGCGCCCATGCCGACGCCGCCGGGCGTGCCGGTGAGGACGACGTCGCCGGGGCTCAGCCGGGTGAAGGTGGAGATGTAGGACAGCAGGGCGGCCGCGGTGAAGACGAGGGTTTTGGTGTTGCCGTTCTGGACCTCTTCGCCGTTGACCAGGCAGCGGACCCGGACGCCGGCTTCAGGGTCGCATTCGTCCGGGGTCACGAGTACCGGGCCCAGCGGGGTAGTGCGGTCGAAGGCCTTGCCCTGGAACCACTGCAGGGTGCGGTTCTGCCAGTCACGCAGGGAGATGTCGTTCGCCACGGTGTAGCCGGCGATTGCGGCGGAGGCTTCCTCCGGCGAGGCGTTCTTGAGCGGGGCGCCGACGACGACCGCCAGTTCCGCTTCCCAGTCCACCTTGGCGCCGTGGCCGGCGGCGTCGATGACCTCGCCGTCGCCGATCAGGGTGTCCGCATACTTGGCGAACAGGGTGGGGTATTCCGGCAGTTCCCGGCCCATTTCCGCGATGTGGTCCGCGTAGTTCAGTCCGCAGCAGATGACCTTGGACGGGCGCGGCAGTACGGTGGCGAACCGGGCGCCGTCGGCAGGGATGGAGTCGTGCGGGCCGCCGCCGGCCGCTTCTTCCGCGGCGGCAGCTGCCTGCTCCTGCCAGCCGGCAGTCTCCAGCAGCTCATTGAGGTCCCGCGCGGCCAGGAGCACAAAACGGTCCCCCGATTGCACGGCGGCGCGGGTGGCGGGATCACCACTGGCGTCGCTGGCTGCCGTAATGACGGTCGCAAGGCGCATGATTCTTCACTTCCGGTTCGACGGCGGAACCGGCCCCATTGCCGATTCCGGTGACGTGCAAACTATGCCATCCCCCGAGAGGGTATGTCGACATTTTTACGGTCGTCACATATGCTCAAGTTAACACGAATTCACCGGTTTGGGTAGACCGGCAGAAGTGCCGGATCCGCCCGTTCGCAGTTAGCTCGAATTCCACAGCACGGCCTTTCCAATGCACCGCCGACTCAATGAGGAGCCACCATGAACCACAAGGTCATCAACCCCGCAGCCCTGGCCAAGCCCTCCGGCTTCGCCCACGGCATCCTGGCCGGCAACACCGTGTACCTGGGCGGCCAGACGGCCATGGACAGCAACGGCGACATCGTTCCCGGCGGCATCGTGGAACAGTTCCGGCAGTGCTTCTCCAACGTCCTCACCACCCTGGCCGAAGCCGGGGGCATGCCCTCGGACCTGGTCAACGTCACCATCTACCTGACCGATGTCGAGGACTACCAGAAGAACGGCCGTGAAATCGGGCGGATCTGGCGCGAGATGGCCGGCACGGACTATCCCGCTATGGCCGGCGTCGGCGTCACGCGGCTCTGGCAGGCCGAGGCGCTGATCGAGATCCAGGCCGTCGCCGTCGTGTCGGGCCAGGGCTAAGGCCCGAGGCTAAGGCTGGGGGCTACGCGGAACTGCCCGTGGCCCCCAGCAGCCGCTCGGCATGCTGGCGGGCCGGGCCGTTCAGGAGACGGTGCAGTTCCGCGAAGATCCGTTCCGCGGTCAGCCCGCGCCAGCCCGGCGGCAGGAACTCCTCCGGCAGGCCCGGATCCAGGTACGGCAGCCGGCGCCACTGGGTGAGCAGCTGGACGTAGTCCGCGAAGGCCGCCCGGTCGGCGTCGGGCCCGGGCACCGGCGCTCCCGCCGGTTCCCAGCGTTCCAACACGGGCGCGAAGCGTTCGATGAACTCCGCGTAGAGCGATTCGAGGGCCGGCAGGTCCCACCAGCGGGAAACTTTGTCCTTGACGTCCCCGGCGGTCAGGTGCTCGGCCTTGAAGAACTCCACATATTCCGTCAGCCCCGCCCGCTCGAGCTGGTGGCTGATGTCCTCATAGGTGTTGCCCGGGGCAATCCAAAGCCCCGGGGTCACGGAGCCGAAGCCCATCCGGGTCAGCATGCTGCGCAGCTGGTGGCGGAGGTGGCGCTGGGATTCCGGGACGGAGAAAGCGATGAGGAGCCAGCGGTCGGCCGCCGTCGCCCGCCGGGGCGAAAAGATGCGGCGGTCGCCTTCCTGGAAGACATCCTCCAAATTGGGCGCCAGCCGGTAGGCGGCCACCCCGCCCTGCCTGACGCTTTCCAGCACGCCGCGGCGCTTGAGCCGGGAGACGGAAGAGCGCACCCCGGAAGACTCGACGCCGAGGTCATCCAGCATGGAAATCAGCACCGAGACGGGCAGCGCGCCGCCGTTGGCGCGACCATACAGGCCGTAGATCGTGACGATCAGCTGCTGGTGCCGCGGGGTCTGCCGGGGAACGGCGGATTCGCTGGCGGGCCCGGCGTCCGGCTGGGCGTCCAGCGCCGGCGCGGGGTCCATTACCACCGCTGGCCCTTCATCGGGAGAACAGTCATGGATCTAGGCTATAGAGGTCTGCGCCCCTCGGGCGCCGTGACGCTCCGCGAACCGTTCCTGGCCGCGCTGGTTCACCCGGCAACTCCACCTGGAGCCGGGCATTGCCGCCGCCATTCGCGGGAGTTCTCCACGACACCCACACCACCGAAGCCGAGTAACGTAGAAGTGTGCCGGGCGGCTGACCCCCAATGCAGCCGCCCGGCCGCTTGGCCCGGGCAGGACACAAGGCAGATCGGTTCCCCAAGTACACGCCGTCCCGTCGCTAGTCTTGCTGCATGAGCGACTTCGTGCCGAGGCGGCCAGCCGACATGAACGACGCACCCGGTGAAGGCCAGGCCGTGCTCCGCGCCGCCGCGTCCACGCCGGGCATACCGGCACCGTCGCCTGGCCCAGATGCCACGCCAGAAGGCCGCTCCCGCATCGGGTGGGCCGACCTCCCGGAATTCGTCCGGTCCGCCGTCGAGTGCATGGCGGGCAGCCCTGTCATCGCCGCCCGCTCCCAACCCGGCGGATACTCCCCCGGCAGCGCGGATCGAGTGGTCACGGCCGAAGGCAACCGCTTTTTTGTGAAGGCGGTAACCAGTTCACTGAACCCCGAGTCGCCGCAGTTGCACCGCCGGGAAGCACGGATCATGCCCCTGCTCCCCGACGGACTTCCCATCCCGCGACTTGTGGGCACCCATGACGACGGCGAGTGGGTCGCCCTGGTGTTCACCGACGTTGATGGACGGCACCCGCAACTGTCGGGCGCCGATCTTCACGCTGTCCTCGATGCCGTGGACGCCATCTCCGCACGTCCTTTGCCGCCCCAGGCACTCGAGGTCTTGCCGTCGCTGTCAGATGAGGTGCGGGAAATTTTTGCGGGCTGGGCGAGGCTGCGTAACGACCCGCACGACGGAATCGGCCCGTGGGCGGCAGTGAACCATGCCCTGCTGGAGTCCTTGTCCGCTGCCGCTGCAGAGAACGTGGGCGGTGATCGGCTCGCACACGTGGACCTGCGGGCGGACAACATTCTCATCGACCGCGCCGGGCGGGCTGTCATTGTCGACTGGCCGTGGGCGGCACATGGAGCGTCGTGGTTCGACGCCCTCACCCTCCTCGTCGATGCGCGAGTCAGCGACCCGGCGTGCGATACGGAGGCAGCCCTCCGGGAGCACGCGGTATTCGCGCCCGCCGAGCCGCAGCAGGTGGATTCTGTGCTCGCAGCGCTGGCCGGATATTTCCTTGACAGCGCCCGCAAGCCGTCACCCCCGGGGCTTCCCACCTTGCGCGCTTTCCAGCAGGCGGAAGGGGCAGCATGCCTCGGATGGCTGCGGGAACGACTGGAGGGGTCAGAACCGGAACGGGTGTTCTGAGATGGCTTCCGGCTGGGGTAAGGTAAAACTCGTTGTTCCCCGGGACCGCGTCCAGCTTTCTGGACCGTCCCACTGCGGCTGTAGCTCAATGGTAGAGCGCTAGCTTCCCAAGCTTGATACGCGGGTTCGATTCCCGTCAGCCGCTCCAATCCCGCCTCCGGAACTCCGTCCAGCGGAAGGCCCCGGGGCCGTTAGGTCGCTACCTGTATCGTTCGAAGTCAGGAACCTCTTCGGTTCCGCTACAGGAGCGATCATGGCTGACAAGTCCCCCCGTCAAGCAGCATCCAAGAAATCCGCTAAATCCATCAAGGAAAAGCGCGCCGAGAAGAGGGACGCCGCAGCCCCGCCCAGCTCCCTGGACAAGGCCACCAGCTCCAAGCCGGCGGGTGCCAAAAAGAAGTGAGCGGCACCATGAGCCACCTCACCCTCGGAGTCCTGGCCACCACGCGGAAGCCTGACGAACGGCGACTCCCGATCCACCCCCACCATCTGGACCGCATCGCCCCGGAACTCCGGCAGCAGCTCATCATGGAGGAAGGCTACGGCGAACGTTTCGGCGTCTCGGACGCCCACCTGGCGCCGCTCGTGGGGCGTATCGCCCCCCGCGCGCAACTGCTGGCCGAGGCCGACGTCGTCCTCCTGCCCAAGCCGCAGCCCGAAGACCTCGCCGAACTGCGCGACGGTCAGGTCCTCTGGGGCTGGCCGCACTGCGTCCAGGACCGGGCCATCACGCAGCTGGCGATCGACAAGAAGCTCACGCTCATCGCCTTCGAGGCGATGAACCACTGGGCCAGCGACGGCGGCTTCGGTCTCCACGTGTTCCACAAGAACAACGAGCTGGCCGGCTACTGCTCCGTGCTGCACGCCCTGGCGCTGACCGGTTCCACCGGCGACTATGGCCGCCGGCTGAGCGCCGTCGTCATCGGCTTCGGTGCCACTGCCCGCGGTGCGGTGACGGCCCTCAACGCCCACGGCATCCATGACGTCCAGGTGCTGACCAACCGCGGCGTCGCCGCCGTTGGGTCCCCCATCCATTCGGTGCGGATCGCGCAGTTCGACCACGACCACGAGGCGCCGTTCCTCAGCGAGGTCATCACGGAGCGCGGACGCGTGCCGCTGGCACCGTTCCTCGCCGAGAGCGACATCGTGGTCAATTGCACCCTGCAGGACCCGAACGCGCCGCTGACGTACCTGCGCACCGAGGACCTGGACGCGTTCCGGCCCGGCAGCCTGATCGTGGATGTGTCCTGCGACGAGGGCATGGGCTTCAGCTGGGCGAAAACCACCACGTTCGCCGAGCCGATGTTCAAGGTCGGGGACCATATCGACTACTACGCGGTGGACCACAGCCCGTCCTACCTGTGGAACTCGGCCAGCTGGGAAATCAGCGAGGCGCTGCTGCCGTTCCTGGAGACCGTGACCAGCGGCCCCGGGGCCTGGACAGAGAACGAGACCATCCGCCGCGCGATCGAAATCCGCGACGGCGTCATCCTCAACCCGGATGTACTGCAGTTCCAGCATCGCGAGCCGGAGTACCCGCACCTGCCTCTGACGGACTGACACCCGTTTCCGCTGCGAAATAGGACAGCCGCTGCGTGGATCCACGCAGCGGCTGTCCTAAACCGGTGCGGAAAGCTTCTGGTTCCGGACAATCCTCAAGAGCCTGCGCCGGTCCTTCAGGTCCACCTTGAGCATCAGCTGGTCCCGGCGTGCCAGCACGACGGCGACCGTCGCCGCGGCGAGCGCCGGCACCCCGCCGGAGACCAGGATGGCCGTGTGCGGATCCACGTGCTCGGCCAGCCAGCCGATCATCGGCCCGCCAATGGCCTGCCCCCCGATCAGCACCATGATGTACAGGCTCATGACGCGCCCGCGGATGGCCATATTGGAGCTGATCTGGACCAGCTGGTTGGCAGCGGTCAGGAACATCAGGCACCAGAACCCGGCCAGCACCATCGCCGCGCCGAACCACACCATGGACGGCGCCAGCGAGGCCAGGCAGAGCATCAGCCCGTACATTCCGGCGCCCAGCATCACCGAGCGCAGCCGCAGTTCCCGCCGGCGTGCGGAGGTGATCGCCCCGGCCAGCGCCCCGAGGGCCACGAGCGCGTTCAGCAGCCCGTACCCGCCGGCGCCGACGTCGTACACGTGGTCCGCGAAGGCGGCCAGCAGCACCGGCAGGCTCATTGCGAACACTGCGACGAAGCCGGCCATCAGCCAGGGCCAGTAGATGGTGGGCTTGCCCAGTGCGTAGTTCAGTCCTTCCCGCAGCATGCCTTTGCGCTTGGGCACCGGGGCGCTGAGGTGCAGCTGGTCCTTCCGCAGGGTGAGCAGCATCGCGACAGTGAAGCAACAAGCGACGGCGTTCGCGGCGAACGCCCACCCGGCGCCCACCGCCGTGAGCAGCAGTCCGGCGAGCGCAGGCCCGATCAGGCCGCCGAGCTGGAAGGTCGTGGAATTCACGCTGATGGCATTCCGGAGGTAGGCCGGTCCCACGAGCTCGTTGACGAAGACCTGCCGCGCGGGCTGGTCCAGCACGGTGACGAGGCCCAGGGCCAGGGCGATCACATAGACGTGCCAGACCTCGATCCGCTGGGTCAGTGCCAGCACCGCGAGGATGGCGGCGAGGACAGCGGCCACGGACTGGCACAGCATCAGGATCCTGCGCTTCGCGAAGCGGTCCGCCATCATTCCGGCCCACGGGCCAAGGAACAGCGAGGGCAGGAACTGCAGCGCCACCGTGATCCCGACGGCGGTGACGGAACCGGAGAGCTGGAGCACCAGCCAGTCCTGGGCGATCCGCTGCATCCACAGGGCGATCACGGCGATGAAGTGCCCGATCGCGAAGATGCGGAAATTGCGGACCTTCAGCGAGATAAAGGTGTGGCGCCAGGGCAGTGGCGCGTTGACGACGGCGATTGGCGCGGTGATGGTGTCCGGCAGGGCAGTTACGTTGGCCTCTAGAGGCGGAGGGGGTGCCACGGAAAGTCCTCAAAGGAGCGGGTGAGCGGGGATGCCTTAACGCTAAGCTGGCCGCAGGGAATTGTGGAAGATTATTCACCGCATAACTAGCATTACGGAACGCAATGCGGCGCGAGTTCGCCGCAGGTCAGGAGCCCGCATGTTCGAACCGGCCCAGCTGCGGTCCTTCCTTGCCGTGGCCGAAACACTGAGCTTCACCAAGGCTGCCGAACGGCTGGGCCTTGCGCAGCCGACGGTCAGCCAGCACGTGCGCAAGCTCGAGGCCGCCGCGAAGCGCGTCCTGGTGGCACGGGATACCAGGGACGTGCGCCTGACGGACAACGGGGACGCCATGGCCGGTTTCGCCCGCAGCATCCTGTCCGCGCACGACGCCGCCTCACGCTACTTCTCCGGGTCTGCAATGCGCGGCCGGCTGCGGTTCGGCACGGCGGACGACCTCGCGATCACCGGCCTGCCGAGGATCCTGCGGGAGTTCCGCCAGGTCTACCCGCAGATCAACCTGGAACTGACCGTGGGCCAAAGCGACCAGCTCTACAAGAGGCTCAATGCCGGCCAGCTGGACCTCGTCTTCGTCAAATGGGTGGCCGGGGCCAAGGACGGCACAGTGGTGCAGCAGGACTCCTTCGCCTGGGTGGGCCTGGAGCAGACCTCGCTGGACCCCGCCGAGCCCGTGCCGCTGATTGCTTATCCGTCACCCAGCCTGAGCCGGAAGCTCGCCATCGACTCGCTCGAATCCGCCGGGCGGACCTGGCGCATCACCTGCACCACCCGGCAGATCAGCGGCGTGCTGGCGGCTGTCCGGGCCGGCATCGGCGTGGCGGTCATGCCGGCTTCGCTGGTGCCGGAGGACCTGAAGATCATCACCCGGCGCTTCGACCTGCCGCCGGTGGGCGACGTCGATTTCACCCTCATCCGCAACCCGCTGGCCAACACCGAGGTGATCGAGGCGCTGACCCAGACGATCGCGGGCCGGACCCTGCGGCGCCCCGCCTGAGCCGCCACTCGTGCCGCAGTGGAACAGCAGTGTTCCCATGGCCTGCGTACACGCCGATGTACCTACTCGGATTGCGTACTTACGCATACCATTGATCCACTCGTATTCCTGACATATCCTGAGTGTGTCGAAGGTCAAGCAGTGGCCTATGACAACGATTCGATTAACGAACGCTGTCCTATGGGCCCGCCGTGCGGCGACCCGCCGGAGGCGTTCGGGATAGGCCGACAGTGACGCCAGCCATTAACCGCCCGCACTCCCCTTCCGCATCGACAGCCCGAAGCCTCAAGCCCGTGGGCCCGTTCTCACAGGCTGTGCACCGCGGCGCAGCCGCCAAGCATCCCAGCCTCGGACGTCTGGACCCGCATCCCACCACGTTGGTTGAGGCGGAATACGTCGGCAGCCCATATTGCGAACGGTGCGGAACCGACGAGTTCATCTACCTTGAGACTTTTGTCCCCGCCACCCATCACCGGGACGGTTCCATCAATAAGCTGGGCGAAGTCACGTACTTCTGCTCCGGTTGCGACGACTTCTCCGCGCACGCGGTGCCCGCGGCGTGGGTTCCGCCCGGCTGGTACTTCGGCTGAGGCCGCGGGCGCCGCGCACTCCCCACAGACCACGAGCCGGGCTGGCCGTTCCGGCGAGCTTGCCCGCGGAGGCCAGCCAGTCGGCGTCGTTCTGAACGGTGACGTCGATGCCAAGGCCGGAGAGCACGGTGCGCAGCTGGGCGGGGAGCTCGACGGCGGTGGACACAGTCAGTGCCGAGCCCGCCAGGACGCCGGCCGCCACTGTCCGGACCAGGCGGGCGAGGGGCTCGCCCTCGGAGAGCCGCACCGTGACCGGCAGCGCGCGGTAGCGGAAGATGTTCCGTTCGGCGCTCAGCCCGGAGACGTCCTTGGCCGTACCGAATTCCTCGGTCCATGCGAGGGCGTCGGAGGCCAGGGCACGCTCCAGCGCTTCCAGCTCGTCGGCGGCCAGGAAGCCCACGGCTGCCTGCCCGATCCGGCGGACTCCCGCGTGGGGGGAAACGGCGGCAGGGGCAGTGCTGGGCTTGCCGACCCATTCGCCGAGTCCGACGAGGTAGTTGGGCCCGCCGGCCTTGGTGCCGGCGCCGACGGCGGATTTCTTCCAGCCGCCGAAGGGCTGGCGCTGCACGATGGCGCCGGTGATGCCGCGGTTGACGTAGAGGTTGCCGGCCTGGACAGTCTCGAGCCAGAGGCCCACTTCCGCCGGGTTCAGCGAGTGCAGCCCGGACGTCAGGCCGTACTCGATCTGGTTCTGGATGGCGATGGCCTCCTCAAGGGTTTCTGCGGTCATCACGCCCAGGACGGGGCCGAAGAACTCGGTGAGGTGGAAGTACGATCCGCGGCGCACGCCGTAGCGGACGCCCGGGCTCCAGAGCTTGCCCGTACCGTCCAGCTTCTTCGGCTCGACGGCCCAGCTTTCGCCTTCGCCGAGGGTGGTGAGGGCGTTGAGGAGCTTGCCGTTGGCGGGTTCGATGATCGGGCCCATCTGGCTGGCCGGGTCCTCGGGGTAGCCGACCTTGAGCGAGGTGACGGCGTCGATGAGCTGGTTGTGGAAGCGCTTGGACTTGGCCACGGAACCTACGAGGATCACCAGCGAGGCCGCAGAGCACTTTTGGCCGGCGTGGCCGAAAGCGGAGTACGCGACGTCCTTGGCCGCGAGGTCCAGGTCGGCGCTTGGGGTGACGATGATGGCGTTCTTGCCGCTGGTTTCGGCCAGCAGCGGCAGGTCCTGGCGGAAGGAACGGAACAGTTCCGCGGTCTCGTAACCGCCGGTGAGGATGACCCGGTCCACGGCGGGGTGGGAGATCAGCTGCTGGCCGAGCTCACGCTCGCCCAGCTGGACCATGGTCAGCACGTCCCTCGGTACGCCGGCTTCCCAGAGTGCCTCGATCATCACGGCGCCGCTGCGGCGGGCCTGCTTGGCGGGCTTGATCACGACGGCGGAACCGGCTGCGAGGGCGGCCAGGGTGGAACCGGCCGGGATGGCCACCGGGAAGTTCCACGGCGGGGTCACGACGGTGAGCCTTGCCGGCACGAAGCTGGCGCCGTCGACGTCGTCGAGCTTGCGGGCCGCCTCGGCGTAGTAGTGCGCGAAGTCCACTGCCTCGCTGACTTCCGGATCACCCTGGTCAATCGTCTTGCCGGTCTCGCTGGCCATGACCTCGAGGAGGTCGGCGCGGCGGGCCTCGAGGACGTCGCCGGCGCGGTGCAGGATCGCGGCACGCTCGGCGCCGGAGAGCGCACCCCAGGCCTTGCCCTTTTCCACCGCGGTATCGATCACCGTGTTAAGGGTCTCGGCATCGTTGATCGTTGCGGCCTCGACGGCGGCGTTGCCCAGAGTCGACGTCGTGACGCGGCCGAGGATGGCGCGGCCCCAGTCGCGGTTGGCCGGCAGGGAGGGGTCGGTGTCGGCGGTGTTCTCGAAGGAGTCGTGCGGCATCGGCTCGGCCGGAAGGCTGCGGTTCTGCCGGCGGTTCGGCGGCGGGACCTCGTCGTCGAGCCTGGCCAGGGAGGCGAGGAAGCGCTGTTTCTCGCGCTCGAAGAGCGTTTCGTTCTCGCTGAGCTCGAAGACCGCGGACATGAAGTTGTCCTGGCTGGCGCCTTCCTCGAGGCGGCGGATCAGGTAGGCGATCGCGACGTCGAACTCGGCCGGGTGGACCACCGGGGTGTAGAGCAGCAGGGAGCCGACGTCCTTCTTGACGGCTTCTGCCTGGCCCTGGGCCATGCCGAGCAGCATCTCGAATTCGATGCTCTGCTCTGCGGTATCCGCGATACCGCGCTGCTTGGCCAGCAGCCAGGCGAAGGCGATGTCGAAGAGGTTGTGGCCGGCGACGCCGATCCGGATGTTGCCGATCCGGTCCGGGTGCAGCGAGTAGTTGATGACGCGCTTGTAGTTGGTGTCCGAGTCCTGCTTGGTGTTCCAGGTGGCGAGCGGCCAGTCGTGCAGGGACGCCTCGACCTGTTCCATCGGCAGGTTGGCGCCCTTGACGACGCGGACCTTGATCGCGGCTCCGCCGCCGGCGCGGCGGGCGGCGGCCCAGTCCTGGAGGCGGATCATGGCGGCGAGCGCGTCCGGGAGGTAGGCCTGCAGCACAATGCCGGCCTCGAGGTCCTTGAACTCCGGCTTGTCCAGGATCCGGGTAAAGACGGCGATGGTCATGTCCAGGTCCTTGTACTCCTCCATGTCCAGGTTGATGAACTTGGCCTTCTGTCCGCCGGCGGCAAAGGAGGCGGCGCGGGTGAAGAGCGGGGTGAGCTTCTCGACGACGTGCTCCACGGCCTCGTCAAACGCCCAGGCCGAGTGCGGGGCCACGGTGGAGGAAACCTTGATGGAGACGTAGTCGACGTCGGGGCGGGACAGGAGCTTGTGTGTTCCCTCGAGGCGGCGCGAAGCCTCGTGTTCGCCGAGCACGGCCTCGCCGAGGAGATTGACGTTGAGCTTGATGCCGTCCTTGCGGATCTTGGCGATGGCGGGTCCGAGCTTGGCGTCAGTGGCATCGACGATCAGGTGGCCGACCATTTCACGGAGCACACGGCGGGCAACCGGGATGACCACCTGCGGCAGGGCCGGGGCCATGGTGCCGCCGAGGCGGACGGCGCTTCGCATGTACCAGGGCAGGAAGGCGGGGACCTTGGGCGCCAGCGCGGCAAGGTTCCGGGCGGCGACCTGCAGGTCCTCGGGGCGCACGACGCCGTCGACGAACCCCACGGTGAAGTCGAGGCCGTTGGGGTCCTTCAGGACGCCGGCGAGCTGTTCGGCGGAGGCGTCGACGGGGACCTTCGCCGCTTCGGTGAGCCAGTGGCGTACCAGCCCGATGGTCTCCTCGGCGAGGGCTGCGGCCTCAAGGACCGGCGAGCCTTCCGAGACGGGTGCGTGGTCGGCGGCGCTGCCAGTGTTCACGTCGGACTCCGTTGAAATGTTGGTCATGGCTGGTACTCGTTCTTTCTCAAAATGTGGACCCTTCTTGATTCAGTATGCGACCGGATTTTCATAAGATAAAGCGATGTTTTCCGAGCAATACTGGTTAGAAAAATCGAAGAGTCCCGGGCCGGACGCAGCCGCCCCCGAACACACGGATGCGCTATCATTTTTGGCTCCCACAAGGCGCGGATGGGAGCCAAAACTGACAGCGCAACTCGGGTGGTGCGCGGTTACTTGAGGGGGCGGTGCATCTCGACGAGCTCCTCGTGCCGCGGGCTGTCCGGATTCATCAGCGAGTGCTTGCGGCCGTAGCCGAAGTAAATGACCAGGCCGATGACGAGCCAGATGCCGAAGCGGGCCCAGGTCTCCCAGTGCAGCTGGAGCATCAGGAACGCCGATGCCAGCACACCGAAGGCGGGAACCAGCGGCATCAGGGGAAGCCGGAAGGTGCGCGGGGCCTCGGGCTTCTTATAGCGGAACACGATGACCGCGGTGCAGACGACGACGAACGCGGCCAGGATGCCGATGTTGGTCAGGTCGGCGACGGCCTTGATCGGGAACACGCCGGCGAGCAGCGCGGAGGCGACGCCTGCGATCCAGGTCACGCGCTGCGGCGTGCCGTGGCGGTCCGTCTTGGAGAACCAGCCGGGGAGCAGCCCGTCGCGGCTCATCGAGAACCAGACGCGGGTGACGCCGAGCAGGAAGGTGAGCATCACGGTCAGGATGGACAGCACGGCAAAGACCGAGATGATCGTCGCGATGACCGGCAGCCCCACACTGTTGAAGGCGGACGCGAAGCCGGCCTTGGGGTCGATTTCCGAGTAGTTCTGCATGCCGGTGAGCACCAGGGTTGCGGCGACGTAGAGGAGCATCGCGATGATGAGGGACATGATGATGGCCTTCGGCATGTGCTTCTTGCCGTCCTTCGCCTCTTCCGCGGCGGTGCTCATCGCGTCGTACCCGAACACGGCGAAGAACACTGTGGCCGCTCCCGCCACCACCGGCCCGAAGCCGCTGGGCATAAACGGGTTGTAGTTTCCGGTATCGATGTAGAAGATGCCGAGACCAATGATGAACAGGATCAGGATGACCTTGATGGCGACGGCGATGAGCTCGAACCGTCCGAAGGTCTTGGTGCCGCGGGACAGGATCCAGGTCACGAGCAGGCAGACCGCGATCGCCGGGATGTTGACGATGCCGCCGGTGCCTTCATCCGGCGTCGCAGTCATCCAGACGGGCATGTTGATGCCGATGCCGGAGAGAAAAGCGTCGAAGTAGCCGGAAATGCCGATGGCCACGACGGCCACAATCGCAATGTATTCCAGCAGCAGGTCCCAGCCGATGAACCAGCCGATGATTTCGCCGAGCGCCACGTAGCCATAGGTATAGGCCGACCCCGCCCGAGGGATCATGCCGGCGAATTCCGCGTAGGACAATGCGGCCGCTGCTGAGGCGAGTCCCGCGATCAGGAAGGAAAACAGCACCGCCGGGCCGACGCCGGGTTCGGACTCGCTTCCGTGGGCGACGAGGCCCGCCAGGGAAAAGATGCCGACGCCGATGATGCCGCCGACGCCGATGGCCGTCAGTTGCCAGAACCCCAGGCTTTTCATCAAACCGCTGTGAAGGTTCTCTTCCTCAATGTCGTCGATCGGCTTGCGCCGCATGATCGACCTGTCTATGTCTTGTGTAGCCATCAGGGTCTCCCGCGTTTAGGTGTGGCGCCCATCAATCCACCCTGTGATGGGGGTTACTCAACGACAACAGTATGCAACCGGGATTGCATTAGATAAAGTGAATTCTCCTAATCAATAACCATTAGAATTCACAAAGGAATAGCGATGCTGGATGTCCGGCGGTTGCGCCTTCTGCGCGAACTGAAGATCCGGGGCACCCTGGCCGAGGTCGCGGAGGCGCTTCAGTACAGCCCCTCCTCGGTCTCGCAGCAGCTGGCGCTCCTGGAAAAAGAGGCCGGCGTCGAGCTTCTCCGCAAGACCGGACGCCGCGTCCAGCTCACCCCCCAGGCCGAGGTCCTGGTGGCCCACACGGCCCAACTCCTGGAAACGCTGGAACAGGCCGAGGCGGATCTGGCAGCCTCCTTGACCACTGTGACAGGCACCGTCCGCATCGCCGTCTTCCAGTCCGCGGCGCTGGCGCTGATGCCGGATGCCCTCACCCGGATGTCGTCCAGCTACCCCGAGGTGCGGATCGAAATGACCCAACGGGAACCCGAGACGGCCCTGCATGAGACCTGGGCGCGGGACTTCGACCTGGTGATTGCCGAGCAGTACCCCGGACACGCGGCTCCCCGGTATGACGAACTCGACCGCGTCCGGCTCACGAGTGATGCGATCCGCCTCGCCGTTCCGCCGCCCGGCCCCGGCCGGCCGGCCATCACGTCCCTGACGGATACCGCCGGGATGGCCTGGGTGATGGAGCCGCGCGGGGCGGCGTCGCGGCACTGGGCCGAGCAGGCCTGCCGCAGCGCCGGGTTCGAGCCCGACGTCCGCTTTGAGACAGCCGACCTGCAGGCCCAGATCCGGCTGATTGAATCCGGGAACGCCGTTGCCCTCATGCCGGACCTCGTCTGGACCGGGCGGGGCACGACGTCGCAGCTGATCACCCTGCCGGGCGACCCGCACCGGACCATCTTCACCTCGGTGCGGCGCTCCAGCGCCACGCGCCCTGCGATCCTGGCCGCGCGGGAGATCCTGGCCGAGACGGCGGCCTCGATCCCGCCCGCGGGACCCTGACCGGCAGGGTGTTCGCTGGCTCACAGCGCTCCCGGCGGCCCGGCGCTAGACTGGTCCCGTTATGAATCGCACAATATTCAAGTCCAAGATCCACCGCGCCACGGTCACGCACGCGGACCTCCACTATGTCGGCTCGGTCACCGTGGACCTGGATCTGCTGGAAGCGGCCGACATCCTTCCCGGCGAGCTGGTGTCCATTGTCGACGTCACCAACGGGGCCCGCCTGGAGACGTACACCATCGCCGGCGAGCGCGGTTCAGGGGTGATCGGGATCAACGGTGCCGCTGCGCACCTCATGCACGAGAACGACATCATCATCCTGATCACCTACGCCCAGATGACCACGGATGAGGCCAAGGCCTACAGCCCCAAGGTGGTCCATGTGGACAAGGACAACAAGATTGTCCAGATCGGCAACGACCCCGCGGAAGGCCATACGCCCGGGATCATGCGCCCGCCGTTTGCGCTGAACAACGCCACGCTGAACTGACGGCCCCCAACCTGGCCCCGCGCCTTGCGCCGTAACAGGCGCCCGGCACTAATAAAGCTGATTACTCTGGAAGGGTGACCGCCACCCTTTCCCCGCCCAGCACGCCGCGGACCGCCGCGTGCTAGGCGTCCTCGCCGGATTCTTCGTGGTCTGGTGCATCATCCTGGTGGGCATGTTCGTCGGCCGGCGCGGGATCCTGGGCGAGAACGCCCGCTCCGTACTCAGCGCCCTGACGTTCTTCGTCGCCAGTCCGGCCCTGCTGTTCGACACCCTCAGCAAGGCCAACGTCCACAACATTTTCGCCGCCCCGCTCCTCGTGGCGGCGGTCGGCGCCTTCGCGACGGCGGGGCTCTTCTTCGTCATCGTCCGCTTCCTGCTCAAACGCACCCTGGCGGAATCCCTGATGTCCTCCATGAGCGCTTCACTGGCCAATTCCGCCAACCTCGGCATCCCCATCGCCGTGTACGTCCTGGGCGATGCCAGCTACGTGGCGCCGCTGCTGATCTTCCAGCTGGCGTTCTTCACTCCCCTGTTCCTGATGGCCCTGGACGCCACCACCAGCACCCACCGGACCACCCCGCTGAGCTTCGTGCTGATGATCCTGCGGAATCCTATGATCGTGGGCACCGGGCTGGGCCTGGCGGTGGCCGCAACCGGGTGGCAGGTGCCACCGCTGGTGATGGAGCCGATCCACCTGATCGGCGGGGCCGCCATCCCTGCCATGCTGCTGGCCTTCGGCATGAGCCTGAACGGCTCCCGCCCGCTGCAGGCCTCGGCCGGCCGCCGGACCGACACCCTCCTGGCCTGTGGCTTCAAGCTCGTGGTCCACCCGCTTCTGGCCTACCTCTTCGCGCGCTTCGCCCTGCATCTGGAGGACCAGGCACTTTTCGCCGTGGTGGTCACCTCCGCCCTGCCCACCGCGCAGAACGTTTTTGTCATCGCAACCCGCTACCGGACCGGCCTGGCCGTGGCCAAGGACACAGTGCTGATCACGACGGTGGTGGCCGTGCCGGCCATGATCGTTGTGGCCCTGCTCCTCACCTGACGCCAGCCCTGCCCTGCCCTGCCCGCCCGCCTTCCCGCACCAACACCAACCGGAGGACCCATTGACCACTCACCTGGACACCATCGTGATCGGGGGCGGCGCCATGGGCTCGGCGGCTGCCTGGGCCCTGGCCAGCCGCGGCCGGGACGTGACCCTGCTGGAGCAGTTCACCCCGGGGCACCGCAACGGCGCATCGCACGGCGCCACGCGGAACTTCAATCCCGGCTACGCCGATCCGGACTACGTCGCGATGCTGGCCGAAGCGGTCCGATTGTGGCACGAACTCGAGGCCGACGGCGGCGAGCGCCTGCTGGCGCGCACCGGCGTCGTGAACCACGGGACCGATCCGCGGCTGGGCGACGTTCGGGACGCCCTCCACGCCGCCGGCCTGCGGGCAGAGTTCCTGGGCGCCGCGGAAGCGGCCGAACGCTGGCGCGGCATCCGGTTCGACGAGGAGGTGCTGCACATGCCCGACGGCGGGCAGTTGAATCCCGACGCTGCCCTGCCGGTGCTGCAGCGCCTCGCCGCGGGCCGCGGGGCCGACATCCGGCACCGGGTCAAGGTGCTGGAGCTCGCAGTGAAGGACGACGGCGTCCGGCTGACGGTCGACGCCGACGGCCGGACCGAGGTGCTGGCCGCCCGGCAGGCCGTCGTCACCGCCGGCGCCTGGACCTCGAAGCTGCTCGGCGGGTTGACGTCCCTCCCCCGGCTCACCGTGACGCAGGAACAGCCGGCACACTTCGCCGTCACGGACGAGGGCGCGGTCTGGCCCGGGTTCAACCATGTTCCGGGCCACGGCGCGGAGTTCGCGGACTGGTACTCGCCGGTCTACGGGATGCAGACACCCGGCGAGGGAATCAAGGCCGGGTGGCACGGCGTGGGACCGGTCGTGGACCCGGACCGGAGGTCCTTCACGCCGGAGCCAACGCAAATGGCGGCGCTGCAATGCTACGCCCGGACCTGGCTCCCCGGAGTGGATGCCGACTCCCTGACGGATGTCAGCTGCACCTACACCACCACCGTGGACGAGAACTTCATCCTCGACCGCATCGGGCCGCTCGTGATCGGCGCGGGCTTCTCCGGCCACGGGTTCAAATTCACGCCCGTCGTCGGGCGGATCCTCGCCGACCTCGCGACCGGCGAAGGCACGGCGCCGGCCATCTTCTCGGCGTCCCGCCCGGGCGTCCGCTGATCCCTTGGTCGGTACAGAGGCAACGCGGGGTCAGACCGCGCCCCTCCCGCCCCTCGGCATGGACGCGATGTGACCCCGCGTTGTCGCCCGGCGCCGGTAGGCTGGGTCCGGCCTTATCCGCCCCGCAGATAACCGGGGCAACAGCACGAATTGGGGAAGAATTGCACAGCGATATTAGGCGCGGAGACAACCAGCGCCGGGACAAAAGACGCGGCACCACTGGATTTCGGACTGCTGGACCTCTGGCCGCTGGATCTCTAACGGCCAGGTCCGGCGCCGTCGACTGGATCGCGGCCGGACTGGCTGGGCTGCTGCTGGTTTCCGCCACGGCCTGCGCCAGCCCCGGGACGGCACCGGCCGCCGCCCCGACCGCCGTCGAGAGCTCCGCCCCGGCCGTGGATGGCGCCCCGCTGGACCCCGAGACTCCCGCCGCCGCCGAGGGCTCCAGCGCGCCCCACCAGCAGCCGGCGTTCGCCAGCAAGGCCCTGGAGGTGTTGGCCACGATCCCGGTCAAGGGCCGCGCGCCCAAGACGGGCTACTCGCGCGACCAGTTCGGCCAGGCCTGGGCCGACGTGGACCGCAACGGCTGCGACACCCGCAACGACATGCTCCGCCGGGACCTGAGCAACCTGGCCCTCAAGTCCGGCACCCGGGACTGCGTTGTCCTCTCCGGCGTCCTGACCGACCCCTACACGGCTACCCTGATCAACTTTCTCCGCGGCAGCAGCACCAGCGCTGCCGTGCAGATCGACCATGTCGTAGCCCTCAGCGATGCCTGGCAGAAGGGCGCCCAGCAGCTCACCGAGGCCCAGCGGCTCTCCTTCGCCAACGATCCGCTGAACCTGCTCGCGGTGGACGGGCCCGCCAACCAGCAAAAGAGCGACGGCGACGCCGCCACCTGGCTGCCGCCGAACAAGTCCTACCGCTGCGACTATGTGGCCCGCCAGATCTCGGTCAAGTCCAGCTACGGGCTGTGGGTCACCCGGGCCGAACACGATGCAATGGCGCGCGTGCTCGGGGACTGCCCTGACACGGCCGCGCCCACCAGCCAGGTTGCGCCCGCTCCCCCGGCGCAACCCCAGCAGGCAGAACCCCAGCCGGCACCCCCGGCCGCCCCGGCCAACGCCGCGCCCGCCCCGGCCAACGCCGCCCCGGTTCCCGCAGCCCCGGCTCCCGCGGCGGTGTACTACGCGAACTGCGCCGCCGCCCGGGCTGCCGGCGCCGCGCCGCTGCGGGCCGGCCAGCCGGGCTACCGCGAGAAGATGGACGGCGACCGCGACGGCGTCGCCTGCGAATAGCGCGCCACCATATGCAGGCCGTGCAGCGCCCGCAGAGCCCCTAGTTCTTCGGCAGCGCGTCGAGCAGCCGGGCGCAGCGGATGAAGCCCAGGTGCGAGTACGCCTGCGGGTGGTTCCCCAGATGGGTTTCCGTGCCCGGGTCGTACTCCTCCGGCAGCAGCCCGGTGGGGCCGAACAGGTTGACCAGTTGGTCGAACAGGTCCCAGGCCTCCTCGATCCGGCCCACCGCGACATAGGCCTCGATCAGCCACGTCGTGCAGATGTGGAAGCCGCCCTCCAGGCCCGGCAGCCCGTCGTCGTACCGGTACCGGAACACGGTTGGCCCCACGCGCAGTTCCCGCTCCACCGCCGTAACGGTGTCCAGGAAGCGCTGGTCCGCGACGTCCAGCAGCCCGGAGAGCCCGATGTGCAGCACCGCGGCGTCCAGGTCCGGGCTGTCGTAGGCCACGGTGTAGGACTCTGAGCTCTCGTCCCAGCCCTCGCGCAGGACTTCCTCCCGGATGGTCGCGGCGGTCGGTTCCCACTCGGGCAGCGGCTCCCGGCCGTGCCGGGCGGCGGTGCGCAGGGCGCGGTCCAGCGCCACCCAGCACATCACTTTCGTGTAAATGTGGTGCCGTGGCGCCCGCCGGGCCTCCCAGATCCCGTGGTCGGCCTCGTGCCAGCGGGCCAGCACGGCCGAGGCCATTTGGACCATCAGCTCCCAGTGGGCGTCGGCCAGTGCGCCCTGCCGGGCGCTCAGGGCATCGATCAGTTCGGCGATCGGCCCGAAGACGTCCAGCTGCACCTGGTGGTCCGCGGCGTTGCCGATCCGCACCGGCCGGGAGCCCGCGTAGCCGGGCAGGCTTTCGATGATGGCCTCGGTGGACAGCGGCGCACCCGTGACCGAATACAGCGGATGCAGCCACTCCGGGCCGGGGGCGTTGGCCAGGATCCGGCCCAGCCAGGCCAGGAATCCTTCCGCCTCCGCGGTGGAGCCGAGGTCCACCAGCGCGTTGACCGTCATGGAGCCGTCCCGCAGCCAGCAGTACCGGTAGTCCCAGTTCCGGGTGCCGCCGATCCCCTCCGGCAGCGAGGTGGTGGGCGCGGCCAGCACGGCGCCGGTGGGCTCATGGACCAGGGCGCGGAGCACCAGGGCCGACCGGCGGACCAGGGAGGGTTTCACGGCCGGCAGCTGCAGTGCCTGCACCCAGCGCCGGGAATGATGCGCGACGGCAGCGCGGCGCGAGTTCTCCTCCGGCGGTTCCGCCCGCTGGGGTTCCGTGTCGCCGCAGCGCAGGTTCAGCACCACCGGGCCGTACCGCAGCTCGACGTCGGCCGTGGCGGTGGCATGGCGGCCGTCCGAAGTGATGGTGAAGCCGACGCCGGGGGCGAGCAGGATGATCGGGTCCGCGGTCCCGACAACGTGCAGCTCCGGGCCGCGGGCTTCCATGCTGAACGGGGCGTTGGCGTAGTCCGGGCGCGGGGCAAAGACAATCCGCGCCGTGCCCGTGCCGGAGAGCACCCGGACCAGGCTGGTGATGCCGTCCGGCGCAGGCTCCAGGTAGTCCGTGACGGTGACGTCGGCCCAGCGGGTTTCCACGATCATGGTGCTGTCCACATAGCGCTGGCCCAGGACCTGCGAGGCCTTCACCGGTTCCACCGAGAAATGGCCCGCCGCGTCGCCGCCGAGGAGGTGGGCAAAGAGGGATCCCGAGTCCGGCAGGGGGTGGCTCATCCAGCAGATCCTGGCGTCCGGTGTGATGAGCGCGGTGGAGGAGCCGTTGCCGATCATCGAGTGCCGCTCCAGACCGACGGCGTCCTCCCCGAACAGCCAGGCCCGGCGGAGTTCAAAGAGGATGCCCAGGACCCGGGCGAAGGACTCCGGATCCCGCAGCCGGTGCGCCGCTACGGTCTGTCCCGCGCCGACGCGCAGGCCCAGGTCGGGGCCGCGCAGCGTGGCCATGGCGGCCTCGTCGCTGGAGGCGTCCCCGGCGTAGAGGGCGGCGCTGACCCCCAGCATGGACCGGAGGTGCTCCATGGCGGCGGCCTTGGACGGTTCCACCACGGACAGGTCCAGGACGGAGCCGTCGACAATGAAGTTCAGCCCGTGCGCCCGGGCGATTTCCTCCGCCTGCTGGGTGGCCAGCGCGACGACGTCGGGGGCGGCCGGGCGGGTGTGCACGGACACTGCGACCGGCTTGCGCTCGATGGTGATGCCGCGGTAGGCGCCCACGGTTTCGGCGAGGGCCTGGCTGGCCTGCTGCAGCACGGATTCGGTGGCCAGGGACAACCCGTGGGCGAAGCCCATGTCGAACTCGGCGCCGTGCGAACCGACGAGGTGCACCTCGGCCGGGAGCCGTGAGACGGCGGCCAGGTCACGCAGGGAACGCCCCGAGATGACAGCCGCGTGGGTGTTCGGGAGGGCGGCCAGCGCCCGGAGGGCAATCGCCGCACCGCCCAGTGGCAGGGTCTCGGTGGAGATTCCTTCCGCTTCGCACAGGGTCCCGCCGTAGTTGCAGGCCACGAGCAGCCCCGGGGTGCGGGCCAGGATCTTGAGTTCGGCCAGCAGTTGCGGCGTCAGCCCGTCGTCGGCGGCGTTGGTTTGCACAAAGGCGCGGAGCAGGCCCAGCGGCAGGGATTTCGTCAGGAGGGCAGAGTCGGCCAGGGACTGGTTGAGCGGAGTGGGCATGCGCGGAGTCCTTCGAGTCGTCCCCAATGCCTGCATGAGACCGTCCCCGCGGGACGTACTTCCAGTATCCGCCCGGCTCGATTTCCCCTGGGTGTCCCGGCGGTTGCGGGTGTGTAACATCCGCCGGGCCGCCGGGACCCGCGTCACTCAGGGCAGGTCTTCGGCGACCAAGAAGCCCTCCCGCCGCGCCAATCCGCGGCAGGACGGCGTCGAGCCCCGCAAAAGCCTGCCGTGCGTGACGGGGCCGGGTGGCACCCGACGGCGGCGCGGGCGCCGACCCCTAAGGCTAAACCCGGACCAGTCCGGCGACGTCGGCGAGGAGCTGCACCGAGCGCAGCCGGGCCTCCGTGCCCGTGCTCTGGTGCGCGACGATCAGCTCGTCGGCGTCGGCGTGGGCGGTGAATTCGTCCAGGTATTCCAGCACGGCGTCCGGGGTGCCGACGGCGGAATACTTCATCATCTGGGCCACGTGCTGGCCCTGCGGCGAGTCCAGGATCATGTCCGCCTCGTCGTCGCTGAACTCACGGCCGTTGCCGAAGAACAGCGAGACGCGGGCGCGTTTGGTTGCCCGGAACATCTCCTGCGCCTCGGCCGCGGAATCCGCCGCGATCACGTTGACGCCGGCGATCACGTGCGGGGCGTCCAGTTGCGCGGAGGGCTGGAAGTCGCGGCGGTAGATGGCGACGGCGTCCTGCAGCGCGTTGGGCGCGAAGTGCGAGGCGAAGGCGTAGGGCAGGCCCAGTTGCGCGGCGAGCCTGGCGCCGAACAGCGAGGATCCCAGGATGTACAGCGGCACATTGGTGCCCTTGCCCGGGGTGGCTTCCACGCCCTGGATGCGGGTGGGGCCGGTCAGGTAGCCCTGGAGTTCCAGCACGTCCTGCGGGAAGCTGTCCGAGGACATCGGGTCGCGGCGCAGGGCCCGCAGCGTGTTCTGGTCGCTGCCGGGTGCACGGCCCAGGCCCAGGTCGATGCGTCCCGGGTGCAGGGTTTCGAGGGTGCCGAACTGCTCAGCGATGGTCAGCGGGGAATGGTTGGGCAGCATCACGCCGCCGGCGCCGAGGCGGATGCTCCCGGTCTGCGCGGCGACGTGGGCGATCAGCACGCTGGTGGCCGAGGAGGCGATGGCCGACATGTTGTGGTGCTCGGCATACCAGACCCGCCGGTACCCCAGCTTCTCGGCAAGTTGCGCCATCGCGACGCTTCCCGCGAGGCTTTCTGCCGCCGTCTGGTCCTTGCCGATGGTTGCCAGGTCAAGGATGGAAAGCGGAACAGTCACGGAAAAGCCGGCCTTTCGTAGCGGGGAAGATTCAGGTGCCGCGCCGGATCACGGCACGCTCACACTGGCGACAACGACGCCGGGCCCCGGGTTATTTCTGCCCCGGCTGTGGCGCTCCCCATGTAGCCGGCGGCCGCTCAGGGGCACGAATAGTTGTAGTCCAGCCCCGCGGAGATGTACTGGGTCACCGCGACGCGGCCGCCGGGGGTCAGCGCCGGCAAAGAGCAGTTGGCTTTGGCACCCGTGAGGGACCGCGCGCCGGCGAGCCAGCTCGGCAAGCCGGCGAGCGGGCTGCTTGCCGGAACCGTGCCGGCAATCTGGTTCCACTGGTACCCCGTGGAATACAGCCCGACTTTCGCGTTGATGCTCTTGAAGTAGGCGGCCATGCCTTCGAGGTCGGCGACGTTGGAGGTCTTGTCCGGCTGCCAGCTGTTTTCGGTCTCCACGTCCAGCCACCACAGGTACTTTTCCGGATTGTCGACGCCGCGGATGGTGGCGTCGTCGTAAGCCTTCGCATAGCCGTACATGTAGGAGCAGGCCCGGAAATCGCCCTCGCCGCTGCCGCAGACACCATACGGGTTGGCAACGTCGGCACCGCCGTAGCGATTGGAACTCGGCCACCATGAGCCCTGGAGGCCCGGGTTGGCCGTATTGACGTACAGCGCCACCCGAGGCTGGGCCGTGAGGGCCGGGGACGGGGCGGTGTTCGCCCAGGTGAGCTGGGCCGGCAGGCACGGGTTGGTGGTGTTGGCGAGGCCGTTGTTCACGCCGACGATCGCGAAAGCCGGCTGTTTGGGGAGGGTCTTGCCGCATTGGGGCCAAGAAACGTCGATGCCGACCGGCTCGGCATTTCGGGGCGGGGCCGCACTGGCCGTTCCACCGCCCAGGAGGACAAGGCCAAGCGTGATGGCGGCAGAAACCAGCTTCGTCAATACCCGGGTAGCCATGCCCCAGCTTACGACCGGCCCCTGCCCCGGGCCGGGAAACCCGCCGTGCGCGTCGGCGGTTGGAATACTCAGCAGGCTGAGGGAGTTGCCGCCCCTAAGTCCCTTCACTTTCCAACGCCGGCCCGCTGGCCGGCAGAACAGGAGCCTCACATGGCAAGCATTCTGATGGTCGTATCCGCCGCCGATTCCCTCACGATGCGGGACGGCAGCAAACACCCCACCGGCTACTGGGCCGAGGAACTGGTGGTTTCACACCAGACCCTCCGCAACGCCGGGCACACCGTCCACATCGCCACCCCCGGCGGCGCCAAGCCCACAGTGGACGAGGTGAGCCTTGCTGCCGAGTCCGCCGGTGGCCAGGACCGCGCCGACAGCTTCCGCAAGTACCTCGCCGGGATCGACGCCGAGCTGTCCGCGCCGCTGGCGCTGGCCGACGTCGACCCCTCCGGCTACGACGCGATCGTCCTGCCCGGCGGCCACGGCCCCATGGCCGATCTCTACCAGGACGCGAACCTCGGCAAAATCCTGGTGGCGGCCAACACGGCCGGCACCATCATCGCGCCGTTCTGCCACGGCCCGGCCGGTCTGCTGAGCGCCACCGACGACGCCGGTACGTTCGCCTTCGCGGGACGCAGCCTCACCGTATTCACGAACGAAGAGGAACTGGGCGGCGGCACCGGGCCCAACACGCCGTGGTTCGTGGAGGACGTGCTGCGGGACAAAGGCGCCGTCGTCGAGACCGCCGCCGCCTGGAGCTCCCATGTGGTGCGCGACGGCAATCTGATCAGCGGCCAGAACCCGCAGTCCAGCGAGGACGTGGCGCAGGAAGTCCTCAAGGCCCTGGCCGGGTAGCGACCCCGCCGAAGCCGGGTCCGGGTTGCCGGACCCGGCTAAGCTGTCCGCATGGCCATCAAATCCACTGCAGATAAAGTCGCCACCATCCAGAAGGGGTACACCCTCGAGGGCCCCACGATTGAACTCGGCGCCGCGATCATCGACGGCGAGGTCCACAAGGACGCCCCCGTCCGGCTGCCGCTCTCGATGATGAACCGCCACGGGCTGGTGGCCGGAGCCACCGGCACGGGCAAGACCGTCACGCTGCACATGATGGCCGAACAGCTCTCCGCCGCCGGGGTCCCGGTTTTCCTGGCGGACATCAAGGGCGATCTGTCCGGGCTGGCCACTGCCGCCGCGGGCAGCGAAAAACTGCTGGCCCGCACGGCAGGGATCGGCCAGCCCTGGTCCGGCAAGACGTTCCCGGTGGAATTCCTGGCCCTGGGCGGCGACGGCAACGGGATCCCGGTGCGCGCCACCATCACGTCCTTCGGGCCCATCCTGCTCTCCCGCATCATGGAGCTCAACGACACGCAGGAATCGAGCCTGCAGCTGGTGTTCCACTTCGCCGACAAGAACAACCTCGAACTGATCGACCTGAAAGACCTGCGCGCCGTCATCCAGTTCCTCACCTCCGCCGAAGGCAAGGACGAACTCGAGGAACTCGGCGGGCTGTCGAAGGCGACGGCCGGCGTGATCCTCCGTGAACTCATCACGCTCGAGGCGCAGGGCATGGAGAAGTTCTTCGGCGAACCCGAGTTCGACACCGCCGAACTGATGCGCACGGTCCCCGACGGACGCGGCGTCATCACCTGCCTGGAACTGCCCACCCTGCAGACCAAGCCGATGCTGTTCTCCACCTTCCTGATGTGGCTGCTGGCCGACCTGTTCGAGGACCTACCCGAGGCCGGCGACCTGGACAAGCCGAAGCTGGTGTTCTTCCTGGACGAGGCCCACCTGCTGTTCAACGACGCCTCTAAGGCATTCCTGGACGCCATCACCACCACCGTGCGCCTGATCCGGTCCAAAGGCGTCGGCATCTTCTTCGTCACCCAGACCCCCAAGGATGTCCCCGCGGAGGTTTTGGGGCAGCTCGCCAACCGGGTGCAGCACGCCCTCCGGGCCTACACGCCGGAGGACGCCAAGGCGCTCAAAGCCACCGTCTCCACGTTCCCGATGAGCGACTACGACCTTGAGGAGACACTCACCTCGGCCGGCATCGGCGAGGCGGTCATCACCGTCATGAACGAAAAGGGCGCCCCGACGCCGGTGGCGCTCACCCGCCTGCGCGCGCCCGAATCCGTCATGGGTCCCAGCGCCGACGCCCTGATCTCGAGCACCGTGGCCGGCTCGGCGCTGCTGCCCAAGTACGGCACCGCCGTCGACAACGTCTCCGCGTACGAGAAGATCTCCGGGAAGGCAGCGGCGGACAGCGGCGAGGCGGAGTCACCGGCTCCCGGCGCCGGCACGTCCGGTGTCGACGCGGAGGCGCGGCGGATCGAGGAGGACATATTGGGCCGCCCCAGCAGCCTGCCCGCGCCCGCTCCCGCATCTCAAGAGACCCGCCAGGAACCTCAGCGCCAGTCACCCCGCCAGCCGCAGCGGCAACCCGCGGACGACGGCGGCACGGCCGGGGACCTTGCCGGCGCTCTGGGCGGCGCCCTCGGCGGCGGGCTCAAGAGCATGGCCCGCTCGCTGGGGACCCAGCTCGGCCGCGAACTGCTCCGCGGCGTCTTCGGCACGGCCCCCAAGCGCCGCCGCTAAAGCGCCGCCGCTGAGCGGACCTTGTCACATGGGGCCCTTGTGACAAGGGGATTCCTGTGGGGTGCAGGTAACGTAAGGTAAGTGCAAATGAGTCAGGCGTTGGTCAGGATCGCAGCCGGGTGGCTGCTGGGCCTGATGCTTGCCGTGGCCGCGGGCGTCGTCGCGATCAATATCGTGAACAACTCCATTGCGAGCCCGCAGCAGCCTGTCCGCGAATATCTCGACGCCTTGCAGAAGGGCGAGGGCGAGAAAGCCCTCGGCTTGTTGCACGCCACCGTGCCCCAAAGCAGCGCGGCGATGCTGGACGGGACGGCATTGCAGACCGCCGCCGCGCGGATCAGCGGTGTGAAGTACGGCGAGGCGGAGGACCGCGGTGGCAACCGGGTCATGGTCCCGGTTGAATACACGATTGACGGCAGCACACTGCGGACGGAGTTCCTGCTGGAAAAGTCCGGCACGGACTGGCTGTTCTTCCACAGGTGGGCCATTGTCCCCGCCGCCCTTCCGGTCCTGGACGTCACTGTGGTCAACGCCAATGAGGCCACGCTCAACGGGGTGCCGGTGAACATGCCCAACGGCCGCAACTCCTTCGCCGTCTTCTACCCCGGCGAGTACGAGGCCTCACTGGCCGGTGAGTACTTCTCCGCCCCGTCCACCAAGGCCACGCTGTCCGGCCGCGAGGTCCCCGCAGCCCCGCTGAACCTGATGACCGAGGCCACGGACGGGCTGAAGGACGCCGTGGGCAGCAAGGTGAAGGAGTTCCTGGACACCTGCGCCGACACCGCCGACAAGCAGCAGAAGCTCCAGCCGGACTGCCCGTTCTACCACACCACCAACAACCGCGTCGTCGACGGCACCATCGACTGGAGCATCACGGAGTACCCCACCGTCAGCATCGAGCCCTTCGGCGGACGCTGGGTGGTGGCGCCCCTGAACGGCAAAGCCCAGATCAAGGCCCAGCAGGTGGACCTGTTCACCGGGGCCGTGACTGAACTCAACGCTATCCACGATTTCAGCTTCACCACGCGCCTGGACATCGACGCCGAAACCGTCAAAGTCACCCCGCTCCTGAGCTACTAGCCCCGGCTGCGGCGGCACCCAGGGCGTCCGGGCGTCACGCCAGGCAGTCTTTTGGCCCAGCCAGCCGCGCCGCACCCCGTCATTCCGCGAAAAAAGTGGTTTCCCGCTGCCAAAAACCTGCCTGCCGTGACACCTAGACCTGCAGATTCACCCCGGCGAGGACTGCCCGGACCTCGGCCAGCATCAGCGCCGGGTGGTGCACGACGTCGTCGTAGTAGTACCGGAGCACGGAGTAGCCACGGACTACGGATACGTTGTTGCGCCGCTGGTCTTTCTTGACCTGGGTCCACTCACCGTGATGGCGTCCATCCAGCTCCACAATCAGCCTGCCCTCCAGCAGGAGATCCACGTATCCGACGCCATCAATGTGGACTTGCGTTTCCACGCTGATGCCCGCCTGGCGGAAATACGTCCTGGCAAGGGTCTCCAGCATGGATTCGGCACCACCGTCCACCCAGTCCAGGACCTGGCGGGCGCGGCCGTTGCGCTTCCCGGGGAGTCGCTCCCGCAGGAACCCGACTGTCATATCGCCCCGGCCGACGGCGCAGTCCACCATGACCAAGGATTCAGCGAACGGCAGGCACCTCAGCGCGTGGAGGAGCACGTCGCCCAGGGCAGCAACCGGCCGGTGCGGATGCGGCTCCAGGAGCAGGCCGAAGTGGCCAATCTGCCCTTCGAAGGCTTCACCGCGTCTGTGCTGCACATGGATGGGCCCGGTGGAGTTCATGGACCAGAGCCGGTAGAAGGGAGCCGCGCTGCTGCATGTGAGGAGCTGGCGGTGCTGCAGCAGCGCCACATGGTCCGGGGCCGCCGTCGGGAGCGCATAGAGGCCGCGGTTCGGCTGCAGGACGCCGGCCCTTACCGCCCGACGTAGCGCGGCGTCGTCGATCCCCAAGCGGGCCAGCGCAGGCCGCCGGGCCGCTCCCCCGCAGATGGCCAAAGCCCGCAAGACATCCATGGGGCCATCGTTTCCCCCGTCACGCGTCGCCGGCAGTCCGTTGACCTTCTATGTGGACATCTTCACGTCACGGGGAGCATTGTTTTAGGGCCGCCGAGGCGTCGAATCCCCGAAATTCTGCGGATCCGGGGGCCTGTTAAACCCAAAAGGCTGCTGCCCGTGACGCCAGCGTCACGAACAGCAGCCAAAACCGGGCCACCCCGGGCGGAGGTCAGTCCATTCCGCGCAGGTCCAGCACCAGCTCGGTGTCCCCGTCGGCCTGCAGCAGCACCGGGATGCCCCAGTCCTGCTGGTACAGGTGGCAGGCGGCGTGATCCGGGATCTCGCCGTCGGCGTCCTCCGGGCCGTCGCAGGCCGCGGCGCGGGCGGTAATGTGCAGCACGCCCTCGGGAACGTCGGAGGACAGCTCCAGGGTGCGCTGCAGCCCCACAGACGTTCCGCCGCCGGACACGAGCAGCTCCGGTGGGGTGGAGGAGATCTTCAGCTGGGTCGGGTCGCCCCAGCGGTCGTCCAGCTTCTGGCCGGTCGGCGCGGTGAAACGGACGGCCAGTTCCAGCAGACCGGGGGCCACGGGGCTCTTGGGCCTGTGGGTCTGCGCCGCGCCCTCGTCCACCTGCTGCGCTTCCTTGGGGATTGGCACATAGACCAGCTGGTGCTTGTTCGCCTCGACCACCACCAGGAGCGGCTCCGCGCCGGCCACCTGGGTGTGGTCCACGATCACGTCGGAGGGCTCGGACAGTCCGCGCGCCAGCGTGGAGACCGTGCCGGAGGACGGGTCGTAGCGGCGGACGGCGCCGTTGTACGTGTCGGCGATCGCCACCGAACCGTCCGGGAGCACCGTCACCCCCAAGGGATGCTGCAGCCGCGCCTCAGAGGCGGGGCCGTCGCGGAAACCGAAGTCGAACAGGCCCTTGCCGACGGCTGACTCGACGGTAACCGAACCGCCGTCGGCGATCACGAGCTTGCGCAGGGCGGAGGTCTCGGAGTCCGCCACCCAGATGTTGCCGTCGGCATCCTCGGCGAGGCCGGAGGACTGGGCGAACCAGGCTTCCTCGGCAGGGCCGTCCAACAGGCCTTCGAGGCCGTTGCCGGCGATGATGGACACGGCGCCGGAGCGCGGGTCGAAACTGAAGATCTGGTGCACGCCGGCCATCGCCACCACGACCGCGTTCAGCTTGGTGGACCAGACAACGTCCCAGGGCGAGCTGAGGGAAACCCGCAGCGGGTCCGCCTCCAGGCGGGCGCCATAAGCGGCGCCCTCCTCGTCCACCCGGGCCGGGCCCGTCTCGAGGAGCCGCTGCACGCCGTTGCCGGCCAGGGTGCTGACGGTCCCGTCCGTGAGGGACAGCCCGCGGAGCCGGTGGTTCACGGAGTCGGCAATCACGACGTCGTAGCCGGTCTCGGCGGCGACGTCGTCCGGGAGCAGCACCAGGCCCTGGGGTTCGTTGAAGCGGGCTGTGGCCGCGTTGCCGTCGGAATGGCCCTTGTCACCGGAGCCGTAGGTGGCCAGCACGGTCTGGAAATCGGTCGAGAGCTCCACGAGGCGGTGGTGTCCGGTGTCCGTGACCAGCCAGGAACCGGCTTCCGAGGCGCTTCCGACGCCGCGGCCGTCGGGGAGGAACAGCGCCTTGCCGGGGAACCGCAAGGTGCCCGACGTCGGCTCCGGCGCCACATACGGCCCGTCGCCGCGGTGCAGGGTGCCTTTGGCCTCGTGTTCGGCGATCAGCTCCGGGATGAGCACGGCGAGGCCGTCGGCGTGGCCCTCGCCGGAGAGGTGCGCCACGATGTAGCCCTCGGGGTCGATGACCACCAGCGTGGGCCAGGCGCGCGCGGTGTAGGCCTTCCAGGTGTCCAGCTCGGGATCGTCCAGGACCGGGTGGCGGATCTCGTAACGCTCGACGGCGGCGGCCAGCGCCACCGGGTCCGCCTCGTGCTCGAACTTGGGAGAGTGCACGCCGACCGTGACAAGGACGTCGGAGTACTGCTGCTCGAGCGGGCGCAGTTCATCCAGCACGTGCAGGCAGTTGATGCAGCAGAAGGTCCAGAAGTCCAGCAGCACGATCTTGCCGCGCAGGGATTCCAGGTCCAGGGACTTGCCGCCAGTGTTGAGCCAGTTGCGGCCCACCAGCTCGGAGGCCCGGACCCGGAGGTGGGTGCGTACGGTTTCGGTCATGAGCGTCCTTCCAGCTTTGAGTTGCGTTCGGCCAGCCGGGCATCGCGCTCGGCCAGCTTGGCAAACATATCGTTGTAAGCGGTGAGATCGGCGTCGTTATTCCTGTCCGCCGCCCGGTCGGTGCGTTTGGATTCGCGCGCATCGGAGCGGGACCACTGGACGGCGACGCCGATCGCCACCAGCAGCGTGGGCACTTCGCCGATGCCCCAGGCCACCGCGCCGCCCAGCTGCTGGTCCAGCAGGGCCGATTCGCCCCAGGTCCGGCCGAGGTTGCCGAAGTAGTCCGCGGCCAGCAGCCCGGTGCCGCCCATGATCGCGACGCCGAAGAAGGCGTGGAAGCCCATCGTGGCCAGCAGGAGCAGCAGCCGCATGGGGTATGGCGCCCGCCGGGGCAGGGGGTCGGTGCCGATCATGGTCAGCACGAAGATGTAGCCGGTCAGGGCGAAGTGCAGGTTCATCAGCTCGTGGCCCACGTGGTCCCGCATCGCATACCCGAAAGCGTCCGAGTAGTAGAACAGCACGATCGAGCCGGCGAAGTTAGCGGCGGCGAACAGCGGGTGTGTGACGAGCTGGGAGAACTTCGAGTGGATGAGGATGAGCAGCCATTCGCGCGGGCCGCGGGAACTGTCCCGCCGCGGCGTGAGCGCGCGCAGGGCCAGGGTCACGGGGGCGCCGAGGACGAGGAAGATGGGCGCCACCATGGTCAGTGCCATGTGGTCCACCATGTGCGCCGAGAACAGCACCCGGCCGTAGACCGCCGGCGGACCGGACGTCACGTAGGTGAGGACCCCGAGCCCGATCACCCAGTTGACGGCCCGGAACCAGGACCAGGAGTCCCCGCGCCGGAGCACCTTCCGCATGCCGAGGATGTAGGCCACCAGGCCAAAGACGGCGACGGCGACCCAGAGCCAGTCGGGCCGCCATTCGGTCAGCCAGCGCTCTGGGGTAAGTTCGGGCGGCAGGTCGTAGCCGGAGACGATGAAGGCCGGGGTGGCGTTGGGGGCCAGCGTCTCGCCCTGCGGCGGCGCGGAGCGGCCGAGCGCGACGGCGACGCCCGACGTCGTTCCCATCACGAGCAGCTCGACCGCGATGAGCTGCCAAAGCACGCGGCGGGCGGACAGACCGCCTGTTTTGCTGACCAGCTGCGGGATGACCCAGCGCCGGTGCATCAGGCCGATGCCGCCGAGGACGAGGGTCGCCGCCGTCTTAGCCAGGATCAGCTGCCCGTAGGCCGAACCGAAGAGGTCGCTCCAGGACGTGAGTCGGATGCTGGAATTGATCACGCCGGAGGCGAAGACGAGGATGAAGGCGAATCCGGCCAGGGCGGAGAACCGGCGCAGCGTCGGTTCGGTGATGTCCGGGCGGCCGCCGGTCTTCGCGCCGGACGCAGAGGCTCCCAGCACACCGGACAGCAGCGCGAGGATGATGATGCCGCCGACCCAGGCCGATACGCCCACCAGGTGCAGGCCGAGCGAGTTGATGGCGCCCTCGTGGTCGGCTGCGCTGGCGGAGTGCCCGATCAGCGCTGAGGGGACCAGCCCGATGAGCGCGAGCACCAGGGTGGCGGCGAGGCCGCCCAGGGAGCGGACGCCGAAGAGCGCCGTGGTGACGACTGCGGCGATGATGACCACGGCCAGCCAGGCGCGGCCGGTCTCGATGTCGGTCATGAAGTAGACCAGGGAACGGGTGAATTCCGGATCCCCCGAGATGCCCTGCCCGGCGATGTCCGAGTAGCTCAGCACCAGGACCGCAATCGCCGACAGGGTCCAGACGGCGCCCGCCGCGGCGGCGACTGCCAGCGCGCGGGTGAAGGCCGGGTGCTCCGGGGCGTCCGTGGCCTTGGACCGCGAGAGGGCCAGCGAGCGGGGCAGGATTCCGACGGCAAAGAGCAGCCCGCCGATCACGGTGGCCAGCGCGACGTTGTGGACGGCCTTACTGACCGGAAGACCCCAGCGGACCAGTGCACCCGGATCAGAAACCTCCCGGGCTGCTGCTGCACCGGAGAACAGCAGGGCGGCGATAAGTCCCAGGAACAGGCCAGCCAGGCCCGCGAACAGCCAGGGCCGGGAGATCCCGGCGGGACCCGCAACAGGGCCCCTCCCTCCCCCGGTCGGGGTGGGAGCGGTTGCGGTGGCACGGGGATTTGCTGCGGAAGGCACAAGTCCATTGTCCGCCACGCCCCGCCTGCTCACCGAATCGGCAGCTGCCCGAAAACACCCGGGCGCCGTTGCCGGACGCCGCTTAACCAAAAAGGAGCGGCGACCCAGAGGGTCGCCGCTCCTTTCAAGCATTCAAGAAGACTACTTCTTCTTGGAGACCGCAGCCTTCAGCTTGGAGCCGGCGGTCAGCTTAACGCTGTGGCCCGCGGCGATCTGGATGGTCTCGCCGGTCTGCGGGTTGCGGCCGGTGCGAGCTGCACGGTCGGTGCGCTCAACTGCGAGCCAGCCCGGGATGGTGATCTTTTCGCCCGCGGCGACAGAGGTCTCGAAGACCTCGAACAGTGCATCCAGCACGGAGTTGACGGCTGCCTGGCTGGTGCCGGCCTTGCCTGCTACCTCTGCAACAAGTTCACTACGGTTCTTAGCCATTTATGTCCTCCTGGACGGTCATGATTTCTGGAGCCTGCACACGGCATGCGCACAAGCCACTGTCCGAAAACTTACCAGCTTGCTGCCGCCGAGGTGGCAAATTCCGCGTGTTTTCGGCCTTTTTTGAGGAAAAACCCGCGAATCGGCGCCTTTCGAGGCATTATTTCGCCATCAGCGGACGCTCCCGCAGCTCCGGCGGCATCCGCCCCGATGCTCCCGCAAATCCGGCGCTATCCGGGGCGGCGCTGCCGCGCCCGTCCCTGAGGCCGACGACGGCGGCATCCGGCCGGCTGCTGGCCTGTCGCATGCGGTTCGGCTTCTGCGCGTGATGGCACCGGGTCGCCGGCGATGGCGGGTTGTCCTGGACGCTCCGGCAGGATGTGCGGGAGGGCCGGGTTTTATGCCGCCGGCGGTGCAGGAGGGTGCGGGTGTGGCCGGCAGGAGGTGCGGGAGGGTTCTGGTTGTGGTTTGTGGGTTAAATGCGGGAGAGCCCCAACCTGTGGTTGGGGCTCTCGACCGTGTAATGATGTTCCGGCGGTGACCTACTCTCCCACACCCTCCCGGGTGCAGTACCATCGGCGCTGTGGGTCTTAGCTTCCGGGTTCGGAATGGGACCGGGCG